>CAZTIF010000038.1:0-27186 GCA_964613635.1 uncultured Bifidobacterium sp. | reverse complement strand
GCGGGCGTGGCGTTGTCGGTGGATGCGAATAACCGGCAGTTGCATCCGGATGAAAAGGCGCTTGCGAAAAGGCTCGCCGAAAAGAGCAAGGGCAAATACACAGAGGTCGAAATCGAAGAGCAGATGCGGCTGATGGGAAATAATCGTTATGGGGAGCGGGCAAACAAGGTGGAGGTCTTTGCGGATACAACGGATCCTGCGACCGCGCAACGCCTGCAGGAAACTTTCAAGCAGGATCAGACCTTGCCGATTGTCGCGCAAGGACGCAGTGTCGTGGAGGTGCTGGGAAATCCGAACCCGGAACTTCAGAACTACATCATTGCCAATAGTCGTGACACGCTTGGGTGGATACCGGACTCGTCGCCGTATGTCGTGAGCACAGACAAAGGGCCGCTAACGACTTCGAACACGCCACCGTCACAGTCAACCGCTAGATGCGGCAATGCCGATACGGACTGCAAAGCTGGCGTGCCGAAGCCGTTGACAGAGCAGGAAATGGCCGGCCGACGCAATAATGCCGCCGAAGTTGCGAGTACAGTATCGACTCAGTCAGGGCGATTTGCTGCAGCTGCGACAGCATACGGGACGGCGCTGGTCAACAGTCCGAGCCCCGCAGGCAAGGCTGCCGGCATTGTGCAATTTGGTTTGGCTGGCACTGCTACTGCTGTAGGGATGGGGGCTCAAGGCGTTGAACAGCTATTGCGGCCCGATACTGGCAAGGCGGTTTCGGAGGGAGCGGTCGACGTCTTCGTGCACGGTGTCAGCGGCAAACTTCCGGGGCTCGGGCCCGCAATAACCGAAGTTGGTGAGCAGTTGAAGGGAAGCTCGGTAGTCAAGGATGGCCGGGACGCCATCAACAACATCTTCAAGAAATGAGATTCGTAAGAGACGGAAATTTGGCGCCGTGGCTGAGAGCCGTGATTTGGATCGCCGGCTTTGTGATCCTGTTCGCATCCGTCGCTTTCGCAGAGGGAATGTTGTTGTATTGGGGCGCGCTAACGGGCCTGGTCATTGCCGCAATTGGGGGATACGCGGAAAAGGCGAACGCGCTTCATTTGAAGCCCTTTGATCGTTCATATGCGAGGGCCCGAAAAAGTTACGAAGCCGACAAGGCAGAATCACAAGACCCAGGCTCTTACGATTAGAAGCATCACTGCAAGCAAGACAAAGTGAGCATGACCGACGTCGAGAACCGCGCCAGCTACGAGGCCGAATCGGTCAGCGTGAACGTCGGCAGCGGCTTCTCGCCGCAAGGCAGTCTGGCGGCTGCCGGCACCGGTGTCGGCTTCGGCAACGACAGCGATCGCGCGTCAAGCACGACGAAGAGCGGCATCAGCGGCATGGCCGGTGACACGACGCTGCGCACCGACGACAAGGAAACCGGGATCGCGAAGATCTTCGATGCCGACACGGTGCAGAAGGAGGTGACGGCGCAGACGCAGATCACGCAGACCTTCAGCACGCTGGCGCCGCGGCAGGTGGCGGCGTATGCGGGCGGGAAGGTCGGCGAGATCAATGCGCAGCTGAACACCGAAACCGATCCGGAGCGACGTGCAGCCTTGCTCGCCGAGCGCGAGCGATGGGAGGAAGGTGGCGCCTATCGCGTGATGATGCACACGGCCGTCGGCGGGCTCGCTGGCAATGTCAGCGGCGCGGTAGGCGCCGGGGCAGCCGCGGTGGCGGCACCCGCGCTGAACGACATGCAGAGCCACCTCGAAGGCTCGCTCGTGAAGGCAGGGATGAACCCCGGGGTTGCGAAAGGCGTGGCGGCGAACGTGAGCGGGCTGGCGGCCGCCGGCATCGGGGGCGCGGCCGGTGGCGCAGCCGGCGCGGGCGTGGCGTTGTCGGTGGATGCGAATAACCGGCAGTTGCATCCGGATGAAACGAGGTGGATCAGGGACCATGCCAAGCGTTTCGCGCAGCAGCAAGGGATCAGTGAGCAAGAAGCAGAAAAGCGATTGGCACAGCAGGCATTCCGCCAAGTGCAGTTCGGTGCGTCGGGCGCCGAGGACCCACAAGCACGCAGCTTCCTCGGCCAGGCGAAGGGAATGCTGGCGACGGATCCTAATTGTCCAAGCTGCGGTCCTGGCTACATGTTCTACGCGACGCCCGACCAGCGAGCCAACAATGGCATGTACGCGACGCAGGTCGTGTCGGATCCGAAAGCGCTGGAGTTCTATGGGAAGAACGGAATAACTCAGCCGACGCCACAGCAGATTCAGACGAGCGCAAGGACGGACGCGAATGTCAGGAGCAACATTGCCACGGCAACGGTAGGCGCAGCGGGCGCGGCGGCTTCCCTGACTGTGCCGCCGGCGCTAAGCTGGTGTCTGTCGAATCCGGTGGCTTGCAATCGCATCGTGATTGCCGGTGGCGAATTTGCCGCAGGTGATGCGCTGGGGCCGGCAGGCTTGGGCGTGGTGGGCACGGCCTCTGCGGTGAAGGCAGTGCGCTCGGCGGAGGAAGTGAATGCGGCGATGAAGGCGCGCGGTTGGGAGCCAGCGTGGTCGCCGGGAACGCCCGTGATCGAAACGACGCTTCACCCGGGGACGAAGGTCAATATGATTGTTGATTTGAAGACGGCGGAAGCGATTAAAGATCAACGGCCGTTTGTTCCTGGAGGGTGGGCAACATTCGATGATTTGAGTTCCACTGCCGTTGACATGCGCCAGCGATTGGCCGTTACGGAGCAATTTAAATCCACTATAGATGGGCCGTTTTATGTGGTTGAAATGGAGATCACACGGCCTGTTAATTCGAACATCGGGTTTGTTGGCAAGCAAGCTGACGTGACTAATGGATCGTTGCGTGGTGGTGGTACTCAGGTCCAATTCGATGAATCCGTCAAGGGTGTGAATCGAAATTCAATTCTCAAACCCGTTTCGCAACCAAAGCTATTGAAATAGATATTACTGGCATGGAAAAGATTTTTGATGTCCGAAAAGTGTGGGATAACGGAGTTGAATCTCCATTTCCTGCCTTGAAGCTTGATGACATAGACGAGCTCAAGCAACGGACTGGTGCGAAGCATGTCGTCGCGTTTCGTTGGCGTTGTGGTGGGAAAGACTTTGAGACATCACATCAAATCAGCATATTGCCGGATAAAAGTGGACTTGTTCAATGTGAGGGGGGGCGCGCGGCGGGGCCAAGCCTAATTGTTCTGAACTGCGACGGTTCGCAGCGTGTCGCAATTGGCGTTCCAAAGGTCAGTGCGAATTCCCGGCCTGATGCTGGTTATCTTAGTCTGCCGCCAAGCTCGGCTCATTTTGGCAGCATCGACTGGGGCTGCGAAGGCAATGATGGAAACACCGATTACTTGTTTGAATTTGACTGGCAGACTGGTGCGCTGCTGCGCCACGCAAGACCGACACGTCCTTGGTGATAAGTGGGTGAAGGTTGGGTTTGCCTATTTTTTGGCAAAGAAAATTTCGTGTCTGTGTCTGTCGCACGAGTCTTGACTATGGATGAAGTTCAAGATGTGGTGAGGGTTTGGGACAATGGCGCCGTTTCACCTTTCAATCCTCAGGCAGAAGATATCGTCGCTTGGCTAACAGATTTTTTTTTCGCGTACTGGAGCAAGAAAATGCGTCGCGACGCAATTACGACCGTCAAGCGCCGGCGTATTGTCGATTACGCGACGCGCGTCTCGATACGATGCCGGTGTACGCCACTGAACATCAAACCAGTCTGATCGGTCCTTCGTAGTGCGAAATCTGGCTGTCGGACGTCAGCAGCAGTGCCCCTTCCATCATCGATTGCGCAATCAGAATACGATCGAAAGGATCCTTGTGCAGCATGGGCAGGGAATCGACCACGATGGCGTGCTCACTCGTTACAGCCATTTCCAGATAGCCGTTATCGAGTAATCCCCGGCGAAGCAAGCGCGGATCTACAGCGAAGTCAGACCGACCAAGGCTGCGTTTGATGGCGATTTCCCAGATGCTCGCAGCGCTGAAATGAAGGGCATTGTCCCGATCGTCGATCAGCTTTTTTGCAGCTTTGGATAATCGTCCCGGCATGCTGGCCGCCCATAGCAGCAAATGCGTATCAAGCAGCAGCTTCACGGCTTTTGATGGAACAGCGCTTCGATTTCGTTTGTACCCATGGTGTTGAAATCATCGGGGACCTTGAACTGGCCCGACAGGAAGCCGGTGCGTCTTACCTCGCCGCCCACAGGAGCGTCGAGTGGAACGACTTTCACCATGGGCTTGCCAGCTTTTGCGATCACAAAAGCTTCGCCATTCGCCGCCTGATCGACCAGGCGCGATAGATGGGTTTTCGCTTCATGGATATTGATGGTTTCCATGCGGGCTCCCAAGTAAACTAAGTTCTGTTAGTTTAACTCTTTTGCCGCGCCTGTCAATCCGCGATTCCGGGCAGCGGCGAGTGTGGCTCAGGCGGCGTTGCTCATGAGCGCGCGTTTCCCGCACAGAGCGGCAATGATTTCCGATCGCGTCAGCATGCGAACCAGCTTTTCGTTGGCATCCGTGACCTGTACATGACGACGGCCGTTGCCGGCGACTTCAAGTGCAAGCAAGGCCATGGGCTTGCTTGCACGGATCGGAGCAATGAGGTCATCGCATCGTTTACGCGGCGTTGTAGCCATGCGTTCCAGTCGCTGGCCTATCCTGTTCCCAGCACGCCCAGTTCTCTGAAAAAGTCTGGTAGGGCAATGATACCGGTCAGCCTGCGCTGTTTTCTGCGATTCCAAAGGATTTTCACCAAAACAGCCAATTTCACCAAACGCTGAAAACCTGCTTTTCGGTGAAATTCCCGGGCAGGGCGACGAAGCTTTCCGTACGGTTGCGTCGTCCTCCCGACGAGACCGGTTTTGACGATGGCAGGCGGTGCGCAGGAACGCCGGGGCGACGTGGCAGGCACGCCAGCCACTGCAGCCCGCGCCGAAGACCGCCGCCTGTTGCGAAATGAAGTGAATCGCCCCGGAAGCCCGGGCGACCGTCAGCCCGTATTCCTGAACAAGCCCAGCCGCTGCGCGACCAGCACCGCCTGCGTCCGGCTGGCCACCTGCAGCTCCCGGAAAATCCCGCCGACATGGCTCTTCGCCGTGATCTCGCTGATGCCGAGGCTGTCGGCGATCTCGCGATTGCTCTTGCCCTGGCAGATCATCGCCAGCACCTGCACCTGCCGGTCCGTCAGCGTGATCTTGTTCAGCGCCGAGCTGTCGGCCAGCCCGTGTGCGGATAGCCAGGTGCCGGGGATCAGCGTGCCGTCGATCGCCTGCGCGACGATGGTCACGGTCTGGTCGAGCGGTGCGGCCTTGCTGATGAAGGCCGATGCGCCGGTGCCGATCGCCGCGCCGACCTGCACGTCGTCGTCATTGCCGGAGATCGTGATCACCTGTACCGCCGCACCCAGCGCCTTCACGGTGCGGATCGCCTCCGGGCCGGCGAGGCCGGGCAGGCCGAGGTCCATCAACACCCACCACGGCTGGTCTTTCTTCTTCCGCAGCTCGGCCTTCAGCAGCGCGACGCCGGATTCGGCGTCCGGGCAGGCCTCGATACGGAGCTTGGGAAAACGGGTACGCAGCGCATCGACGAGCGCGACGCGGATCATCGGATGGTCGTCGACGATCAGCAGGGAGGGCAGGGTAGTCATCGGCCGGAATTGTAGCGGACTGCGGCGGCGCAGGGACGCGGATTCCGGTTCAGCCGAGCAGCAACAGGCCCAGCATCAGCAGCGAAAGCGCCGTGCAGGCCAGCAGCGCAACCAGCATCGGCGAGCCGCTGCGGCGTCGCTCGGTTGGTGGCGGCGGCAGAGCGCATGCACGCAGGCTCGCGAGCACGTCGAGCGCGGCCAGCGGCAGGTGCTGCCACTGCTCTCGCGGCACGCCGCTCGTGCCGTCCTGTACCGTCCCTTCGCCGGCGGCGACCTCGGTGCCGTCCGCCTCGGCCTGCAGGAATTGTTCGCGCGGCAGGCCGAGCGCCACGGCAATGCGGCGCGCGCAATCGATCCGGTGGGCCTCGTTGACGAAGCCGTCGTCGCCGCCCTGTTCGATCGCATGCACCTGCTGCTCGGTCAGCCCGGCGAGCATCGCAAGAATGGACGGCGACAGCTTGTGCTCGCGGCGCGCGCGCTCGATCTGGCGGCCCAGCACGACGGGCATCGGTGCGTTCGTCATTGCCAGCCTCCGTTGCCGCCGCCATTCGCGCAGGGCGCACCGGCGCCCGCGTGCCGCGCCTCGTCGACCAGCGTCAGCTCGACGCGGAAGAAGGGCTTCTGCTCCGGCGTCAGCATCCGGTGCAGCGACACCGACAGGCCGCCGCCGTTGCGCATCATCAGCCAGCCGTTGGCGCTCGCCGCGCCGGCGATCGCGCTCTCGAGGTGCGCGATCTCGCCATCGCTGGCCGACAGTATCCTCAGCTTGTCCCAGAGCACGCCGGCGCCGGCATAGCGGTCAACCGGCTCCATCAGCCGGTACCAGCCGTCGGCCATCGCGGTGATCATGAAGTTCTGGTCGAGCAGGCCGCTGGCGCGGTGCGCGTCATCGCTGCGCGACTCGACCAGCAGGTGGCGTACGTCGGCGAAATCGAAAGGCTGGGGCTCGAGTTGCAGCAGGTGATAGGGCTTGCCCTGGCATTCGACCGGCGTCATGCGGATCTGCATCAGCTGCGCCTGGTGGTCGGGCCGCTCGAGCAGGCCGCGCACCAGCTGGTTGCCGGCCGGCTGCACGGCGACGAACAGGCTTTCGAGCGTGCGGTCGGCCAGCACCGGATGGCCGAGCTGCCGGCGTGCGTCTGCGGTGGCGAACAGGATGCGTCCGTCGCCGTCAGCCACCAGCGCCCGCGCGGGCAGCTGGTAGAAGGCCTGTGCTGCGACGCGCAGGTCGGCGACCGCCTCGTTGGCCGACTGCACCAGCGCGCGCTGCAGGCGTTCCGTCGTCTCGCCGCGGCGCGCCGCGAACAGCTGCAGCAGCACCGCGACCAGCATCAGCTTGAACAGCAGCCACAGCGAGCCGGTCGTCTCCAGCAGTGCGGCGTGCGCCGGCGGCGAAGCGATCGCCGAGGCCAGCAGCAGCACCGCCACCAGCAGCAACAGCGCACCGCCGCCGCACAGCAGCGCCAGTGTGTTCAGCGGGCGCGTGGCATCACGGAACAGCTTCGCATGGCGCGCTGCGTCGGCGGCGGCCGCGAACAGGGTCACGCTCAACAGCACGAAAGCCAGCAGCGGACCGGTGATGCCCGGCCCGTTCTGCGGTATCTGCTGCACGCCGATCGCCAGCGTGCCGGCGGCCAGCAAGGCGATGGCGAAGAAAACCTTGCCTCCCGGCGCGCGTCCGGTGACGGCGCCGGACAACGCGGCGAACGCGAGCAGGTCGAAGGCGAAGAAGGGCGTGACATCGCCTTCCAGCCCGAAGGCGGCGGCGCTCCACGCGGCCAGCGGATGTGCGAGGCCGGCGGCGATGGCGGCCCAGCCAAAGTGCTCGGCTGCACCGACGCTGCCGCCGCGCGGGAAATGCACCGCCACCAGCGCAAGGCTGGCCAGCAGGAAGAACAGTGCGGGCGCGGCGGCGAAGCTCATCGCGCTTCTCCTTGGCCGGCGGCGCGCGCGGGCGCGCTGTCGGCGGAATCGACGAGATCCGCGGCCGGGCTGCCGGTGCGCTCGGCGCTGTTTGCAGCATCGCCGGAAACGGCCGCGCGACGGAAGTCGGCCGGCGGCTCGCCGGCCAGTTCCACGGTGCCGCTGCGGGTCAGGGTTGGCGCCGGAGACGGTGCGGTGGTGCTGCCCGGCCAGCCGCCATCGCCGCCCGGCAGCACCGTCAGCATCACGGCCGCGGTCGCGGAAGCTGCGGCCACGGCGGCGGCCGACGCGGTGATCCATGGCCGCGTGCGGCGCGGCGATGCGGCGGCGCGACCGGCGGGTACGTCGGGCGCGGCTGGCAGCGCAGCCGACGCCGGCGGCGTGTCGTGCGCATCGTCGGCGTCGATGTCCCAGCGCGCCAGCTGCGCACCCATCGCCTGCAGCCGGGCGTCGCGCTCGACAGGCATCGCCCCGCCGAACATCGCGACCAGCCGCAGCTGCCGCAGGCCGGATGCGACCCGCGCCAGCTGAGCGAATTCCTGCAGCCGGACGGCCTGCGCGTCGGGGATGAACAGCACGCAGGCCGTGACATCGGCCACGCCCGGCAGGCCTGTCTGCCCGGCCGCCCCCGAAATGCGCGACAGCGCGCCATCGTAACGATGCAGCATCAGGTCGGCCACCAGCGCCTCCAGCCTTCCCGGCTGGTAGGCCTCGACCTGCAGGCCGTAGCGGCTGGCGAGCGCGCGCGCCAATGCGCCGGCATAGTCGGCCAGCCGGTCGCGGTCGGCGCTGCTGATGGCGACATGCAGCCCGTCCACCGCCAGCGCCTGCTGGACGATCTCGAAGTGCTCGCGGTCTCGGGCTCGGATGGGAGTCGCCATGGATGGTTCACGGAAGGCGCGCGCAGGCGCCATCGACGAAGATGAAGCAAATTATACTTTAGTATCAATTGCTGAAACATGGCCGGGCGCAAAAACCTGCGCCGCCGCCGGTTCCGGGCCGCGTGTTTCCGTTACTTGCATTTCCCTCCGTTTCGCGTCAAAGATACGAGTCCTTGCGGCGCCGGATGTAAATATCAAAATTATAACGGAGGGGTCCTCATGGGTTTTGTCAGATTCGCCGGCTGCCTTTGCGCGGCGATGGTCCTTGGGCTGCTGCAGCCCGCGCTGGCGCTGACGCCGGACGAAGTGGTCGCCGAGTTGAAACGGCCCGAGAACAGCACCGGCAACATCGCCGACGCGGTCGAGGAAGCGACCGGCGCGCGCGGCTGGATGTCGTCGGACGTGAGGCCGATCTATGACGCGCGCATCGTCGGCCGCGCCGCCACCGCGCTGATGCGTCCGGTGCTGCGCACCGACACGCGCAAATACCCGAACCACCTGCTCGACATCCTTGATGAAGCCGAACCCGGCTCGGTGCTGGTGTACGTGATGCAGGACGGGCTCGAGATTGCCGCGATGGGCAACCTGATGGGCACCACCGCCAAGGTGCGCGGCCTGGCCGGCGCCGTGATCGATGGCGCGGTGCGCGACATCACCGAATTGCGCCGGCTGCAGTTCCCGGTCTGGTCGCGCCGCGTCAGCCCGGCGACTTCGGTCGGGCGAATGATCAGCGTCGACAAGCAGATTCCGGTCAAGTGCGGCGAGATCATGGTGCACCCGGGCGACTACATCGTCGCCGACGCCGATGGCGTGGTGGTGGTGCCGGCCGCGAGCGCCGAAGCCGTGATCGACCTGCTGCGCAAGTATGACGACAAGGAATCGAAAATGATCCCCATCATCGAGCGCGAAAAATCCATGCGCAAGGCGCTGGAACAATACAACCGCTACTGACGCGGCCGCGTACCCGAAAGGAAAGCGATGAAGATCGTCGAACTCAAGCTGCATGTGCTGAAGAGCCCGCTGGCCGAGCCCTTCGCGTTTTCTCAGGGCTGGGTCTACCAGCGCAGCGCCACGCTGGTCGAGTTGATCACCGACGAGGGCATCAGCGGCTGGGGCGAGGCGTATGCGCAGGGTCTGGAGCCGCCGGAAATTGGCGCGGCCGTGATCCATCATGCGCTGCGGCCGCTGGTGCTCGGCGCCGACCCGCTCGACACCGAGGTGCTGTGGCACAGGATGTACCACCATACACGCGATTACGGCCGCAAGGGATCGGTGGTGGCCGGCATCAGCGCGATCGACATGGCGCTGTGGGACATCGCCGGCAAGGCGCATGGCCTGCCGGTCTGGCGGCTGCTCGGCGGCCGTTTCCGCGAGCGCGTGCAGCCGTATGCGACCGGCTTCTATCGGATCAACGGCAAGGGCGAGGCCGCCCGCCTGGCCGAGGAGGCGCTGCGCCATCATGACGCCGGCTTCTCGATGATGAAGGTCAAGCTCGGCTTCGGCGTGGATGACGACATCGCCTGCATGGACGCGATCGGCAAGGCGATACAGGGCAAGCCGATCCGCCTGATGATCGATACCAATCATGCGTATGGCCGCGCCGAGGCGCTGCGGCTGGGGCGCGCGCTCGAGGAACACGACCTGCTGTGGTACGAAGAACCGGTGGTGCCGGAGGATGTTGCCGGCTATGCGGAACTGCGCAGGCAGCTGGCGACGCCGATCGCCGGCGGCGAGAACGAGCACACGGTGTTCGGCTTCCAGGAATTCCTGTCGGCTGGCGCAGTCGACATCGCGCAGCCCGACATCGGCTCTTGCGGCGGCATCACGGCGGCGCGCCACATCATCGCGGTGGCGCAGTCGCTCGGCGTGCGCGTCAATCCGCATGTCTGGGGCTCGGCGGTGGCGCAGGCGGCGTCGCTGCAGGTGATCGCCGCGGTGCCGGTCGCACACCATTCGCTGTTTGCGACCGAGCCGGTGCTCGAATACGACCGCTCGTCGCATCCGTTCCGGCAGGAGCTGGTCGCCGAGCCGTTCAGGCTGCAGGATGGCTGGGTGCCGGTGCCGGACCGGCCCGGGCTGGGCATCGAGATCGACCGCGACGTGGTGGCGCGGTACGACACGCTATGACGGCCGCAGCGGCGGGCGACACGCCCGACATCGTCGCGCTGGGCGAGCCGCTGGTCGAGTTCAACCATATCGATCGCGCGTCGTCGAGTTATGTGCAGGGCTTCGGCGGCGACGTGTCGAACGCGGCGATCGCGGCGGCACGGCAGGGCGCGCGGGTCGGCATTGTCAGCCGCGTCGGTGCGGACGGCTTCGGCGATCTGCTGTTCGAGCTGTGGAGCCGGGAGCAGGTCGATACCCGTGCGGTCGCGCGCGACCCGCAGGCCAGCACCGGCCTGTATTTCATATCGCATACCGCGCGGGGGCACAGGTTCAGCTACCTGCGCGCCGGCAGCGCCGCCAGCCGGCTCAGCCCCGATAACCTGCCGCTGGACTACATCGCCGGCGCGCGCTGGCTGCATGTATCGGCCATCAGCCAGGCGATCAGCACCTCCGCCTGCGACGCCGTCTTTGCCGCGATCGCCGCCGCGCAGGCGGCCGGCGTGAAGGTCAGCTATGACGCCAACCTGCGGCTGAAGCTGTGGCCGCTGGAGCGCGCGCATCACCGTGCGCGCCACCGCGGCGATGGCCGACGTGTTCCTGCCCAGCTTCGAGGACATCGTGGCGCTGGGCGGCGCGGCCGACGCGGAGCAGGCGATGCAATGGTGCCTCGACGCAGGCGCGCGCACGGTCGTGCTGAAGCTGGGCAGCGAAGGCGTGATGGTGCATGCCGGGGGCGAACGCTACACGGTGCCGCCTTATCGTGTGGACGCGATCGACGCCGCCGGCGCCGGCGACTGCTTTGCCGGCGCTTTCCTTGCCTCGCTGTGCGCAGGGGCGAGCTTGCGCGACGCGGTCGGCTATGCGAACGCGGCCGCGGCGCTGACGACCACCGGCTTCGGCGCGGTCGCGTCGATACCGACGCGGCGGCGTGTCGAGAAATTCCTCGCGTCGGATGCGAAGGACAAGGAGAGACGGCTTGACGACTGAGGCCACCCTGGCTGCCCGGGCCCTCGAGGCCGGCATCATCCCGGTGCTGGTGATCGACGAGCTCGACACCGCCGTGCCGCTGGCGGCGGCGCTGCGCGACGGCGGGCTGCGCCTGCTCGAGCTGACGCTGCGCACGCCGGTCGCGCTGGAGGCGATCGGGCGCATACGCGCCGCGCTGCCGGACGTGATCGTGGGCGCGGGCACCGTCACCAGCGCCGAAGCCGCCGCCGCTGCGCGCGATGCCGGCGCGCAGTTTGCGGTCAGCCCCGGCTACAGCGGCCGCCTCGGCAGCTTTTGCCGCGCGCAGGCTTTCCCGCTGCTGCCGGGCGTGGCCACGCCATCGGAGGTGATGGCGGCGATGGCCGACGGCCATGATTTCCTCAAGCTGTTCCCCGCGTCGGTGGTCGGCGGCGTCGCGCTGCTGGAGGCGCTGCACGGGCCGTTTCCCGGCGCGCGCTTCTGCCCGACCGGCGGCGTGACCGCGGCGAACGCGGCGAGCTATCTCGCGCTGCCGAATGTGCTGTGCGTCGGCGGTACCTGGATGCTGCCGCGCGACGCAGTGCAGGCGAGGGACTGGGAAAGGATTGCGCTGCTTGCGCGGCACGCGCTTGGCTGCTTGCCTGCGTGAGCAGGCCACGCTGCAGCGCACATCGCCACCGCTGCCGCGCGCGGGTATATTGCGCTCAGGCGCCGCATCTGCGCCCGAGCTTCTGCTGCACTTGTTTCGATATAAAAAATAACAACGATTCAGGAGACATTCGATGCCCCGGTTTGTGCTGGCCCGCCTGCTGTCAGGCCTGGCCCTGTTGTGCGCTGTCCTCAGTCCGGCTGCTGCAGCCGATGCCTATCCGAATCGCCCGATCACGCTGATCGTCCCTTACGGCGCCGGCGGCGGCACCGATGCGGTGGCACGCATCATCGGCTCGCTGCTGGAGAAGGAGCTGGGGCAGCCGGTCAACGTGGTCAACCGCGCCGGCGGCAACGGGGTGGTGGGCCACGCAGCGCTGGCGGCTGCGCCGGCCGATGGCTACACGCTGGGCATGGTCACTGCCGACATCGCGATGCTGCACTGGGTGCGGCTGAGTCCGCTGACGCCGCGTGATTTCACGCCGATCGCGCTGATGAACAATGATCCAGCCGGCGTGACCGTGCGCGCGGACGCACCGTACAAGTCGCTGGATGAGCTGCTCAATGCGGTGCGCGCCAACCCGGGCAAGCTGAAGGCTTCCGGCACCGGGCAGGGCGGCATCTGGCACCTTGCACTGGCCGGCATGCTGAAGGACCTGAAGATCGAGCCGGCCAGCGTGCCGTGGGTGCCGTCGACCGGCGCGGCGCAGGCGATGAATGACCTGGTGGCCGGCGGCGTCGATTTTGTCACCTGTTCGGTGCCCGAGGGGCGCGCACTGATCGACGCCGGCAAGGCACGCCCGCTGGTGGTGATGTCGGACAAGCCCTCGTCGCTGTACCCGAACGTGCCGACGCTGAAGGCTGCGACCGGCAGCGGCTGGACCCTGGGCGCGTGGCGCGGCATTGGCGGGCCGAAGAACCTGCCGGCCGATGTGCAGGCAAAGATCGGCGCAGCGCTGAAGAAGATCGCCGACAGCAAGGAGTTCCAGGGCTTCATGGCCAGCCGCGGCTTCACCGTCACCTATGCGGATGCGCGCGGCTACGAGCAGTTCATGGCCAAAAGCGACGCGGAGATGGGCGCGGTAATGAAGGCCGTCGGCCTCGCGAAATAAGGGGCTGCGATGAAATTCAATGACGCCGTCAGCGGCGGCGCGTTGCTCGCGCTCGCGATCGCTATCCTTCTCAACGTGTCCGGCTTCCCCGACATCCCGGGCCAGCAGATCGGGCCGGCCGTGTTTCCGGCGCTGCTGGCGCTGATGCTGGCCGGCTGCGCGCTGCTGATGATCGCGAAGGGCGTCGCCGCGGCCAGGACGGAGGCCTGGGTGCAGCCGGGACGCTGGCTGGCTTCGCCGGTCCATCGGCGCAATTTCCTCGTTACGGTCGGCTGCCTGCTGTTCTACCTGCTGGTGTCCGAATGGCTGGGTTTCCTGCTGTGCGGCGCGATCATCCTGTCGGCGATGTTCACCGCGCTGGCGGTGCGGCGCGCGCTGGTCCTGCCGCTGGCACTGATCATCACGCTGGTCATTCACACGGTGTTCTACAAGGGGCTGCGGGTGCCGCTGCCGTGGGGCGTGCTGCAGTCGTGGCAATGGTAAGGAGAGCGCAATGACCGCTGCCGTCTGGATGCAGGCGCTGGGGATGGTGTTCGATCCCTATGTGCTGCTGGTGATTTCCTGTTCCGCGCTGTTCGGGCTGTTCGTCGGCTGCATTCCCGGCCTGACGGCGACCATGGCCACCGCCTTGCTGGTGCCGATCACGTTTTTCATGCCGCCGGTGCCGGCGGTCGCTGCCATCGTCACCGCCACCGCGATGGCGATCTTCTCCGGCGACATACCGGGCGCGCTGCTGCGCATCCCCGGCACGCCGGCTTCGGCCGCCTATGCGGACGAGTCGTACCGGATGACGCTGAAGGGGCAGGCCGAGCTGGCGCTGGGCGCGGGACTGGTGTTCTCCGCGATCGGCGGGCTGTTCGGCACCGCGGTGCTGATCCTGTTCTCGCCGTCGCTGGCGGAGTTTGCGCTGAAGTTTTCGTCATTCGAATATTTCTGGCTGATGATACTCGGCCTGTCGGGCGCGATCTTCATCGGCAACAGCAGCCGCCTGAAGGCGACGATCTCGCTGCTGCTGGGGCTGCTGGTTGCCTGCGTCGGCCTGGAGAACCCGGCGGCGCATCCGCGCTTTACCTTCGATGTGCCGGAGCTGATGAGCGGTATCGAACTGATACCGATGATGGTCGGCATGTTCGCGGTGTCCGAGCTGCTGCGCTATGTGACCGACCTTGACCCGCCGCCGGTGATCCTGACCGAGAAGATCGGCAACATCTTCGCCGGCATCCGCGGGCTGCTGTTCAAATACCCGTGGCAGCTGCTGCGCGGCAGTGTTCTCGGCACCGTGATCGGCATACAGCCGGGCGCCGGCGCGGACATGGCGGCGTGGATGAGCTATGCGACGAGCAAGAAGTTTTCGAAGGAGCCGGAGAAGTTCGGCACCGGCCATGTGGAAGGCGTGGTCGAGTCGGGCGCGGCGAACAATTCGGCGCTGGCCGGCGCATGGATACCGGCGATCGTGTTCGGCATTCCCGGCGACTCGATCACCGCGATCGCAATCGGCGTGCTGTACCTGAAAAACATGAACCCCGGGCCGACGATCTTCATCAACAACCCGGAGAACATCTACGCGATCTTCATCGTCTTCATCCTCGCCAACATCGTGATGCTGCCGCTGGGCTGGCTGATCGTGAAGCTGGCGACGCGCGTGCTGAAGGTGGCACGGAACATCCTGATGCCGGTGATCCTGCTGTTCTGCATCGTCGGCGCGTTCGCGGTGACGAATTCGACGATGGGCGTGCTGCTGATCCTCTGCTTCGGCCTGCTGGCCTTCGTGCTGGAAGAGAACGGCTTCCCGGTCGCACCGGCGATCCTCGGTGTCGTGCTGGGCCGGATGCTGGAGGAGAACCTGGTGACGTCGATGATCAAGTCGGACGGCGATCCGCTGCTGTTCTTCACCCGGCCGATTGCGATGTGGCTGGCGGCGGGGACGATGCTGGTGGTGCTGTGGCCGCTGTTCAAGTGGGTGGGGCAGCGACGGCTGCGAGTGAGCTGAAGAGCAGGGCACCTGCTCGCTCGTTTAAAGCGCAGACAGCCCCAAAAGGGTCATCCCGGCGCAGGCCGGGATCCACTGTCTTCGAGCTTTTGCACTTGGTTGATGAAAACAAACCGGTCGGTAGGCCGAAACGCGAGGAGACAATGATGCGAAGACTGATCGCTGCGCTGATCTGCAGCGCAATCCAGATGATGCCCGCGGCCGGCCAGGCCGCCAGCTGCGATCCCGTCACGCCCGACGAGGCGCTGATGGCCGAGGATGCCCGCTATGCGGCGCAGACAGGCAAGGACTTCATCGCGCTCGAGCAGCTGATCGCCGACGACCTGGTCTACACGCATTCCAGTTCGCTGGTCGACAGCAAGCAAAGCTACATTGAATCGCTGCGCAACGGCACCGTCCGGTATCTGGCGATGCGGCGCTCGGATGTCAGCGTGCGCATCTTCGGCTGCGTTGCCGCGATCACCGGGCTGGGCAATTTCGACGTGCAGCTGAACGACAAGGACCTGAGCGTCGAGGTGCGCTTCCACAGTCTCTGGGCCATGCGCGACGGCCGGCTGCAGTTCATTTCGTGGCAGGCGACGCGCACGCCGCCGAAGTAAATGCGTATTGCGCCCGCGGCCTGACGAGCTTGGCGCTTATTCTTTGCCCTGGTTGCGCCAGCGCTGGATCGAAGCGCGCAGCAGCTCGGCTTCGCCGCCCGTGGTTTGCCATGCAGTGCTGTACGCCGGGTCGGCGGATGCAGGCAGCAGGTGGCTGTCGAGCCGGTCGATGCGCACGCGGATCGGCAGCGACACGCCTTCGCCGCAGATGATGCATTCGCGGTTGCGCAGCGCCGGCACCGCGTCGAGCAGGCCTTTCGACCATTCCGGCATCGCCGAGCGGATGAAATCCTGGTCGCGCTCGGTGGTCAGCCGCATCGCCATCACGGTGCCGCACTGGGACAGCACGCCCTCGGACAGGTCGGACGGCCGCTGCGAGATCAGGCCCAGCGAGATGCCGTGCTTGCGGCCTTCCTTGGCGATGCGCTGCAGGATCTTCTGCACCGAGGTCGGCTTGCCGGCGCGCTCGTTCGGCAGGTAGCGCTGCGCCTCTTCGCAGACCAGCAGGATGGGCACCATGCCGTCCTGCTTGGCCCAGACCGAGAAGTCGAAGGTCAGCCGCGCGACGAGCGAGACGACGACGTTGAGGATCTCGGAAGGTATGCCCGACATGTCGATGATCGAGATCGGCGCGCCGTTCGGCGGCAGCCGGAAGATATCGGCAAGGAAGTTCTCCATCGTGTCGGAGATCAGGTTGCGGTCGAACATGAAGGCATAGCGCGGGTCGTTGCTGATCTCCTGGATCTTGAACTTCAGGCGCATGTAGTTCGCCGTGCTGCCGGACTTTTCCAGCTTGCCCATCTCCGTCTCGAGGATGGAGATCAGGTCGCCGAGCAGGTAGGGGATCGGGCTGTCGACCGTGATCTTGTTGACTGCGATCGACAGGTTGTTGCGGGTGCGCGCCTTCAGCAGGCATTTCGCGAGCACGTCGCGATCCATCTCGCCGGCTTCGCCGTCGGTGCTGATGAAGATCTCCGCGTGTTCCTCGAAATTCAGCAGCCAGTACGGCAGCTGCAGGTTGTCGGTGTTCAGCGGCAGGCTGCGGCCGGCGAAGGCCGGCGCGTATTCGCCGTGCGTGTCGAACAGCACGATGTGCCCGTTGGGCATCGCGTCGATCAGCCGGTTCAGGATCAGCGATACGAAGCTGGATTTGCCTGAACCGGACGAGCCCATCAGCGCGAAATGCCGGCCGAGCAGCGCATCGATGTACAGCGATGCCGGCACTTCATTGCTCGGGTAGACCGTGCCGACGCGGATGTGCGGCTTTTCATCGGTGCCGAACACCTGCAGCAGCTCGGCGTGCGCGACCGCGAACACGCGGTCGCCCGCGAACGGGTAGCGCGATACGCCGCGCCTGAAGCCCCTCAGCGTGCCGTCTTCGGTACGGTAGCCTTCGCCGATGAATTCGAGGTCGGCGAGGGCGTGCATGGCGTCGGACTCGGGCAGGCGGATGTCATGCACGGTCGCGAACAGGCACTGTTTGCCGGACTGCATTTCCACCAGGCTGCCGACCGTGCCGGCATTCACCAGCGACGCATCGCCGGTACTGCGCGCTTCCTGCAGCGCAGCAACGTCGAGCAGCGCCGTCGCCTTCGAGGTCTCGATGGCCTGCAGCACGCCGATGAAGTGTTCCTGTCCGGCGGAGGGGATCATGCGTCTTTTCTCACGGAGGTTCGGTTCGCGCAAAGGCGGCGTCGGGCGCCGGACGAAGTTCATTGCAATAATTCATCTTTTTGGAATGTTTTGCAATTAATAACTTGTCTTCCGGAGATACCATTCGCCGACCTTGCGGCCGTGGCCGGAGCGTCTCAGCCCTGCGCCTGCTCGAACGCCGTGACCGCCTCGGCAGCGTACATCAGCGACGGGCCGCCGCCCATGTAGACGGCCATGCCGAGCGTTTCGACCACTTCCTGCCGGGTCGCGCCGAGCCTGACCAGCGCCTGCGTATGGAAGCCGAGGCAGCCGTCGCAGCGCGCGGCCACGCCCAGCGCCAGCGCGATCAGTTCCTTGGTCTTCTTGTCGAGCGCGCCGTCACGTGTCGCGGCGGAGGCCAGTTCGCTGAAGCCCTTCATCACCTCCGGCGCTTCCGCGCGGAGCTTGGCCAGCGATGCGGAAATGTCGCGGGTGATCTGTTTATATTCCTTCGGCATGCTTCATTCCCCTTGTCGGATTCGGTTGTTTTTTTATGGCTGCTGCCGGCGCGGTCGATGCAAGGCAAAAAAAAGCCTCGGCAGTCCAAGCCGAGGCTGTGTGTCAGCAAGATTTTGTGGATCGATCTGAAGCGGTCATGCAAATGACAAACCTTGCAACACCCAGGAGGAGACATCGATGAAACAGCAAACCATGGCAGCCGTGTCGTCAGCCGGATGGCCGCTTTCACGTATGCGCCATTGAACGATAGGCCATCGCTGAGGGTAAGTATTTGATGTAAGACAATTTTTCCGGATTAAGCTGGCCCCAGCTTGCCGGCGGTCGCCATCAGTTATGATCTGGCCACTTCCGATCAACCCAACCCGAATCCCGGTCACGACATGAACAAGGAAATCGCGCAGCTGTTTCAACTCGGCGGAAGCGTCGCCGTCATCACCGGCGGCGGCGCCGGCATTGGTCGCGAGACCGCGCTGACACTGGCCGGCGCGGGCGCGGATATCGCGGTGCTCGACGTGAACGCCAGCGCAGCGCAGGAGACGGCGGCAATGGTGCAGCAGCTGGGCAGGAAGGCGCTGGCGCTCGACTGCGATGTCGCCGACCATGACGCGATCGTGCGCAGCTTCGACCGCATCGTCGCCGAGCTGGGCGGCATCGATATTCTCGTCAACAATGCCGCGATCGTGCGCCGCCTGCCCTCGCTGGACACGACGCCGGAGGCGTGGCGGCAGGTGATGTCGGTGAACCTCGACGGCGCCTTCTTCTGCGCGGTCGAGGCGGCGCGCCGGATGAAGGAGGGCGGCAGCGTGGTCAACATCGCGTCGATCATGGGCTTCTCGGGCGGCGTGTATCCCAATCCTTCGTACTATGCGAGCAAGGGCGCGATCGTGAACCTGACCCGCGCGCTGGCCGTCGAATGGGCGGATCGGCACATCCGCGTGAACGCCGTCGCGCCGACCTGGGTGAAGACCGAGTTCACCCGGACCATGCTCGACGATCCCGCCACCACCGAAAAGCTGCTCTCGCTGATGCCGCTGAAGGCCTATGCGGAAACGACCGACGTCGCCGCGGCCGTGCTGTACCTCGCCGCGCCGGCGTCGAAGATGGTGACGGGCCACACGCTGCCGGTGGACGGCGGCTATCTGGCAAAGTAGGCACCGCGCCTTCCTGGCCGGTCGCGCGCGGCATGAGGACATCCGGGATCTGATGGCTGAACCCAAACCATGCGCTTTGACGATCGCGACGATGCCGCGCGGCAGCTGGCGAAGCGGCTGCAGCACCTTGCGGCCGAGCATCCGCTGGTGCTGGCGATACCGCGTGGCGGCGTGCCGCCGGCGCGCGTGATCGCCGATGCGCTGAAGGCCGAGCTGGACGTGGTGCTGGTGCGGAAGATCGGCGCGCCATTCGATCCGGAGTTTGCCGTCGGTGCGGTGGGGGAGTCCGGCGCGGTGTACGTGGCCGACCATGCGGCGCGGGCGGGCGCGGGCGCGGCCTATCTGTCGTCCGAGGCTGCAAGGCAGCTGGAACTGATCCGCCGGCGCAGGGCCGCGTATTCGGCGCTGCGGCCGGCGATACCGGTCACGGGCAGGACGGTGATCGTGGTCGATGACGGCCTGGCCACCGGGGCCACGGCGATCTCGGCGATCAGGGAGCTGCGCAGCCAGTCGCCCGCGAAAATCGTTTGCGCGGTGCCGGTGGCCTCGGAAGACGCGGCAGCTGCGGTGGCGGCGCTGGCAGACGAATTCGTGTGCGTGGCCATACCGCAGGATTTTCGCGGCGTCGGACAGTTCTACCGCGAGTTTGCGCAGGTGGGCGACGAGGAAGTGGCGCGCCTGCTGGCCTGATTCACTGTCGCGGTTCGCCTGCGGTCACGGGACGCGCGCGCCGCTCGTCCACGCAGGCCATGGTCTTGTCCCAGAACGCGGCGCCGCTGCCGCCGTAGCGCGACGGCAGGCGCATCATCTTGCGGTGCGTGCGCGCCAGCGTGCGGTCCAGCGATTCATCCATCAGCCCGAGGCGCTCGAGCTCCAGATAGGCTTCGCAGTTCGCGTCGATCTCGTCGCGGGTGACATCGGTCGCATGCGCACATTCGTGATAAAAAATGAAGTCGAGCATGTGCGGGTCCTTCTCGCGGATCGACTTCATCGTGACCTGGTCGAAATAGATCACCGGCCAGCCTTCCTTGTCCGGACGAACGACCGCCGCCGCGCCGCCGAGCGCCGGGTGGCGGTCGCCGGTGTCGCCGTGCCCGAGCCATTCTTCGGGCACGACGCGGCGGTCGCCGTTGCGCTCGATCACGCACAGGACTTGCTCGCCGTCCGAGCGGTCGAACGCATGCGCGACGCCGCCGGACAGTGCCAGCAGCATCAGCAGCACGGTCCGGACGAATGCGGCTGGTGTCATTCTGCGCGGCCTCTTACTTGCAGGCGTTCTTGCCGCCCCATTCTCCCCGGGTGATTTCTCCTTCGAGCTTCACCGGGCGGAACCAGCCGCTTTCGCGCGAATCCGCAAATTTGCCGGTGCCGCCCTTGCGGATGTAGTGACCGTCCATCTGTCCGCGCGGCATGGTGAAAGCGTAGGTCAGTGTATCGCCCTCAATGTCTTCCACGACGCACAGCCCTTCGGCCTCGATGGTCCTGTCCGGATACATCAGCGCGCCGCCGGCGCACTGGCCGGACAGGTTGTTGAATTTCGAGCCGTCTTCCGCGCTCATCCGCGTCGACGAGCGGAAGGGAACGAAGGCGGTCTTGTCGCCCATGTCGACTGTCGAATGGCCGATGTCGACGCTGGTGTAGTCGCCGCACTGGTCATCCTTGGCGGCGGCGTTGAATGACATCAGCAGGGCAAGTGTCGCTGGCAATAGCAGGGCTTTCATCGCGGGATCCTTGTTTTTTGTGGGGACGTTTTTATGGCACCCGTTCGGGCGCCCGAAAAGTTTGCCACTTTTTGCGCAAGCGCGTGCGCGGAGGTCCCGCTGAGCTTGCAGCCGCGGGCGACTGGCGAGCCGGGCTGCATGTCAAGCGTGTAATATTATTAATATTCGATCATTCAAGTTAATAAAATGAGATTTTCCAGCGGGCTGAGGCAGCCGTTGATCGCCGTCAGGCTGGCCATCAGGGCCGATGAGCAGCTGCCTTTGGCCGCCATGGATCGCTGGATCGCCGAGGCGCTGGAGGCCGACATCGGCGATTACACGCTGGTCTGCGCGAATGGCGTCTCGCCCGATGCGCCTGCCGTCAGGTATGCGCGAAGGCTGCTGTATGTCGCCACCATCCTGCTGCAGGACCTGCGCGTGCCGGTGTTCGAAAGGGCGGTCGTCATCGGCGTCGGCAGGGCTGCGCATGAGTCCGGCACCGCCACCATCGACATCGGCTTTCCGACGGTCGAGATTCTGCCGCCGAGCCTCGTTCATGCGACGCTGGGCGTGGCCCATGATTTGCTGGGCAAGCTTGTCCAAGGCCCGCACGCTCCTGCGGTGCTCGAGTCGGCCTATCAGGAGATGCAGGAGAAGTTCGTCGCCGTGTGGTCAAGGCTGGTGCCGGGCGGGAAATCGACCGTCCCTGTCTTGCAGGCTGCGTTTGAACTGGGCATTCCGATATCGCACTGCGGCACCGGGCGTTATGTGCTGGGATGGGGCTCGCAGTCGCGATTGTTTTACCGCAGCAGCATTGGCAGCGACGGCGCGATCGGGGCATCATCGACGCAGAACAAGCACGTTGCGATCCAGATGATGAAGCGCGCCGGCATACCGGTGCCGCGCGGATTGCTTGCAGAATCGAGGAATCTGTCCTTCAGCTCTGTCAGCCACCTGACGCTGCCGCTGGTCGTAAAGCCGGTGGACCGGGATCGCGGGGAGGGCGTGACCGTCGGCGTAGTGGATGCGCAAGGCTTCAATGCCGCCGTCGAGTCGGCATTCAGGCTGTCAAAGGGCGTACGGGTCGAGGAGCAGGTCAGCGGAACCTGCCATCGCATCCTCATCATCGATGGCGAGGCGGCATATGTCGTGCGCCGAAATCCCCGCAGCCTGACCGGTGACGGCATTCACACGATCCGGGCACTGGCCGCGCGTGAGAACGCGACGATACGGAAAAAGATCCCTCTCAAGCGCCTGCCCGAATACGAGCTGGATGAGACGGCGGCAGCCTGCCTTGCGAAGCTGGATATGGATTTCGAATCGATTCCCGGTGCCGGGCAGCGGGTTCCGCTCCGCGACGTGCAGTCGACCTTGTGGGGCGGCGATCCGGAAGTCGTCACCGATGCTTTGCATCCGGATAACCTCGAGATCGCGGCACGGGCCGCCCGCCTGTTCGGGCTCGATTGCGCCGGCGTGGATTTCATCTCCGACGATATATCCGTGCCCTGGCATGTGAACGGCGCGGCGATCAACGAGGTCAACTACTCGCCCGTGATTGGCCGCACCCATGCCTACCAGCGGCATGGCATCCGTGTTTACCTGAAGCGCGCATTTCCGTAGCTCGGCCGGATTCCGATCGAAGTCTTTGTCGGCGCGGGGATGCTGGCGGCTGCGTCGGCCCGCCAGCAGGAATTCGTGATGCGGGGCGAGCGCTGCTTTCTGTTCGCCGGCCGGGTGGTTGACCATCAGGGAAGGCCTTTGCATTTTGCCGACGCATCGACCCCGGCCGATGCCATCGGCATGCTGCGCACAGACCGGAACATGGACGCGTTGGTGGTCCATCTGGGTGATCACTCCGATATGCTGGAGAAAGGCTTCCCGTTCGAGTATGTCAGCAGGCTGGTTTCGGACGTACCGGACAAGTTGGGCCGGGATCAGGCCAGGGTGGTCGATCAGCTCCGGGCTTACCTTCCCGCGGGCAGCGAGCTGGAACATGCTGCGCCTTGATCCGGAATCGATCAGCGCCATCACGGAGTACATGTTCGTACCGGACGATGTACTGGATGCCGACGCGACGATCGTGCTCGGCATGACGCTCTGGCACAGGCCGTTGCAAAAGGCGACGGAGCTCCACCGGGCCGGCGTGGCGGGGACGCTGGTGCTTTCCGGCGGCTATAACCCGAAGATCTCGGCAGTCGAGGCACTGGAGATGAGGAAGCTGTGGGTTGAACGTGGCTACCCGGAGCAGCGCCTGCTGATCGACGCGCATGCCGGCAATACGAGGGAAAACATGGAAAATTCGCGCAGCTTGCTCTTGAAGCACGGGATGCTTCGGTCGGGTATGCGTATAAATATCATCTCCATCAACTACCATATGCGGCGTGCCGTGGAAACGTTCCGGGAAGTGTTTGGCCCGGGCGTGCATCTTGGCATTGCCAATTATCCGAGCATGCATTGCGATCCTCTCGCATGGTTTGCCAATGGTCAGGGGCGGGATCTGGTGATTGGCGAAGCGCTGAAGATTCGAAAATATTTCCCGGATCGTGCCGCTCGTTTGGACGAATTGCTTGGCGGTCGATCCTGCTGCCCACCGAAGTGCGCAGCTCGAGTGATGGAGAAAAATGGATGAGCGAGATCGAAAGAAGCGCAGGGGCAAAGATGCTGGAAAACTGGATGGTCGAGCAGTTCGGGCGGCTCGATCAGATAGCGGCGCAGGGCAGGCCTGTCTTGCAAAGGATCGCGGTGATTTCAACGCAACGCAGCGGTTCAACCTGGTTTTGCGAAACACTTGGCCGGTCGGGCTTGTTCGGAATCCCTGAAGAATGGGTGTTCCCGCTGGCGATCGGAGCCTACATGAAATCCAGGGGCTTGCACAGTTTCGATATGGCCGGTTATTTGAAATACGTCGCAGACCGAACCACGACGGAGAATGGCGTTTTTTCGATCAATTTTCAAATCGACCAATACCTGTTCTGGAAAAAACGCAATCTGGATTTGTTCGGGCTGCAGTTCAACAAGATCATCTACCTGCATCGGCGCGACAAGGTTGCGCAGGCTTACTCTTATGCGAAGGCCGAAATGAATGGGCAGTGGCGTTCACATTTCGCGCCGATCCGCCGCGTTGAGCCAAAGGACATCTGTGCGTCTCGGGTCGCGGCCGCACTGAAATCGATATGCGGGTGGGATGAGCTCTATGAGAGCGACCTGCGCCGGAAGGTTGACCTCGAGTTGGCGTATGAGGATTTTTCCACGGACAGCAGCTGCTTTCAGCGCGTGTTCGATGTGTGCGGGATTGGCGGGGATCCCAGCGTCGGCATGGACAACCAGCTAAAAATTCAGCGCAGCGAGGCCGACATGCAGCGAATACGCGAGATCAAGGCCTATCTGACCGGCGGCACATCGCCTGATTAATGGCGTCTCGGCAAACGCCGTCGGCGTCGCGGCGCCGCCTTGCCAACCGCCGCTGCTGTCCGCATCCTGCCTGCCGGCAGCGCTACTTGAACTCGAACTCCACCATTTCCACCGGCTGGTCGCCGCGGTTCGTCAGGGTCGTCACGCGGGCGTTCTCGCTGAAGGAAAATTTCGCCGGTGCGATCGCGGTTACCTCGGCCTCGGCACCGGGGGGCTGGTCCGCGATCAGGCCCGGGGTCAGGGCCACGCGCAGGCTGGGTCCGGCGATCCGGACTGGGCCCAGTGTTTGCCCGGGCTGCAGGACGATGCGGTAGGCTCGCACGCGCGGGTTGTCGAGCACGGTCGCGATGCCGGGCTGTTCCGGAATCGGCGCGCTGCCTACGCCACCGCGCGGCGCGGGCTGCAGCAGCTCGATGCCGATCGCGCGGAAGGTGCCCGGTCCGAGGTTGATGAAGCGGTGCGTATAGGTGCCCTGCGTGCTGGCGCTGTAATAGCCGACCAGGCCACGCTTGATCGGCATGTCTTTCGCCGCCTCTCCGTAGACCTGGTTCCGCAGCGTGACGCTGGTGACCATCAGGAAGGGATAGTCCAGCGCATGCGCATGGAACAGGGTGCGCTCGCCTTCGGGGATTTCCACGTCGATCACGCGCACCCACGCATTGCTGAGCTTGGGTACATGGCGCGGCTCTTCGTGGGCGGGGACGACGCGTTCGTCTTCGGCGGCTGCCGCAAGCGGCAGCAGGGCGATGCAGGCGGCAAGCAGGGCGGCTTTGCTCATGTACGCTCCCGGGTCATTGGGTCGACCCATTCTACACAACGATGGACCCGCCGCAGCCGCGCGCGAAAGGCGGCGGCATCGTCCCGCGAATCTGACGAGGCCTTTGCCTTCCTGCTGTATTTTCTATAACTTATCGTCATCCGGTCGCTGTGGGCGCGTGCCTTGCCCTGTCGTTCCACACCCTCCCCGGCCTGGCCCTCGGCGAAGCAGGAGACCTCTGTAGCGGCATGCTGTGCGGCGCTCCGGGGTACAACACATCAGAACAGGAGGAGACATGGCATCACCATCCGATGAGCGCAATGACGGCCCCATGCCGCCTCTCGCCATCCTGCGCTTGCTGGCCGAGGGCGTGCGGGAAATCCGTTCCACCAGTTATTACGGGATCTTCTACGGGGTCCTGTTCGTGCTGATGGGCTACGCACTCGCCGAGCTGTACCAGCACGTCTGGCAGCTGACGATGGGCCTGACGGCCGCGTTCTTCCTGATGGGCCCTTTCATCTGCTGCGGCATCTACGAGCTTTCCCGGCAAAAGGATCATGGCGGCAAGGTCGACTTGCGTGCCTCGCTGACCTGTTGGGCGCGCAACTGGAAATCGATCGCATTCTTCGCAGCCATCCTGACCTTTTTCATGATCGTCTGGGTGCGGGTTTCCGTCGTCCTGTTCGCCTTGTTCGCCACGCACAACTACCCGGAGCTGAACGACATGATCCGCAAGATCCTTTCCATGGACAATCTGGGTTTCATGGCGGTCTGGCTGGCAGTGGGTTGCGTGTTTGCGGCGATCGTCTTTGCGATGTCCGTGGTGTCCATGCCGATGATGCTGGACCGGGAGGCGGACACGACGGAGGCTATCGCGAAGAGTGCGGTCACCTTGTGGAACAACCCGGGCGCGATGCTGGTCTGGGCGCTTGCGATTGTGGTGCTGATCGGCGCGAGCCTGGTGCTTTTCCCGCCGCTGCTCGCGTTGACGGCGCCGCTCGTCGGGCATACGACGTGGAAGGTGTACAAGGCCCTGGTGCCGACTGCTGCGCAGGTCGCGGACATTCCGCCCGGCGGCGAGGGGGCCATGAACGGCAGCGCATGATGCGGGCTTGAGCTTCACCGCAGGCCGACAAGACGAAGCGCGCATCGTGCCGCCGGCCGAACCGCGGCGTTTCGACAGCGGGCTCCGGTGCCGGCGCGAATGCGCCAACGATGTGCCGAAGGAGAGGGTGATGGATTGCTTGCGGATGTGTCAGTCACTGCGCCGGATGCGCGCGCTGTTTTTTCTGGCTTGTCTCGGTATCGCGGCGGCGACCGGCGCTGCGCCGCTCGCCGGGGAGCGCAAGATCGTCCTGTCGAATGCCGCAGGCGAGCGTCACCTGATCGGCCATGTGCGCTTTGCCGATGCGGGTGGCGGTCGCAGCAGCTTCGAGGTGGCGATGGAGCCGACGATGCAGGAATACTTCCTGGCGATGCGGCCCTTCCTGTGCCTGACCGGCCCGGTACAGCGTTTGTGCTGGTTCCCGGTCAAGAACGAAGAAGCGGTGGTCAGCGACAGCGACCTGCTGCCGCTCGAGTATGCGCTGATGTTCATGCGCACCCGCACGCATGACCTGCATGTGAATCCCTTCAACGGTTTGTATTACAAGCTGCAGCGTGAGGGCGACCGTCTGGTCGGGCGTCTTTTCGAGGTCGACATGGCGCCTTTCATCGCGCCGGATATCCTGCCGGTCGAGGAGCGGAAGCGGCCGCTGAAGGCGGCGGATTTTTTCGAGGCGGATCCGGGCTCGAACTGGCTGCCGGTGTTGACGATAGAGTGAGCGGCTCGGCAGGGGCGGCGCGTCGGCCGTAGAAGGCCAAGGCCTGCCCGAGGTAAAGCTGCCCCTTCAGGGTGCTGGAAAGGCGGCAGCCCTGAAGACGCGCCGAGGCGGAAAATTTTTTCTACTGAGAACCGGATTTTTGTTGTATTTTAAATACCTGTCTGTCATGAGTGCGTGCCCCGTCGCGCGTTCGTTCCAACGAGGATCGTTCAATGAATGCATTGAAACAGAAACTGCGATGCTTCTTTTCAGACGAGCGGGGAGCAACCGCAGTGGAGTATGCGTTGTTCGCTGCGGCCGTCGCCGGAGTGATCGTCGCAATCGTGTTTTCGATGGGCGGCACGGTCGACGG
>CAZTIF010000037.1:0-27375 GCA_964613635.1 uncultured Bifidobacterium sp. | reverse complement strand
GGAAGAACCACAGGATCACCATCACCAGCGGCACCGAGCGCATCGTGTTCACATAGACCGCTGCCGGCAGCGCGATCCAGCGGTTCGACGAGATGCGCATCAGCGCGAGCAGGCTGCCGAGCAGCAGGCCGCCGATGCTGGCCACCACGGTCAGCTGCAGGCTGAACAGGAAGCCGCCAAGCACGTAGCGCTGCATCAGGTCCGCGCTGAAAAAAGACAGGTCGAGTTCCATCGCTCAGCCTCCCTGCCCGACCGGCGCGCCGACGCCCGGCACGCGCACTGCCGATTCGACCGCCGCCAGCGCGCGGTTCACCGCGAATGCCGTGACCGCATACAGCAGCGTCACCACCAGGTAAATCTCGATGCCGCGCGCGGTCTCTTCCTGCGCCTGCAGCGCGAACTGCGTCAGCTCGGCAATCGACACCGCAAACGCCACCGACGAGTTCTTCACGATGTTCATCGCCTCCGAGGTCAGCGCCGGCAGCATCACGCGCAGCGCGACCGGCAGGATCACCAGCCGGTACGCCTGCGTATTCGACATGCCCAGCGCCAGCGCCGCATTGCGCTGCCCGCGCGGCAGTGCCTGTATGCCGGCGCGCACCTGCTCGGCAATCCGCGCCGACGTGAACAGGCCGAGTGCCACTGACACCAGCAGCCACGACGGCACGCCCTTGAGCGCCGGCACGAAGGCCGGCGCGACGTGATACCAGAGGAAGACCTGCACCAGCAGCGGCACATTGCGGAACAGCTCGACCCAGCCGGCGGCGGCCGCATTCAGCCCGCGCCGCGACGGCAAGGTGCGCAGCGTACCCACCAGCACGCCGACCAGCAGCGCGACCGCAAAGCCGAGCACCGCAACGGTCACGGTCCAGCCCCAGGCCGACAGCAGCCACTGCAGGTAGCTGAGCTCGCCGCCCTGTCCGAAACAACCGTCGATCAGGCGGCCGCCGGTCGTGCTGCTGCAAAAGATGTCCCATTCGAGATTCATGCGTGTGGTCGGCGTGGCGAAGGAAAAGGCGACCGGCTCAGCCGGCCGGTCGGTCGGACAGCGCGTGCAGGTTGTCGCGCAGCTGCGGGCTCATCGGCAGGCCCAGGCTGCGCCCGCGCGGCGGAATCGGCTGCATGAACCACTTGTCGTAGATCTTCGCAAACTCGCCGGAGGCCATCAGCGCGGCCAGCACGCCGTCCACCAGCAGCTTGAACGCGGGATCGTCCTTGCGCAGCATGCACGCATACGGCTCGACCTGCAGCGGCTCGCCGACCACCTGCCACTGCTGCGGACGCTTCGCATTCAGCATCTGGCCGTACAGCAGGATGTCGTCCATCACGAACGCTGCCGCGCGGCCGGCATCGACCAGCAGGAAGGAATCGACATGGTCGCGCCCGGCGACCAGCGTCATGCGCATGCCGCGCTCGAGGTCGAGCTTGCGCAGCAGCTTGAAGCTGGTGGTGCCGGTGGTGACGGCGACCGGCTTGCCGGCGAGGTCGCCGAAGCCCTGCACGCCGCTGTCGCGCTTTACCAGCAGGCGCGGGCCGGTATAAAAATAATTGATCGCGAAGGCGACGCTCTTCGCGCGCGCGGCGGTATTGCTGGTCGAGCCGCATTCGAGGTCGACGGTGCCGTTGGCCACCAGCGGTATGCGGTTCTGCGACGTGACGGCCTGGTAGCGCACTTCGAGGTCGCGGCGCCCGGTGGCCTTGCGCACCGCATCGACCACCTGCGCGGCAATGTCGACGCCGAAACCGATCGGCTGACGCGGGCCGTCGAGGTAGCTGAACGGCACCGACGATTCGCGATAGGCCAGCGTGATGCGGCCGCTGTCGGCCACCTTCTTCAGCGTGCCGGTGAGCGCTGCCGCGGCATCGCCTTCGCCGGCCAGCGCAACGCAGGGCAGGCAGGCCAGCACCGCCAGCAGTTCGGCCAGCCACCACCACCGTCGTCCCGCCTGCTTCGCCATCGATCCCCCGTGCATCGCCCGCCGCTGTTGAACCACGCTCAGTCGCCTGCGGCGACCCCCTCGCGGCGCGGATCCGCGCCGCCTTCGAGCCCGTCGCGCGTCACCATGATCGCGTGCACGCCGCTGGGCAAGGGCATGATGTTGACCCGATGCCCCTGCGCACGCAAGTCCTCGCGTAGCGTTTCAAGCACAGTGCCGCGCTCGATTTCGGTATCGCGATGCCGACCGCCCATGTTCGGCAACGCAATCGCCTGCTGTATGTCCATTCGCCAGTCGAGCACGCCGATCAGCGTCTTCGCGACGAAGTTGATGATCGAGCTTCCTCCGGGCGAACCGAGCAGCATGAACAGGCGGCCGTCGCGCAGCACGACCAGCGGCGTCATCGCGCTGCGCGGTCGCTTGCCGGCTTCGACGCGATTCGCCACCGGGCGACGCTCCGCATCGACCGGGTTCAGCGCAAAGTCGGTGAGCTGATTGTTGAGCAGGAAGCCGCGCACGAAGATCTTGCTGCCGAACTCGGATTCGATGGTGCTGGTCATGCTGACGCCATTGCCTTCGCCATCGACGGCCACCAGATGCGTGGTCGATGGCAGGTCGGCGGCCTCGCCTTGCCCGCGCCGCTGCAGCAGTTGCGCCGGGTCGCCCGGCGCCGCAATGCCGATCGACTGGCGACTGTCGATCTGCGCGCCGCGCAAGTGCAGATAGCGCGGATCGAGCAGCGCCGCGACCGGCACGTCGACGAATGCCGGATCGGCGACGTAGCGCTCGCGGTCGGCGAACGCCAGCCGGCCGGCCTCGGAAAAGTAATGCACCGCCTCGCGCGAGGCCGGCAGCATCGCCGCCATCTGGTGCTGCTCAAGCATGCCGAGCATCTGCAGCACCGCCATCGCGCCCGACGACGGCGGCCCCATGCCGCACAGCCGGTCGGCGCGGTAGCTGCCGCAGACCGGCTCGCGCTCGGTCGCGCGGTAGCGCCGCAAGTCCTCTTCGGCGAGCACGCCCGGCCGCTCATGCGCGCGCACCGCGCGCACGATGTCGGCGGCCAGCTCGCCCGCGTAGAACGCTTCGACGCCTTCGGTCGCCACGCGCCGCAGCACCTCGGCCAGCGCCGGATTCTTCAGCAGGTGCCCGACCGCCGCCGGCTGTCCATCCGGATAGAAATAGGCGCGCGCGGCTTCCTGCGCATACAGGCCGCGATTGCCGGCGATCTGCCGGTGCAGCCGTGGCGATACCGGGAAGCCGCGCTCGGCCAGCGCAATCGCCGGCGCGAACAGCCGCGACCACGGCAGGCGCCCGTGCCGCCGGTGCGCCAGCTCGAGCACGCGCAGCACGCCCGGCGTACCCACCGACAGGCCACTGTTGACCGCATCGCCGAACGGCAGCGGCCGGCCGTCGCGCAGGAACAGCGCGGGCGAGGCTTGCGCCGGCGCGGTCTCGCGGCCGTCATAGCTGCGCACCGCGTTGCGCGCGGCATCGAACACCACGATGAACGCGCCGCCGCCGAGGCCGGACGATTGCGGCTCGACCAGCGCCAGCACCAGCTGCATCGCAATCGCCGCATCGACGGCGCTGCCGCCATCGCGCAGCGCCGCGCGCCCGGCCTCCGAAGCCAGCGGATTGGCCGCCACCGCCATCCATTTCTGCGCACGCGCCAGCGCCTTCGCGCTGCTGCCGGTTGCGGCTTCAGGATTGTCGGCGGCATCGGCCGCCAGCGCCGGCGCACCGGCCAGCGCCAGCAGGATCGCCAGGACCGCCGGCAGCGCGGCGCGGCGGCTGGCCTTCAGAGGCATCAGGTTCATCGGGGACATCAGGGACATCGGGGGCATCGGCGTGATGGGCATCCGGAAGTGGGTCGGGGCGGCCGTTCAGGTTTCCGCAAGAAGATACTTCTGAGCAATATATCCGGTATTATCTTGCATAAATGAGCACATCAGATCGGGACCGTGAAGCGGACTTGATTTTTGCGTCCCCGTGCCGATACACCTTGCATCCGTTCGCAGGAAAGCCCCAGCATGGCTGAAGCAGCCGACAACAAAACCGCCGACGGCAACGCGCAGGCCGAGCCGGCGCTCGAGCCCATCGTCAAGAAGAAGAAGATCGACGGCGGCCATGCCGGCGCGCACGGCGGCGCATGGAAGATCGCGTTGGCCGACATGATGACGGCGATGATGGCCTTCTTCCTGCTGATGTGGCTGCTCGGCGCGACCACCGAAGACCAGCGCAAGAGCATTGCCGACTACTTCAAGCCGACCTCGCACAGCCTTGCCAACGTCAGCCGTGCCGCCGGCACCGGCGGCGTGATGGGCGGCCAGTCCATGCTCGACCCGGACGGCATGCCCTATGCCGGCCAGCAGACCAGCCAGTTCGAGCGGGACACGCCGCGCTCCGAACTGGGCAAGCAGAGCGGCGACGGCGAATCGCAGGACGAGAACAACGACAGGCATTCGAGCGAGCTGTCCGAAGAGGAGCGGCAGAAGATCGCCGCCGAGACGGACAAGAAGAACTTCGACAAGCTCGAACAGGCAGTCAAGGAAACGCTGCAGCAGAATCCGCAGTTCGACAAGATCAAGGATCAGGTGAAGTTCATCCGCGAGAAGGAAGGATTGCGGATCGAGGTGCTCGACAAGGCCGATTTCTCGATGTTCGGCCTGGGCACCGCGAAGATGCAGGGCCGCGCGGAATCGCTGATCCGCGAAGTGGCGAAGTCTGTCGCCGCGATGCCGAACAAGGTGTCGGTGCGCGGCCACACCGACAGCCTCGCGTATGACAACGGCGTGCGCAGCAACTGGTCGCTGTCAGGTGATCGGGCGGAAAGCACGCGGCGCATCCTCGAGAGCGCCGGCGTTGCCGAAAGCCGCTTCGCGAAGATCGAGGGTGTCGCGGACACCGCGCCGTATATCCCGAACAACCCGGCCGACCCACGCAATCGGCGCATCAGCATCACCATCCAGTATCAGGATGCCGCCCTGGGACGCTGAACCATGAGACCACTTCCCGCCCCCGGCCCGCTGCTCGCGCTGCTGGGCGCAATCTGGCTGGCCGACGCCGCCGCACAGAACACCGCGCCGGCAGAGAACCCGCCCGCACCGCCACCACCACCGACAGCCGCACCTGCCGCCGCACCTGCCGCCGTGCCTGTACCGATCGCCGTGCCGGTGCCAGCGGCAGCGCCGGCGGCCCCGCCACCGCGCGCGCCCGTCACGGCGACGCCGCCCGCGGCGCCGGCTGCGCAAAAGCCTGCGCCGGCAGTGGAAATCCCGGCAAAACTCGCACCGCCGAAAGCACCGGGCTGCCTGGTCGCCGAATTCCGCGCGATCGGCGTCGATACCGGCAATGAATCGGAACGGCGCACCCGGGCGCTGGCCTGGCTGCGCAAGAAGGCCAGACAGTGCTCGCCTGAGCAGCTGCTGGCGCTGCGCAACAACCGTTCGCAATGGATGGGGACAGCCGACTCAGGCCAGCTCGCAGCGGAGATCGACGGCTTGCTGGAAGCCTTCGCCCAGACCAATCCCGCCGTCGCCGCGCTGCTGTACGGCACGCCGCCACCGCCGCCTGCACCTGCAGCGGGCAACGACAAGAATCCGCCGCCGCCGAAGAAGTGACCGGCGCTTCTACTCCCGCGCCGCCATCAGGAAGGCCGGGATGAAGGACTTCAGCAACCCCGATTTCGGGTGCACGCTTTCATTGGCGGCAGTGCGTACCGGCGCATCCGGCGTCATGTGCCGCGATGCGCGGAAGCGGTCGAGGATGGAGCCGGTGACCTTCGGCGCGAGCGGCGATTTCGGGTTCGACTGCCGCAGGTCCGATTCGCGCTCGCCGAGCTGCTCGACCGAGCGGCAGAACTCGATGAAGTTCTCGCGAATCTTGTGATCGCTGGTCATCACGAAAAACTCCGTGCCGAAGAATTCGTTCGCGCTCGCGCTGTACATCACCGGCGGCGACAGGTAGAAGCCGGCATCGAAGGACTTCGAGAAAATGCTCTCGTAGGTCTGCAGGTTGTCCACCCGGCTCGGCACGATGACCAGCTTCGGCGGGCGCCGCAGCTGTGAATTGAAAATGAAGGAAAACCGGTTGACGAACTCCAGCGTGCTGTCGAGTTCCACCCGAGACAGCGAACTCGGCACCAGCACGAGATCGAATTCGAACAGGAAATCCGGCGGCAGCACGTCCGTCCAGGTCAGGTCGGCCACCAGCACTTCGCGGCCCTCTTTTGCACGGCGCAGCGACTCTTTGGCCTTCAGCAAAGCGAGGCCGGAACCCTTGGCATTCGGCAGATCGACGGTCTGGCACTCGATGCCAATCGGATAAGCCTTGCGAATCCATTTTCCGGCAGTGGCCTGGTGATCGAAATCGACCATCGCGGTCTTTTTCCCGGAAATATAGGAAAAATAGGCCGCCAGATTCGCCGACACCGTGCTTTTTCCGACGCCGCCTTTTTGACTGGTAATGAGGATTTTCAGCGGAGTACCCATGACATTCCCTCTGTTTTCCCGCAAGCCGTTGATTTGCATGACAATTTAATTATCAATCGGGCATTGCCAGCGATTAATAACTAAAATAATATTGCTCCGGAGTATATGCAAGCCCCGATTAAAAGCCAATCTTTTGATCAACAAAGGTTTTCCATGAGCGACCAAGCCGCCAAACCCACAATGATGCGATTCGAACCCGACATGGGCTGGTCCGCCGCGGTCGCGCCCACCGTGCAGGGTGAAACGCCGTCCGTGCAGGAAGAAAATCTGCCGCAGACTTCGACAAGCCTGAGCGCCGATGCCTTGCTGAACATCGGCGAATCCATGCAGGACGTCTTCGAGGATTTGAAGATCGGCGACCAGCGCCTGCAGGGATGGAGCCAGGTGCATGCGGCGCTGCGTCTGCTCGGCGCCAAGCTGCAGGAGCGCAAGGCCCTGCTGGAACGGCTTGCTGCGCTCGATGAAGAAATCGACGGCGTGCGCGGACTGGCGATGGAAGTGGTGAAGAATGCCCACCAGAGCGAGCAGGAGGTGCATGAAACCTCGAAGCTGCGCATGCAGATTGCCGAATCGCTGAACGAAAAGCTCGGCGCTGCGTTGAAAGGGTAATGCCGATGAAGACCCAGCGGATCGGCCTCCCCCTGCTCACGCTCGCACTGAACTGGATCGTCTTTGCCGGCGTGTCCGGATGGATCAGCGCCGCCCAGCGCAACCTGTTGTGGTGGCTGAGGCTGGACTGGTCGAGCTGGCTGACGCAACTGGGCGCATTCGCCAAACTCGGATCGGTGCCGGCAGGCAGCCTGTGGATACTCTGGCTGGCGCTGAGCGCCTGCTGGACCGTCGGTGCGGCATGGCTGGCCTGGCGCGCCCCGGCACCGGAAGAGCCGCCGGTCATTCGGCGCGAGCCCGATGTGGCACCGGAAATGCCGGTGGCTGCCGCGCCCCAGTGGCAGCTCACGCCCGACGATCCGGTGCTGGTCGCCCATGCCGGACTGCGCGAAAAAATCCAGCGCCTGCATCAGTCGCTGAACCGGATCTGACCCTGCGCGCGCCAGCGTCGCGCGCAACCGTCACTCGGGCAGGTAGAGCTGTACCCGCCGCCCGTTCAGCGGCTGCAGCGGCCGGACGTTGTTCTTGTACTTCTCCTTGAAGGTGGCCAGCTGCCGGTACGAGATTTCCAGCGGCGTCTTCATCACATGCCACTTCACTTCCTCGCTGCAGGGTGGCGTCGTCAGCGAACCGGTGTACGCATAGTAGGTCGGGTCGGCCGGCAGCAGGCCCGCCGGATTGAAATCCTTCAGCGGCAGCTTCTGCCCTGCCAGCGCCGGCAGGTTCTCGAACACCTGCTTGAGCGTGGCGTTTTCCTTGCCCAGCCTGAACAGCACGGCTACCACCGCGATGCGCGTGTCGCCGGCACGGTGCACGAGGTGCGCGACCATGTGCTGCGCCATGCTGTCGATGCGTTCCTCGCTGGGGGTGTGGAAGTGCAGCTGGGTGAGCTTGTACTCGAGGCCGTCGAAGCGGGCCGAACCGGCTTTCGGCAGGTCGACCTCGATCGTGTGCCCGTTGTTGATGACCTCGGACGCGCCGGCCTCGTAGCTGAACAGGATGGGCTTGAGGCCGCCCTTCTCCACGCTGCGGGTGTCGATGTTGATCGGCGACTGCCGCTTGCCGCTTGCGCAGGCGCGGTATTTCGGGTCGAGTTCTGCCCACTTTGCCGGCGCGCTCTCGCCCTCGTAGGACCACAGGGACAGCCGTGGCTGGTGCTGGGCTCCCGGCGAAGGCGGACGCTCCGGTGCGGCCTTGCCGCTGTCGGCGGCATGGGCGGAACCGGCGAATGCGCAGGCGAAGGCGAAGACAGCGGGAGCGAGGGTCGGGAAGCGTCGTTTCATCGTCGTCATGTCAGGAATCGATCCCGGCACACGGGACCGGCGCGATGGCGCAGGATATCACCCGATGGAAATCGGCAGCAGCCGGGAAAAATTGAGTCCTGCCCGCGCCGGCCTCGTCAGCGCGCCGCCGTACCGGCCACCCAGCCAGCCTGCAGCCAGTGCGCATAGGTCGGCAGGAAAGGCCAGGCGATCAGCCGGCTGCGCGTGCCCACCGGAAAAACGCCGGAGGTCAGGTGATCCAGCCATTCGCCGTGTCCGGCCACCTGGGCCAGCAGCTGCCGGTGCAGCGGCGTGCCGGACAGGCCGGCCGCCGTCAGCCCGCCGGCGTCGCGCTGTGCGTCGAAGCGCAGCACAGGCGCCACCGGTACGGCACGCGGATCGGCCGGCCCGGAGAACAGGTCATGCACACTGCCCCAGTCGCGACCGGCGAGGCGGGTGGCGATGCGGTCGAGCTCGGCCTCCGTGCGTTCGATATCGCGCACGCGGAACAGATGCTGCCCGAGCACATTGTCAAAAAAGACGCTCGCCGCCGGATAAGCTTCGAGCAGCCGCTCCAGCCCGGCCATCGCATCCTGCTGCACGAAATGCAGCTCGGTGCCGGACTCGCGCAGCGCGCGGCCATGATTGAAGCGGAACAGGCGCGGCGCATGCGGGTCGATGTCGACGAGATGAATGCGCGAGAATCGCTGCAGCCAGCGGCCCGACATCATCCAGCCGGCGCTGCCGCCGATCAGCAGCAGCTCGGATGAGGCCGGCCGGGTGCCGTCCAGCCAGTCGGCGATACCTTCGCTGGCGGCGCGCCAGTGGCGGCGGCGCAGGAAGGCGCGCCAGTGCCAGCGCAGGCCGCCGGTGGTGTCACGGACGGCAGGCACGGTCAGGCATCCGCCGTCGGCAGGGTCACCAGAACAGCAGCCACAGCAGCCCGAGGATGGCCGCCCATTTGCCGATGTAATACGCGCGGCGCTGCTTGCGCTTGAAGTCCTTCGCGCGCAGGCGCAGCTGGTAGAAGCCCTTGAAGAATCTGTTCAGCGCACCGATGTCCTCGCCCTCGGCATTCGCGGACGCGGCCGCGGCCATCACGTGCTTCGCGAACAGCCGGTTGAACCAGCGCACCGGCGCGGTCCACAACGGACGCTCGATGTCGCAGAACAGCACCACGCGCTGATGTTCGGTGCGGTTGGCCGCGTGATGGATGAAGGTTTCGTCGAACATCACCGCCTCGCCATCCCTCCAGTGATAGTGCTGGCCGTCGACTTCGATATAGCAGGCGGGATCGTTCGGCGTGACCAGGCCGAGGTGGTAGCGCAGCGAGCCGGCATACGGGTCGCGGTGGGTCTGCAGCGTTGCACCCGGCGGCAGCGAAGCGAACATCGCCGCCTTGATCGACGGGATCTGCTTCAGCAGCGCGAGCGTCTGCGGGCACTGCGCGATCGCCGACGGCAGCTCCTTGCCGTACCAGCTCAGGTAGAAGCGCTTTCAGCCGGTGCGGAAGAAGGAATTGAAGCCCATGTCGGTGTAGCCGTCCGCCGCGCGGATCTGGCCGCCGTCGGCCAGCGCCATCGCTTCGTCGCGGATGATCTGCCAGTTTTTTTGCAGGATCGCGAGCTCGGGAAATTCGCGCTGGTCGATGTAGACCGCGCGCGGCGTGCGCGAGAACAGGTACATCAGCGCATTCACCGGCGCGAGCAGCACCGTGAAATCGGTCAGCGTGCGCAGCAGCTTGAAACGCACCGTCCCGCGAAAATGCGCATACAGCGCCGACGCGACGAACACCAGCAGGACCCAGTGGCGCGTTTCGATCATCATGAAATCCATACTTCTTCAAACCCGGCGACAAAGGCGCTAGTTTAATCGAAGCGAACGGGCCGGCGGTGGAATCTGCCGGCCTGTGCAGGAAAGCGAGGACTGTCCGACGGCGTCAGTACGCGTATTTCGCGACCGCGTCCTCGTTCCAGTCGATGCCGTTGCCCGGACGGTTAGGCACGATCGCCTGGCCGTCGACGACCTCGAAGGGCTCGGCGATGATCGGATTGCCCCAGTCGCGGTATTCGAGCCAGTCGGCGCTCTCGCTGGCGCGCAGCAGGTGGGCCGAGACTTCCGGATACAGGTGGCTGGACAGCGGATGGCCGGCCGCGCCGGCAATCGCCGCCGCGCGCATCCAGCCGGTGACGCCGCCGATGCGCATCAGGTCGGGCATGTACAGGTCGGCTGCCTCGGCGCGGATGGCGTCGAGGAAGGAGCGCGGGCCGTAAATGTTTTCGCCGATGGAGATCGGCGTCTTGAGTTCGCGGGCCAGCTGGGCGCTCTGCGCGTAGTTGTCGAACACCACCGGTTCTTCGAACCAGTACAGGCCCTGGTCGTCGAGTGCGTGCAGTCGCCAGATGGCTTCCTGCAGCGTCTGACCCTGGTTGAAGTCGCACATCAGCTTGATGTCGTTGCCGATCGCGCCGCGCACCAGTTCGAGCGCCTTCAGGTCATCGGCCAGTTTGTCGCGGCCGAGGCGGATCTTGATCGCGCTGAAATTGCCTTCGGCGACCAGTTCTTCGGCTTCCTTCGCCAGCTTGTCCAGCGGCAGCAGCCACAGGCCGTTGGTGTTGTAGGTGCGGATCTTGCCGACGGTGCCGCCGAGCAGCTCGGCCAGCGGCAGGCCGGCGGCCTTCGCGAGCGCATCCCAGATCGCCATGTCGAGGCCGGCGGCGGCGATCATGCTGACGCCCTGGCGGCCCAGCAGGTGCAGCGAGCCGATCACGTCGCGGAACATGTCCAGCGGCGCGAGCTGGCGGCCCTTGAAGGCGGCGGCCATGTCCTCGATCGCCGGGCCGATGTAGCGGATCGCGTTCTTCAGGTAGGGCTCGAGGTAGGCACGGCCGACGATGCCTTCCTTCGTTGTCACGTCGATCAGGATGAACGGCCAGTCGGTGTAGGTGCCGACCTTGGCCACGATCGGGCGACGCATCGGGACCGACACCGCGCGGACGGTGACGCTTTCGAAGGTGAGTTTTTCGAGGGCTTTCATTTTTGTCCTGGTTGGGGTTGGGGTAGCGTACGAGGTTACCTCAGGTGTGGTTGGAAATGTTTGGGTTCGCGAAAGCGGAGGTTTGAGGGCAGGCTGTGCGCACGGAAGGCGCTGGGTCCTGGCCTGCGCCCAAGGCCGGTCGGTCAATGCGAAATGCGTCAAAGACACTGGGTCCCCCTTCGGGCCACGCACAGGCTTGCAAGCCTGTCCGCTTCGACGGGCGCAGCGAATACGCTGCGACCCTTGCAGGGTGCGCTGCGGCGAATACGCCGCAGCCGCTGCGCGAGCGTGCCGCATGCGGCACGAAACCCTCGCTACGCTCCCCGTCTCACCCTTCGCCGGGACGACGATTGTGTGGCCGCCTGCGCTTGAAACGTCGTCCCGGCGCAGGCTGGGACCCATGGTCACATCACCATGAACGCAGCCTTGGGTTGAACGACGGTGGATCCCAGCTTCCGCTGGGATGACGGGTTTGACGGCTGCTGGCCATGAAATCGTCTGCCGGCATGCGCCGGGACGACGATATTGCGGCCGCCTGCCCTTGAAACGTCGTCCCGGCGCAGGCCGGGACCCAGCGTCTTTCTCTGTCATCAAGCAGCATGTGGCAACCCGGCCGTCCCCGCCGCATAAGCTTTCAAACCGGCCGCCACCTCACGACGACAAGCCTCCACCGCCGCCTCCTTCACATGGCCGAAGCCGCGCACCTTCTCCGCCAGCGACGCCAGCGCCACTGCCTGCGGCAGCTTGTCGGCGGTCAGGCCGCGCAGCAGCGACTGCACCAGTTCACGGTACTCGACGATCAGCTGGCGCTCCATCTTGCGCTCTGCCGTGTGGCCGAACACATCGAGGCGCGTGCCGCGCAGGCCCTTGAAGCGTGCCAGCAGGCCGAAGGCCTTCAGCATCCAGCTGCCATATTCGGCCTTCACAAGGTGACCCTTCGAGTCCTTCTTCGCCAGCAGCGGCGGCGCGAGGTTGAATTTCAGCGTCAGGTCGCCGTCGAACTGCTGCTTGAGCTTCTCGAGGAACTTGCCGTCGGTGTACAGCCTTGCGACTTCGTACTCGTCCTTGTACGCCATCAGCTTGAACAGCGATTTCGCCACCGCGCGCGCCAGCTTGTCGCCCCGCCCCAGCGACGCCTCGGCGCGACGGACTTCATCCACCAGCGCCTCGTACTGCCGCGCATAGGCCGCGTCCTGGTACTCGGCGAGGAAGGCGACACGCGTCTTCAGCAGGCCGCTCAAGGTCTCCGGCATCTTCAGCAGCACCGGCTGCGCGGGCACGGCGACACGCTCGACCGCCTTCAGGTCCACCGCAGCGCGGCGCCCCCAGCGGAACGCCTTCTGGTTCGCGGCGATCGCCACGCCGTTCAGCTCGATCGCGCGCATCAGCGCCGCTTCCGACAGCGGCAGCAGACCCTTCTGGTAGGCGTAACCCAGCATGAACAGGTTGGTCGCGATCGAATCGCCCATCAGCGCGGTCGCGATCCGGGTCGCGTCGAGATAATCCACGGCGCCACCGACGGATTCGCGGATCAGCGCCTCCACCTCGTCGGCCGGATACTGCCAGTCCGGCTGGCGCGCGAACGGGCCGGTCGGCTGCTCATGCGTGTTGATCACGGCTTGCGTGCGCCCCGGGCGCATCTTCGAAATCGCGTCATGCGCGCCGGCGGTCAGCATGTCGCAGCCAAGCACCAGGTCGGCCTCGCCGGTGGCAATGCGCTGCGCGCGGATCGCGTCGGGCGTGGCGGCGATGCGCACATGCGAGGTCACCGAGCCGTTCTTCTGCGACATGCCGGTCATGTCCAGCACCGACACGCCCTTGCCCTCCAGATGGCCAGCCATGCCGAGCAGCGCGCCGATGGTGATCACGCCGGTACCGCCGATACCATTGATCAGGATGTTGTACGGCTGGTCGCAACAGGCCGCCACCGGCTCCGGCAGCGCAGCGAAGCTCTCGTCGACGGACTTGCCAGCTTTAGTCTTTTTCGGCGTGCCGCCGGTAACGGTAACGAAGCTCGGACAGAAGCCCTTGACGCAAGAGTAATCCTTGTTGCACGACGACTGGTCGATCGTGCGTTTGCGGCCGAGGTCAGTCTCCAGCGGCAGGATGGACGTGCAGTTCGATTGCGCGCCGCAGTCGCCGCAGCCTTCGCAGACCGCGTCATTGATGAACATGCGCTGCGGTGGCTCCGGGAACTCGCCCTTCTTGCGGCGGCGGCGCTTCTCGGCCGCGCAGACCTGGTCATAGATCAGCACCGACAGGCCTTTCACTTCGCGCAGCTCGCGCTGCACGGCGTCCATGTCCTTGCGGTCGTGCAGGGTGACGTGCGCAGGCAGCTCGGAGCGGTCGGCATAACGGCTCAGATCTTCGGTCACCAGCGCGATCCGCTTCACGCCTTCGGCCGCCATCTGCTGCGCGATCTGGCGCACCGAGATCGTGCCGTCGACCGGCTGGCCGCCGGTCATCGCGACCGCGTCGTTGTACAGGATCTTGTAGGTCATGTTGACCTTCGCGGCAGCCGCCGCGCGGATCGCGAGGTAACCCGAGTGGAAATAGGTGCCGTCACCGAGGTTCTGGAACACGTGCGGCACTTTCGAAAACGCCGCCTGGCCGATCCACGGCGCACCCTCGCCGCCCATGTGCGTGGTCAGCTTGTTGAATTCCGGGTAGATCGCGGTCGCCATCACGTGGCAGCCGATGCCGGCCAGCGCGAGGCTGCCCTCGGGAACGCGGGTCGAGGTATTGTGCGGGCACCCAGAGCAGTAGTACGGCGGGCGCGGCGGCGTGTTGACCGCCTTGTTCAGCACCTGCTCCTTCGCTTCGAGGAAGCTCAGGCGCGCCTTGATCAGGTCGCTGGTGTGAAAGCGCGCGATGCGCGCCGCGATCACGCGCGCGATCTGCGCGACCGAGAAATCGGCCTTCGAGGTCAGCAGCCAGTCGCCGCGCGGCGCCACCCACTCGCCCTTCTCGTCGAACTTGCCGATCACGCGCGGTCGCACGTCCTCGCGCCAGTTGTACAGCTGCTCCTTCAGCTGGTATTCGACGATCTGGCGCTTTTCTTCCACCACGAGGATCTCGTCGAGGCCCTGCGCAAAGTCGCGAATGCCATCCGGCTCCAGGGGCCACGGCATCGACACCTTGTACAGGCGGATGCCGATGTCGGCCGCCATCGCCTCGTCGATGCCGAGCTCTTCAAGCGCTTCCAGCACATCGAGATAGGACTTGCCGGAAGCGATGATGCCCAGCTTCGCCTTCGGGCTGTCGATCATCACGCGGTTGAGCTTGTTCGCGCGCGCATACGCGATCGCCGCGTAGATCTTGTAGTCCTGCATCAGCGCTTCCTGCTTGCGCGCCTGCACGCCCAGCATGTCGGTCGACAGGCGCGTATTCAGCCCGCCTTCCGGCATCTTCACGTCGTCCGGGTACTCGATCTTCAGGCGGAACGGATCCGCATCGACCGAGGCGGTCGACTCGACCGTGTCGGCCAGCGCCTTGAAGCCGATCACGCAGCCGGAGTAGCGCGACATCGCCCACGCATGCAGGCCGAGGTCGAGGTACTCCTGCACGTTGCAGGGGTACAGCATGGGGATCATGCTGGCCGAGAACAGGTGATCCGACTGGTGCGGCAGCGTCGACGAATACGCGCCGTGGTCGTCACCGGCCACGAGAATCACGCCACCGTGCTCGGCGGTGCCGGCATGGTTCATGTGCTTGAACACGTCACCGCAGCGGTCCACGCCCGGACCCTTGCCGTACCAGAGCGCGAACACGCCGTCGTACTTGGCCGGACCGACCAGACCGACCGTCTGCGTGCCCCAGACGGCGGTGGCCGCCAGGTCTTCGTTCACGCCCGGCACGAACTTCACATGGTGCTTGTCCAGGTGCTTCTGCGCCTTCCACAGCGCCTCGTCGAGCATGCCCAGCGGGGAGCCACGGTAGCCGGAGATGAAGCCGGCGGTATTCAGGCCGGCCGCTTCATCGCGCAGTCGCTGCATCATCGGCAGGCGTACCAGCGCCTGTATGCCCGACAGGTAGATGCGACCGTTGACGGCGGTGTACTTGTCGTCGAGCGTGACCTCGGGGCGAACAACAGGCGTGTCGTTGGAAGCTGCGCCGGATGCGGCGGATGCGGGCGCGGCGTCGGCCGGCCGGGTGTCGGTCTGCATGATGCGTCTCCAAATGTTCATCGGATGGCGCTGCGACCTTCGCCCGCCCGGTAAGGCTGCGTCAGGCCGCATGGCGCGGTGCCGCGGTAGCGGCGTGGGTACGGCGATACTGCAGGAAGCTGCCGAATGCGCGGCAGCTTCCGAATTCTGAAATCCGTTTACTTCTTGCGGTCGCTGGCCAGCATCACCTCGTGATGGCCGGCGCCGGCCGGAATCATCGGGAAGCAGTTCTCTTCGGCGGCGACATGCACGTCGAGGAAGTACGGACCGTCGCTGGCGAGGCACTCGGCGATTGCCGCGTCGAGTTCGTCGCGCCGGCTGACGGTGCGCGCCTGCCAGCCGAAGCCGCGCGCCACCGCCACAAAGTCCGGCAGCGCCTCGGTATAGCTATGGCTGTAGCGGCCGCCGTGGATCAGCTCCTGCCACTGGCGCACCATGCCCATGTAGCCGTTGTTGGACAGGATCACCTTCACCGGGGTGCGATGCTGCATCGCGGTCGACAGCTCCTGGATGTTCATCAGGATAGACGCATCGCCGCTGACGCAAACCACGGTCTTGTCCGGATGCGCGATCTGCGCGCCGATCGCCGCCGGCAGCCCATAGCCCATCGTGCCGGCGCCGCCGGACGTGAGCCAGCGCATCGGCCGCTCGAATTTCAGGTACTGCGCCGACCACATCTGGTGCTGGCCGACGTCGGTCGACACCACCGCATCGCGGCCTTCGAGCTGCTGCTGCAGCTGGCTGACCAGCGCCTGCGGCACGATCGCGTCCGCACTGTCCTCGAAGGCCAGCGACTGGCGCGCGCGCCATGCGTCGATCTGCCGCCACCAGTCGTCCAGCCGCGCAGCAGCCGGCTGGCGCTCGCCGATTTTCTCCACCAGCGCGCCCAGCACCTGCGCGCAATCGCCGACCAGCGGGATGTCCGCCTTCACGGTCTTGCTGATCGACGTCGAGTCGATGTCGACATGCAGTATCTTCGCCTGCGGGCAGAAATCGGACAGGCGGCTGGTGACGCGGTCGTCGAAGCGCGCGCCGATGCAGATCACCAGATCGGCGTGGTGCATCGCGAGGTTCGCCTCCAGCGTGCCGTGCATGCCGAGCATGCCCAGCCATTGCGGGCGCGACGCCGGCAACGCGCCGAGACCCATCAGCGTCAGCGTGCACGGCGCATTGGTCAGGTCGACCATACGGGTGAAGAGTTCGCAGGCGGTTGCCCCGGAATTCACCAGCCCGCCGCCGCCGTAAATGACCGGACGCTTCGCGCTGCAGATCGTATCGGCCGCCTCGGCCAGCAGTGCGTCGGGTGTTGTGCGCGCCACCGGCGGCACCGGTGCGTCGGTGCAGGGCTCGCTGGCCGTCACCGGCGAAAGCTGTATGTCCTTCGGAAAGTCGATCAGCACCGGGCCCGGACGGCCGCCCTTTGCATAGGCGTGCGCCGCACGTACGGTGGCTTCGACCTGCGACGCCTTGCGCACCTGCACGTTCCATTTCGTGATCGTGCGCGAGATGCCGAGCGCATCGCATTCCTGGAAGGCGTCGGTGCCGATCAGCGCGGTCGCGACCTGGCCGCTGATGCAAAGGACGGGCACCGAGTCGCACATCGCGTCGAGCAGGCCGGTGGTGGTGTTGCTCATGCCCGGGCCGGAGGTCACGAACACCACGCCGACCTTGCCGGTCGATCGCGCATAACCCTGTGCCGCATGCACGGCCGCCTGCTCGTGGCGCACCAGCACATGACGCAGCCGCGGTTCGGCGTGCAAGGCGTCATACAGCGGCAGCACCGCCCCGCCCGGATAACCGAACACCGTGTCGACGCCCAGGTCGAGCAAGCTGCGAATCAGCACCGCTGCGCCGTTCGGGCAGGCATCGGTTGAGGAATCCGCCACGGCGGAGAGGGTTCGGGAATCGGACACGGTGTTCATGCCGACAATGTACTGACTCGGCAACAGAAAAGGCTTTCGAATTTTCGCCAAAAGTCAGAGAATTCAGAAAATCTTTCCAAACTTTAAGGAATTCACCGAATGGAACTCGACAAATTCGACCTTGCGATCCTGGAAGCCTTGCAAAAAGATGCGCGGATCAGCCTGCAGGAGCTGGGCAAGCAGGTCGGACTGACCTCGTCGCCCTGCTGGAACCGGGTCAGGCGTATGGAGGAAGCCGGCGTGATCGAGGGCTATTCGGTGCGGGTGAATCCGGAAAAGATCGGCCTGACCGAAACCGTGATCCTGCACGTGACGCTGGACAATCACTCGGACGAGGCGCTGTTCCAGTTCGGCCAGGCGCTCGAGGCGGTGCCGGAGGTGATGGAAGCCTTCCTCGTCTCGGGCGACTACGACTACTACATCCGCGTCGCCGTCGAAGGCACGAAAGGCTATGAGCGCTTCCTGCGCGAGAAGCTGTACAAGATTCCCGGCATTCGCAACAGCAAATCCAGCTTCGTGCTGCGCCGGCTGAAGGAAAGTCAGGTGCCGCTGCGCAGGTCAGCGTCGGTAGCGGAACCGAAGGCCGGCAAGGGCTCCGGCAAATAGAGAAAATTGTCTGAAAACGGAGAAAAATAGAGGTTTTTGCAGAAAACTTGCATAAGATAGACGTTTTCGGAAATTCATAGAGTCTTCTGAAGCGTCATCCGATGACTATTCCACTCGGCTATGGGGCCCTGATCGCCCGATTCAACCTGCAGGTACCGCCACTGCGCCAGTCTTACTGGCTCGGGGAACGTTCATCGGAAAGCCGCCGACAGGCAGCGGACGGATCGGAGCAAATCGAACTCGCACGCGGCCGCGTCAAAATCGAGCATACGATACCGGGGGAACTGACTTTCGCCTTCAAGCGCGAAGAACTGAACCTGACCGTGCTTGGCGCACTGTTCGAACACCCTCAGGTGATTCATGAAATCGAATCATGGCTCGCCGCCAAGCCCTCCTCGGTTTATGCCAGAAAGGCCGGCTATCTGGCGCACTGGCTGGCCGGCGCGGACATCAACTGCCGGCTTCAGCCGGGAGCCCCACGTACTCGTCTGCTCGATGACGACGCCTATGTGACCGGGGTCGAGATTTTCAATTCCCGATTCGGCGTGGTGAACAACCTGCTGGGCACCCGAGAATTCTGCCCTCTGGTTCGCAAGACACCGGCCTTGCGATCTCTGCTGGCTGATGACCTCCAATCCAAGGTGGCTCAAGCCATGCAGTCTATCGACCCGGAAGTTCTGCAACGTGCGGTCGACTACCTCTATTTGTCGGAAACCCGGTCAACGTACAGCATCGAAGACGAGATTCCGGATAACAATCGTGCAGCGAAATTCCGCCTCTTGCTTGAGTCGGCCGGCACCCCCGTGGCGTTGTCATGCGAGCAGCTGTGCGAGTGGCAAAACCTCATTGTGAATCCGCTCGCGGCCGAGCACGGCTACCGCCGCGATCAGAACTGGTTGTCTCGAACCGGACGGCTGCGGAACATCGCGGATTTCATCCCTCCGCCAGCGCCGCTGGTTGAATCGATGATGCAAGGGGTCGCCGAAGTGGCTGCCGGTGCAAGCCGACGAACACTCGACCCTGTGATTGCAGCGGCGTGCGCGGCATTCGGACTGGTATTCATACATCCGTTTTTCGATGGCAACGGACGCCTGCATCGTTTCCTGCTTCATCACATCCTGCGCCAGGCCGGATTCACTCCGCCGGGTGTCGTGCTACCGCTTTCGGCCCGAATGCTCAAGCAACTCGACCGTTACTCCGCACTGCTGAAGTCGTATTCGCGACCACGAACAGCCCTGCTGAATTACATTCTGGATAGCGACAGTGGCACGATCCGGGTGATCTCACCGCAGCCGCTCTGGCTGTATGCGTATTTCGACGCGACCGAGATTTGCGAATTCGTACTGGAGTGCTGCAAGCTGAGTGTCGAGGAAGACCTCGCTGCCGAGGTTCAGTATCTCGGTGCACATGACCGGACCGTGCGAGAACTCGAGACCTGGCTGGACATGCGCCAATCCCGGCTGAATGCACTGATCGACATCATCGTCCAGGGACATGGCGTGCTGTCCAGGCGCAAGCGAGACTTCTTCAACGAACTCACCAGCGAAGCCATTGCGAAAGTCGAAGAAGTCGTCAGCCGCAACTTCGCGGAGTACATCGACGAAAGGCGGTAGAGCGCAAGCGCCCCCCCTCAACGGCACAGGCAAGCCAGCGTTGGCATGGCACTCATCCCGGCATCCGTGCTGCGCAGCCCCCGGCCTCATGCCTCTCCGCCCAGCACCCGTCCCTGCACTGTCTCCGCCGCCACCGCAAACAGTCCGGCCCCGAGGTGATGCAGCGTGTGCAGTTCCGGATGACGGCCGTCCATCATCCAGCGGCCGTTCGCAAACACGCGCGGGTCGGACAAGGCGGACACCGCCTCGACGAAGAAGGTGTCATAGGCCTGTTCGGTATGAGGCTCCGCGATCACCCGGCATTCGAGCCAGCCGACACAGCCCTCCACCAGCGGCAGACCGAGCGCCGGCCCGGCAAAGGATGCAATCCCATACCGATCGAACTTGTCCCCGGCCGGCATCGGCTCGTCGCGCCCGCTGACGCTGCCCACCGTATAGGTCAGGTCGGCCAGCGCGCGGCACGGGATGTTCAGCGCCAGCATGCCGGTCTGCGCGACCTGCTCGCGCGTGTAGGTACTCTTGTCGATCACCACCGCAATGCGCGGCGGCGTGAACTCGACCGGCATCGACCACGCGGCGGCCATCACATTGCGCCGCCCGTCCGCCACAGTGCTGACCAGCACCGTCGGACCGTGGTTCAGCAGGCGGCTTGCATGCGGCAGCGGCACCGCCGTCCGCAGGGCGTTGCCACCGTCATTTTGCATTGCAGGCCGCTTTCATCAGGCGACTGTCCGGCGTGCCCGGCTGCACATCGACCCAATGGCCGACCAGCGTGTTCTCTGCGACCGACTGGCCCTGCCCCATCCTCTCCGCCATCTTCAGCACGCTGAGCACGCGCTTCTTTTCAACGCGGCAGTTGTACTCGGTCGGATACAGCACCGAACGATACACCCGGCCCTGCTCGCTGCTTTCCGCGTGCAGGTCGTGCAAATCCCAGATGAATGCGATGCCGCTCATCACCACCATCCGCACCGGGTCGTAATAGCGGTTTTCGGCATCGGTGTTCGCATACGGTTCCCAGCTCTGCGCAAACGCGGACGACGCACACAGCAGCACGCCGGCCGCAAAAAGCTTCTTCATATTCTTTCCACCTGGCATCAATTTGAGTTTGACAACGATAAACCAGCGCAGGATTTTTTGCTGTCGGCCCTGCCGGGCCATCTCAATCGGGGATGTTCCTGTTGTCGAAAAATAATTTCAAAATTAATAAAAAATTAAGCGTTTTTAAATTTACAACATGTTAACAGTCAAATATGATCGGTCATCGATCGAACGATCGATAGTGCGCACCTCGTAAGTTCCTCAAAGGCAATAAAGTCCGATTCGAGAGTCCATGACAGCACAACGAGAGTCCGCCAGATTCACCACCAACATGCTTCTGGCCGCATTGAACGCCGTGCTGTTCGTGATGGTTTTCTACCTGTACGTCGTGTCCGAGAGAAAAATCGACGACGCCCACAGCCTGCGCTTCGAGACCACCCTGTACGCCGATGAATTGCGCGACGCGTCCGAGGCGCTGACGCGGGCGGCGCGCAGCTTCGTCATCACCGGCGACCCGAAATACCGCCGCCATTACCGCGACATCCTCGATGCGCGTGACGGCAAGCGGCCGATGCCGCAATACGACGACCAGCCCGACTGGGACATGGTAAGGCTGGACGAGCCACCGCTGGAGGCCTTCTCGAAGCGCACCGAAGAAATGGTCGCGCTGTGGAAGCGGCACCAGCTGGATCTTGAGGGCCTGCACTTGCTGAAACAGGCGAAGCAGGCGTCCGACAAGCTGGTTCAAACTGAAATGGAGGCGATGCGCCAGGTCGCCGCCGCCGAGCCGGTCACCGACGAGATCCGTGTGCGCGCCAGCGAAATGCTGCATGACGAGCGCTACATGAGCGCCAAGCTCGAGATCATGCGCCCGATTAACGAGTTCAATCAGCTGATCGACCAGCGCACCCAGGCCACGGTACAACGGGCGATGGACAACGCGACGATCTGCCGCGCGATGTTCGCCACGCTCGGCGCATTTTTCCTGATCCTGCTGCTGCGCAGCCACCGCAACCTGCACGCGATCCTCGGCGACTCTCCCGAGTCGCTGTTCGAGCGCATCGTCGCGCTCGGCAAAGGCGAATTCGCGCCGGTGAAGCCGGTGCCGCGAGGACTCGAGCACAGCGTAGCCGGCTGGCTGGCGCACACCCGCGACAAGCTGGCCAGAATAGACGCCGAACGTCGCGACGCGCACGACCGCGCGCAACACGCAATGCACCTGTACGCCGCGCTGAACCACGCCAACCAGGCCATCCTGCGCAGCGCCAGCAAGGAGCAGATGCTGGCCGAGATCTGCCGCGGCGCCGTCGTCTACGGCGGGATGAAGATGGCGTGGATCGGGCTGGTGGACCAGGGCACGAAGCGCGTCCGTCCGGTTGCCACCTTTGGCGAGCATCTCGACTACGTGGCCCGTCTCGACATCAGCGTCGATCCGGTGCAGCAATCCGCCTATGGCCCGACCGGCACGGCGATCCGCACCAACCGGCCGGTCTGGGTCGATGATTTCCAGAGCAGCCCCGACACCGCGCCATGGCGGCAGCCGTCCGGCCGCCACCGCTGGGGCTCGTCGGCGGCGCTGCCGCTGCACCATGGCGGCGAAGTGGTCGGTGCGTTCAACCTGTACAGCGCCGAGGTCGATGCCTTCGACGAAGACATCCAGGACCTGCTGATCGAAATGGCCAGCGACATCGACTACGCGCTGGACGCCTTCGAGCGCGAGGCCGAGCGCCAGCATGTGCTCAGGCTGGAGGAATTCCGCCTCTTCGTACTCGAGCGGCTGACCGAGAAAGTGCCGCTGTCGATCATCCTGCAGCAGATCGCCCAGCGCATCGAAGCCCTGCTGCCCGGCCGGCTCTGCTCCATCCTGACCCTCGAGCCCGAAGGCGAACGCCTGAAAGTGGCCGCCGCGCCCAGCCTGCCCGAGTTCTACAACCAGGCAGTCGATGGCCTCGGCATCGGCGCCGGCATCGGCGCCTGCGGCAACACGGCCCACAGCGGCCAGCCGACGATCGTCGAGAACATCGCGCACGACCCGGCCTGGGAGTCCTACCGGGACGTCTGCCGCCGCGCCGGCGTGGCCGCCTGCTGGTCCTATCCCATCGTCACGTCGAACAAGCAGGTGCTGGGCACATTCGCGATCTATGCACGCACGCCGTCGGTGCCGGACCGCGACGCCGAGCAACTGATCGAGACCACGTCGCGCCTGATCGCGCTGGCGATCGACAGCAAGCGTTACGAAGACCGCATCCAGTACCTCGCGCACTTCGATTCCCTCACCTCGCTGCCGAACCGCATGCAGCTGCAGGAACAGGCGCATTACCTGCTGCCGCGCGCCGACCGCGCCGGCACCAGCGTGGCGCTGCTGTTCATCGACATCGACCGCTTCCAGCACGTCAATGATTCCTTCGGCCACGGCGTCGGCGACAGCTTGCTGATGCAGCTGGCCGACCGCCTGCAGCATGCCGTGCGCGATGACGACACGCTGGCGCGATTCGGCGGCGACGAATTCGTGGTCATGCTGCCCGACACCGATGCGCACGGCGCGACCGTGGTGTCGCAGAAGCTGCTGGACATGGTGCGGCAGCCGACGCGGATCGAGCAGTTCGACATGTCGGTCACCGCGTCGATCGGCATCGCGCTCTACCCCGGCGACGCGCACAGCTTCGACGAACTGCTGAAACAGGCCGACAGCGCGATGCACCGCGCCAAGCGCGACAACGGCGGCGGCGGCGGCTTCCGCTTCTATTCGGGGGAAATGCAGGCGCTGTCGATGCGCTACCTGAAGGTCGAGGCGGCACTGCGCGCCGGCCTCGAGCGACGCCAGCTGTTCCTGCAGTACCAGCCGCAGATCGACCTGAAAACGGGCAAGGTCACCGGCGCCGAAGCGCTGATGCGCTTCCATCATCCCGACCTCGGCGTGGTCAGCCCGGACGAGTTCATCAAGGTCGCCGAGGAGACCGGCCTGATCCAGTCGATCGGCGAATGGGCGCTGCGCGAAGCCGTGCGGCAGACGCGCGAATGGCTGGATGCCGGCCTGCCGCTGAAGACCATCGCGGTCAACCTGTCGGCGGTGCAGTTCCACCACGAAGGCCTGGCGCAGATGATCGCGGAGGTGCTGGAGCAGGCAAAGTTGCCGGCCGAATGCCTGGAGCTGGAGCTGACCGAAAGCACCGCGATGCGCGACCCGCAGGCCGCAATCGCGCTGATGCGCGAACTGCACGACCGCGGCATCGGCCTGGCGATCGACGATTTCGGCACCGGCTACTCGTCGCTCAGCTGCCTGAAGCGCTTCCAGCTGTCGAAGCTGAAGATCGACAAGTCCTTCGTGCGCGACATCGATTCCGATCCGGACGATCGCGCGATCGTCAGCGCCGTGATCAACGTCGCGCGCGAACTCGGCATACGCACCATCGCCGAGGGCGTCGAGACCGAAGGTCAGCTTCGCTTCCTCGCCGCCAGCGGCTGCGGCGCGGTGCAGGGCTTCCTGTTCAGCAAGCCGCTGATGGCCGCGGAATTCGAGGCCTACTGCCGCAGCTCGATACGCGAGCCGGCCACCATCGAGTGATCCGCGGCCGCGCGCGCGCCGGCCTCTTCCCTGCTCAACCGCGCGCCGGCACGCCGGCGACTGCCCTGCGCGCCTGCGGCGCGACATGGTTCGACACCAGCGCCAGTCCCAGCAGGCTGACCAGCATCGCGCCGCCGAGCAGGTTCAGGTAAGCGTCTGCGCCGCCGGCGGTGATCACGCTGGCGCCGACGAAGGAGCTCAGGATCGCGCCGAAGCGCCCGAAGCTGAGCGCCGAAGCGATGCCGGTCGCGCGCACGAAGGTCGGGTACAGGTGCGCGGCCAGCGCGTACGCGGTGCAGTTCACCGCATTGATGAACAGGCCGTGCACGCCGAGGCCGAGCAGGAAGGTCTCGGTGTGCTGCGTGATGTCGATGCCCTTCAGCGCGAACGCGCTGACGGCCGACAGCAGCGCGAAGGCCATCATCGGCCAGCGCGAGCCGAAGCGGCTGATCACCAGCGCGCAGGTGATCGCACCGATCACGCCGCCGAGGTTGTACGCAGTCAGGCCCATGCCGGCCAGCTTCGGCGACAGGCCTTCGGCGGTCAGCATCGTCGGCAGCCAGCTGAACGCGCTGTAAATCGACAGCAGCGTCGCGAAGAAACAGATCCAGATGCCGACGGTGTCGCGCAGGCGCTCCGGCGCGAACAGCGCGGCGAGGCTGCCGCGCTGCTGCCCGGACTCTTCATCGTGCCCGTCCTGGAAACCCGCGCCGGCCGGCACGTCTACTGCCATGCGCGCCAGCAGCGCGCGCAGCTCGTCCCAACGCCGCTGCACGCGCGCCAGATAGCGCGGCGATTCGGCCAGCGAGAAGAACAGCACCACCGCATACGCCATCGGGATCGCGCCGCCGACCAGGAACAGCGAGCGCCAGCCGAAAACCGGCAGGATCTGCGCGGCGAACAGGCCGGCCAGCATGCCGCCCAGCGGGTAGCAGATGATCGTGGTCGTCACCGCCAGCGTGCGCAGCCGCTGCGGCGTGTACTCGGCCGTCATCGTCGATGCGCACGGCAGCGCCGCGCCGATACCAAGGCCGGCGAAGAAGCGGATCAGCGCAATGCCCTGCACATCGGCTGCGAAGCCGATCAGCATCGTCGCGCCGCCGAACAGGAACACGCTGCAGACCAGCAGCAGCCGGCGGCCGATGCGGTCGGCGACATAGCCGGCGACCATGCTGCCGATGGCCATGCCGAACAGGCCGCTCGCCACCGCGATCGAAAAGGCTTCGCGCGGCACGCCCCAGTCCTTGATGATGGCCGGAATCGCGAAGCCGATCAGCTGGCCGTCGAAGCCGTCGAGGATCATCGCCAGCGAGGCCAGCAGGTACATCAGTTTCTGGACCGGCGAGAAGCGGCCGTCGATGGCCTGGCGAACGTCAAAAAGCGCGGCGGGTGCTGCATGTGCTGACACGGTATTTCCTTTGTATCGAGTGTCGTTGGAACAGGGTCGGTCGCCTTCCCTGCAGTTTCAATTCAGTTCAGCGGACGGTAGCCCAGCCGTGCCGACACCTGCTCCGCACATTCGCGGATTTTTTTCGCGGTGTCGCCATGCCAGCTGACGTCGAAGCTGCCGGACGGGCCGATCGCGGTAATGCCGAGCCGGATCGCGCCGCTGTGCTCGAACACGGGCGCGCAGATCGCATTGATGCCCGGAATAGGTTCGCCCTGCACGCGCGCCATGCCGCGCTTGCGGATGTCGGCGAGGATGGCTTCAAGCGCTTCCTTCTTCAGGTCGGCCGCGCCGAAATCGCCGGCCACGCCGCTGCGGCGCTCCTGCTCGATCATCCGCTCGACCTGCTTGGGTGGCAGGAAGGCGGCGAACACGCGGCCGGTGGCGGTGGCCTGGATCGACATCACCGTGCCGGTGCGCATGTTCACGTGGATCGGATAGCTCGACTCGCTGATGTAGATGATCGTCGGCCCCTGGTTGCCCAGCACCGACAGGCCGATGGTCTGGTCGATATCGGCCGACAGCTGCGTGATCACCGGGATGGCGATGCGCACCGGGTCCAGCAGGTGCAGGCTGATCAGGCCGAGCTGCAGCGCGAAGGGCCCCAGCTCATAGCGCCCGGTCAGCGGGTTCTGCTCGATCAGGCCGAAGCTGCCGAAACTGACCAGATAAGGATGCGCCTTGGCCGACGGCATGCCGGCCTTTTTGGCGAGATCGCCCAGGCTCATCGGCCCGCCCTCGTCGACCAGCGCGGTCAGCAGGCGCCCGCCGATCTCGATCGACTGAATGCCGCGACGGGTTTTCTCTTCTTCCATGGCGCACCGGGAAATGACAGTGACGGCGGAGTTTACGGACGGATTCGGCGAATGTAAACGATTCGTTATTGTTGAATTGGTTGACCAGAAACGAATCGGAGGGTAATCTGCGCAGGTCGCGTCAGCCGGCGACGGTGGACATTCGCGCGCGCCCGGGGCAAGTTGGCGGAAAATTTGCCGCCCCCCTTCGATCAACGATGGGTCCCAGCTTTCGCTGGGACGACGCTTTGAAGGCTGACGACCTCAAACCCGTCATCCCAGCGAAAGCTGGGATCCATGGGCGGTCACCTACCTGGCTGAGCTTGAATCAGCGGTTACGCCGCCATCGGCCCATGCATTGAAAGGAACAACGATGACAGAAAAGAAATTCGCCTCCCAAGGCGACCTGCAGGAAAAAAAGACCAGCTTCATCAAGCTGTCCGACAACGCCTATGCGTACACCGCCGAAGGCGACCCGAACTCCGGCGTCATCATCGGCGACGATTCGGTGATGGTGATCGACACCACCGCGACGCCCGCGATGGCGCAGGCGCTGATCAAGCATATTCGCGAGATCACCGACCTGCCGATCAAGTACGTCACGCTGACCCACTATCACGCGGTGCGCGTGCTGGGCGCGTCGGCCTACTTCAACGAAGGCGCAGAGCAGGTGATCGCTTCGCGCGGCACCTATGAAATGATCGTCGAGCGCGGCGAGCAGGACATGCACTCCGAGATCGACCGCTTCCCGCGCCTGTTCGCCGGCGTCGAGACCGTGCCCGGCCTGACCTGGCCGACGCTGGTGTTCGACCGCGAACTGACCGTCTTCATGGGCAAGCTCGAAGTGAAGATCATGCACGTCGGCATGGGCCACACCAAGGGC
>CAZTIF010000036.1:0-27806 GCA_964613635.1 uncultured Bifidobacterium sp. | reverse complement strand
TATATTCAAAATGAAGGACTTAGCGAGATTTTCCGAGAACGGATCTGTTTCTCGCACCGCCGACCCGGAATCGCAGGGCCGGCCCGAGGTCCGGATGATCACGATCGGGCCCGACGATGCGGGTCAGCGTATTGATAATTTCCTGATAAGAGTTTGCAAGGGCGTCCCCAAAAGTCACGTTTACCAAGTGCTGCGCTCGGGGCAGGTGCGGGTCAACAAGGGGCGGATTGCCCAGACCTACCGGCTGGCCGAGGGCGACACGGTGCGGGTGCCGCCGATGCGTCTCGCCGAGCGCGATGAGAGTCATGTGCCGGCGGCCGAGTTCCGGGTGCTGCTCGAGGACGACGCGCTGTTGATCATTGACAAACCCGCCGGCGTGGCCGTCCATGGCGGCTCCGGCGTCAGTTACGGCGTGATCGAGCAGCTGCGCGCCGCGCGCCCGGCCGCCCGCTTTCTCGAGCTGGTGCACCGGCTCGACCGCGAGACGTCCGGCATCCTGGTGCTGGCCAAGAAGCGCAGCGCGCTGACGCATCTGCACGAGCAGATCCGCGAGGGCCGGCTGGACAAGCGCTATCTCACTCTGGTGAAGGGCGACTGGCAGAACCGCCGGCAGCACGTGAAGCTGCCGCTGTTCAAATACACCACCCCGGACGGCGAGCGCCGCGTGCGCGTGCAGTCCGACGGGCAGCCGTCGCACACGGTCTTCAATTTATTGCGAAAATACGGCGACTTCGTGTTGCTGGAAGCGGAGCTGAAGACCGGGCGTACGCACCAGATCCGCGTCCATCTCGCGTCGTCCGGCTTCCCGATCACGGGTGACGACAAATACGGCGATTTCGCGCTGAACCGCGAATTGCAGAAAGCCGACGGGGCGCGCCTGCCGCTGAAGCGTATGTTCCTGCATGCTTACCAGCTCGGTTTCGAGCACCCGGTGACGGGCAAGCCGGTCAGCGTGGAGGCAGCGTTGCCGCCCGAATGCGTGCGCTTCCTGCAATCGCTGCAGCCCGCCAATAACAAGACAACCGTGTCCGAGACAAGCTGAATCACATGCCACGCAAGAATTTCGACCTGATCGTCTTTGACTGGGACGGCACGCTGATGGACAGCACATCCGCGATCATCGCCAGCATGCAGGCCGCCGCGCGCGACCTCGGCCTGCCGGTGCCGGACAAGAAATCCGCCTCGTACGTGATCGGCCTCGGGCTGGTCGATGCGCTGCAGGCCGCGATGCCGGACCTCGACCCGCGCCACTATCCGAAGATGGTCGAGCGCTACCGCTACCACTATCTGTCGCAGGATCACGCGCTGACGCTGTTCGACGGCGCGCGCGAGATGCTGCATGACCTCGCGTCGCAAGGTTATTTCCTGGCAGTCGCGACCGGCAAGAGCCGTGTCGGCCTGAACCGGGCGATGGCGGGCGCCGGCGTGACTTCGCTGTTCGACGCCACCCGCTGCGCCGACGAAACCTTCTCCAAGCCTCATCCGGCGATGCTGCAGGAGCTGACGCGCGAGCTGGGGCAGGACATGCGCCGCACGCTGATGATCGGCGACACCACGCATGATCTGCAGATGGCCGGCAATGCCGGCGCGGCCGCGGTCGGTGTGCATTACGGCGCGCATCCGGCGAGCGAGCTCGCGGCGCTGTCGCCGCTGTATGGCGCCACGTCGATCGCCGAATTGCACGCGTGGCTGAACGAGCACGCATGAGCGAACCTGTTTACATTTGTGCATCGTCGGACGTTGCCGAGGGCGGCAGGGGCGTGCGCTTTCCCGTCACCGCCGGCGGCGAGGACGGCACGGCCTTCGTGGTTCGCTATCACGAGCGCGCGCATGCGTACCTGAATCGCTGCGCGCATGTGCCGATGGAGCTCGACTGGAATCAGGGCGAGTTCTTCGAGTCGAGCGGCCTGTATCTGATGTGCGCGACGCACGGCGCGCTGTACGAGCCGCACACCGGCCGCTGCGCGGGCGGGCCCTGCCGCGGCGGACGGCTGCACAAGATCGAGGTGGTCGAAAAAGAAGGCAAGATTTACTGGCAGCCGGACGACCAGGTTCGTCCGGCGCTGGCGTGAACCCTGAAGCACGTACCGGACAAGTCCATGGAAGAACACAACACGCAAGCGAGCGAACCGTCGCAGCCGGCCCGGCCGCAGGGCGTTCCGTATGACACGCTGGAGAAGCTGGCGCAGGGCCTGCTGGCCGAGCAGCGCGCCAACCGCCGCTGGCGCAACCTGTTCCGCATCGCCGCGCTGGTCGTCGCGCTGTTCGCGATCGGCGCCGCGCTCGACATGAAGTGGGGCGGCAAGCCGCCGAGCACGCGCCACTCCGCGCTGATCGAGATCACCGGCGAGATCGACGCCGAGAGCAGCACCGCCTCCGTCGATACCATCCTGCCCGCGCTGCAGGACGCCTTTGCCGACGCCGGTTCGGTCGGCGTCGTGCTGCGGATGAACAGCCCGGGCGGCAGCCCGGTGCAGTCCGCGATCATCAACGACGAAATCCGCCGGCTGCGCGAGCAGCATCCCGACAAGCCGGTGTATGTCGTGGTCGAGGACATGTGCGCATCCGGCTGCTATTACATCGCCGCCGCAGCCGACAAGATCTTTGTCAGCCAGGGCAGCATCGTCGGCTCGATCGGCGTGCTGATGAGCAGCTTCGGCTTCACCGGCCTGATGTACAAGCTCGGGATCGAGCGGCGGCTGATGACGGCCGGCGAGAACAAGGCGATGCTGGACCCGTTCCAGCCACAGAATCCCCGCCATCGCGCGCTGACGCAGACGATGCTGGACGACATCCACCAGCAATTCATCACGGCGGTGAAGGAAGGCCGCGGCAAGCGGCTGAAGTCGTCGCCGGAAATCTTCTCCGGCCTGTTCTGGACCGGCCGCAAGGCAATCGCGCTCGGGCTGGCCGACGGGCTGGGCACGGTCGACGGCGTCGCGCGCGACGTACTGAAGGCCGAGGACGTGATCGACTACACGGTGCGCGAAGGCCTGTCGGACCGGGTGCTGAAGAAGTTCGGCGCGGCCGTCGGTGAATCGATGGCGAAGACGATCGCGACCGAATGGTTCCGGCCGCGCTGAGCGCGCAGCTGTTCCTCGCCTGAGATCAGGCGAGGAACAGGAAGACCGTCGGCTTCTTCCTGAAGTCCGGCATCTTGCCGGCGGCGATGGCCTGCTTCCACTGCTGCGCGCTGGCCGTGCGCACCGATTCGCTGTCCAGTGTCAGGTCGGTCGCCACGCAGACCAGCGTGCTGCCCGAGCAGTGCGTCGCCAATGCCTGCAGCATCGCATCGTTGCGATACGGCGTCTCGATCAGGATCTGCGTCTGCTTCTCCTGCCGCGAGCGCTGCTCGAGCTGGCGGATGCGTGCGGCGCGCGCGTCGGCGTCGGTCGGCAGGTAGCCGTGGAAGGCAAAACTCTGGCCGTTCAGTCCGCTGGCCATCAGCGCCAGCAGCAGCGATGACGGCCCGACCAGCGGGCGCACCGTGATGCCTTGCGCGTGCGCGAGCCGTACCAGGTCCGCGCCCGGGTCGGCCACCGCCGGCACGCCGGCCTCCGACAGCAGCCCCGCATCCTTGCCCGCCAGCAGCGGCGCGAGCAGCGCCGGCAGCGCATCGGCGCGCGTGTTGACGTTCAGTTCATGTATTTCTATCTGCTGCAGCACCGTTTTCAGCGGATGCGTGGTCGCGACGGCCTTCAGGAAGGCGCGGGCGGTTTTCGCATTTTCGGCGATGAAGCTGTCGAGGCCGGCGGTGATGTCGCGCACCGGCGCTGGAATCACATGCTCGAGTTCGCCGGGGCCGAGCGTATTCGGGATCAGGTACAGGGTGCCGGGCATCCGCTCACTCCGCAAAGAAACGCACGCCGGCGTGGCGCAGCATCGTGGTCAATGCAATCAGCGGCAGGCCGGTGAGGGCGGTGGGGTCGTCGCTGTGGATGGACTCGAGGATCGCGATGCCGAGCGCCTCGTTCTTCGCGCTGCCGGCGCAGTCGTACGGCTGCTCGATGCGCAGGTAGGCATCGAGCTCGGCGTCGGGCAGGTCGCGAAAGCGCACCAGCGTCTGCACGTTCCGGCACTGCGCCTGCAGGCCGGCGCCTTCGCGCGCGTCGAGCAGGCACAGCGCGGTGTGGAACACCACCTCGCGGCCGCCCATCTTCTGCAGCTGCAGAAGGGCATTCGCATGGTCGCCGGGCTTGCCGATGTGCTCGCCGTCGAGCGTGGCGATCTGGTCGGAGCCGATCACCAGCGCCGGCCCGGCCGTGCGGGCCACGGCTTCGGCCTTGGCCTGTGCCAGCCGCAGCGCCGTGGCGGGCGGGGCTTCGCCGGCCAGCGGCGTCTCGTCGATGTCCGGCGAGATCGCCTCGAACGGCAAGCGCAACCGTGCCAGCAGCTGCTGCCGGTAAGTCGAACTGGAGGCGAGGATCAGGCGGGTCGGGGATGCGGCGGGCATGTGATGGCGGGAATAAAACGGGCCAGGTGCTGGCACTGGCGAATCCCTGCTATCATAACGGGTTTTCCGGGAGCTAATGCCGCAATGAACGCTACCACCGTCGACGCATTCGAGTTCTGCCGGCTCGGCGAAGAGCGCTCCGGCGTGACGCCGGTTGCGGCCTTCGGGCGTTTGTCCGCCGAGGCGGCCAATGCGAGCGGTGAGCTGCGCTGGTCGTTTGCCGGCGGGCGGCATGCGCAGGGCCTGCCGCAGCTGGTGATGAAGGTCGAGGGCGACGTCGGCCTGATCTGCCAGCGCTGCCTGGCCGCGTTCCGGCATCCGATCGCGTCCGAGACCGTGCTGGTGCTGGCGCGTGACGAGGCGGCGGCCGACGAGGCCGAGGAACTGCTGGACGATGACAGCATCGACGTGATCGTCACTTCGTCCGCGCAGGACCTGCTGCAACTGGTCGAAGACGAGGTGCTGCTGTCGCTGCCGCTGTCGCCGCGGCATGAAACCTGCCCCGGTGGCGCGCCGGCGCTGCCGGAGGACAAGCCCGAGTCGCCGTTTGCCGTATTGAAGAAGCTCGATTCCTGAACGGCGTCGTTGTCATTCCGGGAATACTCGCGGGATTTGGGGAACGTCGTTCCCTGTGTTAAAATTTTGGATTCACCGATTTAGGAGCAAGTCATGGCTGTTCAGCAGAACAAAAAGACCCCGTCGAAGCGCGGTATGCATCGTTCGCACGATTTCCTGGTTGCACCGGCGACCGCTATCGAGCCGACCACGGGCGAGACGCATCTGCGTCACCACATCAGCCCGAACGGTTTCTACCGTGGCCGCAAGGTCCTGAAGACGAAGAACGACGAATAATTCATCGCTTTCGTACTGACCGGCACGCACCGTACAGCTGCAAACCGGCGCAAACAGTCGCAGACTGCTTCCGCCGATTTCGTATGCGCGAACAACGTCAACGGGTCATGGTCCTGCGTATGAGCATCGTTTCATGCGCGATCGCTGAAAGATCATGACCGTCAGGATTTCCATAGACTGCATGGGTGGCGACCACGGCCCGTCAGTCACTGTTCCCGCCTCCGTAGCCTTCGTCCAGCGCGAGCCCGACGCAGAATTGCTGCTCGTCGGGCGCGAGGATGTAGTGCGCGCCGAGCTGAAGAAGCTGGGCGCGGACCAGCATCCGCGCATCTCCGTCGTGAACGCGACCGAGGTCGTCGAAATGGACGACCCGCTCGAGGTCGCCCTGCGCCGCAAGAAGGACTCGTCGATGCGGGTCGCGATCAGCCTCGTCAAGGACGGCAGTGCGCAGGCCAGCGTTTCCGCCGGCAATACCGGCGCGCTGATGGCGGTGTCGCGCTACCTGCTCAAGACCCTGGCCGGCGTCGATCGCCCGGCGATCTGCACCATCCTGCCCAATCAGAAGGACGGCCCGACCTATATGCTCGACCTCGGCGCGAACGTCGATTGCGAGCCGCTGCACCTGCATCAGTTCGCGCTGATGGGGTCGGCGCTGGTGTCGGCGGTCGAAGGCCATCCGCGCCCCACCGTCGGCCTGTTGAACGTCGGTGCGGAAGACATCAAGGGCAACGAGCTGGTCAAGCAGACGGCAGAACTGCTGCGCGCCGACCACGCGAAGGGCCTGATCAATTTCTACGGCAACGTCGAAGGCAACGACATCTTCGAGGGCACGACCGACATCGTCGTCTGCGACGGTTTCGTCGGTAACGTGACGCTGAAGGCCGCCGAAGGCCTCGGCCGGCTGATCAAGGGTGTGCTGACCAGCGAGCTGAAGAAGGGCTGGATCAACATGCTGGGCGCGCTGATTGCACAGCGCGCGCTCAAGCGTATCTCGCAACGACTCAATCCCTCCCGCTACAATGGCGCGAGCCTGCTCGGGCTGCGCGGACTGGTGTTCAAGAGCCACGGCGGCGAGAGCGCTTACGGCTTCGAATGGGCGATCCGTCGCGCCTTCGAGGCGGCGCGGCATGACGTGTTGTCGCGCATCGAGACCTCGATCGCCGAGCTGATGCCGAATTCGGCGACAGCCCGGGAAATCAACGCACAAAAGACCGCATGAGCAAATACTCCCGCATCGTCGCGACCGGCAGTTGCCTGCCGTCGCGCCGAGTTACCAACCAGGACCTCGCCGCGATACTGGCTGAGAAGGGCCTGGAAACTTCGGACGAATGGATCGTGTCGCGCAGCGGCATCTCGGCGCGGCATTTCGCCGGCGCCGGCGAGCTCTCCAGCGACCTCGCCGTCACCGCCGCGCAGAACGCGCTGCAGATGGCCGGCCTGCAGCCGGACGACATCGACCTGATCATCCTCGCGACCTCGACGCCGGATTTCCTCGGCGGCTTCCCGAGCACCGCCTGCGTGGTGCAGCGCAAGCTCGGCATCACGAACCATTGCGGCGCGCTCGACGTGCAGGCGGTCTGCAGCGGCTTCGTGTATGCGATGTCGGCGGCCGACAGCTTCATCAAGTCCGGCATGCACAAGCGCGTGCTCGTGATCGGCGCCGAAGTGTTCTCGCGCATCCTCGATTTCAATGACCGTACCACCTGCGTGCTGTTCGGCGACGGCGCCGGCGCGGTGATCCTCGAAGCCTCCGAAGAGCCGGGCATCCTGGCTGCGAAGCTGCATGCGGACGGCCGCCACACCGACATCCTGTGCGTGCCCGGCAATGTGAATGCCGGCGCCGTGTCGGGCAGCGCCTTCCTGACGATGGATGGGCAGGCCGTGTTCAAGCTGGCCGTGTCGGTGCTGGAGAAGGTCGCCAACGAGGCGCTCGACGCCGCCGGCATGCAGGCCTCGCAGATCGACTGGCTGATCCCGCACCAGGCCAACATCCGCATCATGCAGGGCACCGCGAAGAAGCTCGGCCTGCCGCTGGAAAAGATGGTGGTGACCGTCGACCAGCACGGCAATACCTCGGCCGCATCGATCCCGCTGGCGCTCGACGCCGCCATGCGCGACGGCCGCATCAGGCACGGCCAGACCGTGATGATGGAAGGCGTCGGCGGCGGCTTCACCTGGGGCGCGGTGCTCGCGCGCATTTGATCCCGCGCATTTGACCTGCGCATTTGATCCAGCATCACAGAGACAGACCATGACCATTGCATTCGTATTTCCCGGCCAGGGTTCGCAGGCGATCGGCATGCTGAACGGCTTTGCCGGCAACGCTGTCGTTGCCGACACGATCGCCGAAGCATCCGATGCCATCGGCTTCGACCTCGGCAAGCTGATTGCCGAAGGCCCGAAGGAACAGCTCGACCTCACCACCAACACGCAGCCGGTCATGCTGGCGTCCGCAGTCGCGTTCTATCGCGCGTGGATCGCCGCCGGCGGCGCGCAACCGGCGCTCGTGGCCGGCCACAGCCTCGGCGAATATTCGGCGCTGGTCGCTTCCGGCGTGATCGCCTTCAAGGATGCGGTGCCGCTGGTGCGTTTCCGCGCGCAGGCGATGCAGGAAGCCGTGCCGGTCGGGCAGGGCGGCATGGCCGCGATCCTCGGCCTGTCGGATGATGACGTGCGCGCTGCCTGTGCCGAAGCGGCACAGGGCGAAGTCGTCGAGCCGGTCAATTTCAATGCGCCTGCGCAGGTCGTGATCGCCGGCCACAAGGCCGCTGTCGAACGTGCCTGCGAAGCGGCCAAGGCGAAAGGCGCCAAGCGCGCGCTGCCGCTGCCGGTGTCCGCGCCTTTCCATTCGTCGCTGCTGAAGCCGGCGTCGGATCGCCTGCGCGACTACCTCGCCCAGCTGAATTTCTCGGCGCCGTCGATTCCGCTGATTAACAACGTCGATGTCGCGATCGTCTATGATCCGGCAGCGATCAAGGATGCGCTGGTGCGTCAGGCGGCCAGCCCGGTGCGCTGGGTCGAGTCGGTGCAGAAGATGGCGGCCAGCGGCGTGACCCGCGTGATCGAATGCGGTCCGGGCAAAGTGCTGACCGGCCTGGCCAAGCGGATCCATGGCGATCTGGTGGCAGACGCCATCGTGGACCAGGCATCGCTCGATGCTCTTCTGGAGGCAGTCAAATGAGTTCGAATCTCGAAAAACAGGTTGCGCTGGTCACCGGCGCATCGCGCGGCATCGGCCGGGCGATTGCGGTCGAGCTGGCCAAACGCGGCGCGACCGTGATCGGCACTGCAACGTCCGAAGCGGGCGCAGCTGCGATCACTGAATACCTGAACGCCGTGCGCGCCGATGCCGGTCGCGGTGCGGTGCTGAACGTGAACGATGCGGAATCGTCGTCCGCGCTGGTGGATGCGATCGCGAAGGAATTCGGCGGCCTGTCCGTCCTCGTCAACAACGCCGGCATCACGCAGGACCAGCTGGCGATGCGCATGAAGGATGAAGAGTGGGACGCGGTGATCGCGACCAACCTCAGCGCCGTTGGCCGTCTGTCCCGCGCCGTGCTGCGCGGCATGATGAAGGCGAAGTATGGCCGCATCATCAACATCACCTCGGTGGTCGGCTCGGCCGGCAACCCCGGCCAGATGAATTACGCGGCCGCCAAGGCCGGTGTGGCCGGCATGAGCCGCGCGCTCGCGCGCGAGATCGGCAGCCGCAACATCACCGTCAACTGCGTCGCGCCCGGCTTCATCGATACCGACATGACCAAGGCACTGAACGAGCAGCAAGTGGCGGCGCTGCTGCAGCAGATTCCGGCCGGCCGCTTCGGCATGCCGGAAGATGTGGCAGCGGCCGTTGCCTTCCTCGCATCGACCGAGGCAGGCTATGTGACGGGCACGACCTTGCATGTGAACGGCGGCATGTACATGAGCGGCGGCTGACGCTTCTCAGAGTGATCCTAGCCCTCACGAAAGCATCAGCCAAAACTTAAGTTTCACTGCGCAAACCTGATAAAATGCGCGCACTTTTACGAACAACCCACCCACTGGAGGACCAAGATGTCTGACATCGAATCACGCGTTAAGAAAATCGTCGCCGAGCAACTCGGTGTTGCAGAAGCCGACATCAAGAACGAGTCGTCGTTCGTTGATGACCTGGGCGCCGACTCGCTCGACACGGTTGAACTCGTGATGGCACTCGAAGACGAATTCGAGATGGAAATCCCGGACGAGCAGGCTGAGAAGATCACCACCGTCCAGCAAGCCATCGACTACGCCAAAGCGAACGTCAAGGCCTGATTCAGCAGGCCGTTTCTCCCCGCTGAAACTGTTTTCAGGAGCACTGTTTGACTCGCCCTAACCGACGCCGTGTCGTTGTCACCGGACTGGGATGCATCTCCCCGGTCGGCAACACCGTTGCTGCCGCATGGGATGCGCTGATCGCCGGCCAGACCGGTATCGCGACCATCACCAAGTTTGATGCGAGCGCGTTTTCGACGACCTTCGCCGGAGAGGTGAAGGGCTTCAATGTCGAGGATTACATCCCCGGCAAGGAAGCGCGCCACATGGATACCTTCATCCACTACGGCCTGGCTGCGGGCATGCAGGCAATGCAGGACAGCGGCCTCGAAGTGACCGAGGCCAATGCGGAGCGCATTGGCGTGCTGGTCGGTTCCGGCATCGGCGGCCTGCCGATGATCGAAGAGACCCACGCCGAGCTGACCAAGCGCGGCCCGCGTCGCATCAGCCCGTTCTTCGTGCCGGCATCGATCATCAACATGATCTCCGGCCACCTGTCGATCAAGTACGGCCTTAAAGGCCCGAACCTCGCGATCGTCACCGCCTGCACCACCGGGCTGCATTGCATCGGTGAGGCGGGCCGCCTGATCGAATACGGCGATGCCGACGTGATGATCGCCGGTGGTGCCGAATCGACGGTGTCGCCGCTGGGCGTCGGCGGTTTCGCGGCAGCGCGCGCGCTGTCGTCGCGCAACGATGATCCGGCCACTGCGTCGCGTCCGTGGGACAAGGACCGCGACGGCTTCGTGCTCGGCGAAGGTGCCGGCGTGATGGTGCTCGAGGAATACGAGCATGCGAAGGCGCGTGGCGCGAAGATCTACGCCGAGCTGCTCGGCTTCGGCATGAGCGCCGATGCGCACCACATGACCGCGCCGCTCGAAGACGGTGACGGCGCACGACGCTGCATGGTCTCGGCGATGCGCAATGCCGGCATCAACGCCGACCAGGTCAGCTACGTGAACGCGCACGGCACATCGACGCCGCTCGGCGACGTCGCCGAAACCGTCGCGATCAAGCGCGCGCTCGGCGAGCACGCGAAGAAGGTCGTCGTCAACTCGACCAAGTCGATGACGGGTCACCTGCTCGGTGGCGCCGGCGGTCTCGAATCGGTGTTCACGGTGCTTGCCGTCCACAACCAGAAATCGCCGCCGACGATCAACATCTTCAATCAGGATCCGAACTGCGATCTCGACTATTGCGCCAACACTGCGCGCGATATGCCGATCGACATCGCGGTGAAGAATTCCTTCGGATTCGGCGGTACCAACGGTACGCTGATTTTCGCCAAGGCCTGATCCCCGCGCGCCGTTCGATGGCCTTGCTTCGAACGGCGCGTCGCTTCCTGCATTTCCTTCCTCAATGAACCTCGCCGTCACGGCGGTCGTTCGTCCCTCACGATGGTTTGCCTGCATCGCGCTCGCGATGTGCGTCGTGCTGCTCGCGTGCGCGCTGCTGATCATGCGCGATGGCGGCACCCTGCTGCATCATGCGCTGGCCCTGGCTTGCGCGCTGGCGGCTGCAGCCATCGGTTTGTTCCCGCTCGCGCGAACAAAACCGCTTCGTATTGATGTATCCGGAATCGGGCAAATCCGATTGGTTGACACTAGTCCCGACGCTGCCGCTGGCCCGGTCGACAACCGAGACGGCAACAGCGAGGTGGTTCAACTGCTGAGGGGCTCGACATTCTGGTCATTGCTGATGGTGCTACGCCTGCAGACGCGGTCGGGTCGTGTGACCACGCTGCTCATTTTTCCCGATAGCGTGGACGGCACGGAATTTCGTGCGCTGTCCGTCGCCTGCCGCTGGGTGCTGACTAGCCGTCCGTCACCCGCGGCACAGCCTGCCGAACTTTCCCTCCCGGCTGATTGAACTTTTTAAATTTCATTCAGTCAACGACTTGGGAAGCGCTGAGAAGAAAGCCGAGACAAGGGGCAGCAAGGCAGCCTTGAGCCGGAGCAAGCGATGCGTGCGATGCACGCGTTGCTGACGATCCGCATCGACTGCCCGTCACCCGCGCTTTATTTCACTTCAGCTTGAGTCTGCGGTCGCAACGTCGCGGCCGCAGCCTGCCCGCCCGTTGCACGAGCGCGAGGAATCGGGGATTGACGACAGAACGCGACATAGATCAGCTGCTGGTTGATCGCGTCCAACAGGGTGACAAGAAGGCTTTCGAACTCCTGGTATCGAAGTATCAGCGCAAGCTGATGCGTCTGGTATCCCGGCTGGTGCGCGACCAGGCCGAGGCGGAGGACGTGGTGCAGGAAGCCTTCATCAAGGCCTATCGCGCGTTGCCGCAGTTCCGCGGCGACTCGGCCTTCTACACCTGGCTGTATCGGATCGGGATCAACACGGCAAAGAATTATCTGGTCACGCAGGGACGGCGTGCGCCCACCTCGACGGAAGCAGATGCTGAAGAGGCGGAAACTTTTGATGACGGAGAGCATCTCAGGGATATCAACACGCCCGAATCCATGCTCGCTACCAAGCAGATCGCGGAAACGGTCAACGTGGCGATGGAAGCGCTTCCGGAGGAATTGAGGATGGCCATCACCTTGAGGGAGATCGAGGGCTTGAGCTACGATGAGATCGCCGCCGCAATGGGTTGTCCCATCGGCACCGTGCGCAGCCGGATATTCCGTGCGCGCGAGGCGATCGCCGAGAAGCTCCGGCCTTTGCTCGATACGGCCATCGACAAGCGCTGGTAAGCGGGTCGAAAAAACGGTAATCAACAATGGATCGCAAAGGCAGGGAGCATGATGGACAGCGGTGACATGGCAAGGGAGCAGATATCGGCGCTGGCCGACGGAGAGCTGGATCCCGGACAGGCGAAGCGGTTGCTGGAAAGGCTGCATCAGGACGGCGAGTTGCGTGCGGCATGGGATCGCTATCACGCGATAGGCGATGCGATACGCAGCGAGGCCATGGCCGCGCCGATGCGTCCCGATTTCGCCATGCGGATGGCCGTGCGCCTCGACGCCGAGCCGCCGCTGCTGGCGCCGAAGCGCAAGCTGCTGGCCCGGGTCGGCGCCTGGCCGACTGCACTGGCGGCCGTGGCGGCGGCCGGTTTCGGCTTCGTCCTCGCGCCGGGCCTGTTCGGCGGCGCCGACACGCCTGCCGGCGGCATGGTGCAGGTGGCCGGCCGCACCCCGGCAGCGCAGGGCGCCGTGCTGGCCGAAGCCAGCGGCCTCGGCGCGGTGGCGCAGGCGGGTGTGGCCGATTACATCCGGTTGCACCAGAGCGCCAACCCGGGACTGTACGCGACGGTGCCGCTGGCCCGCCCCGTGGTCCTCGACGGCAGCAGCGGCCGCTGAGCCCATGTGGCGTGCCGCCTGCCTGTGGCTGTGCGTCGCGGCGGCCAGCCCGGCCGCGCAAGCGGCAGCCGGTCCCGACGCCCACGCATTGCTCGAACGTGCGCGGATGGCGGCGCAGCGGCTGGATTATCGCGGCGAGTTCGTCCTGCAGCGCGGGCCCGAAGCCAGCCGCACCCGGATCACCCATCGCGTCGGCCCGCCCGAACAGGAAAGGCTGGAGAACCTCGACGGCGAGCCGCGCGAGTCGCTGCGCAACGGCAGCGAGGTCCTGACCTACCTGCCGAAGCAGCGGCGCATGATCGTCGAGCGCCCGACGCCGGAGGCGCGCTTTCCTGCGCTCGTGCCGCTGTCGCCGGCGCAGCTGGAGCGCGATTATGTCGTGCGCCCGTTCGAGGGCCGGCAGGTGGCCGGGCGGGATGCCACGGCCATTGCGCTGGATGCGCGCGACGCCTTCCACTACAGCTATCGCTTCTGGTTCGATCGCGCCGCCGGCTTGCTGTTGCGCGCGCAGACCGTCAGCGAAAAAGGCGAGGTGATCGAGCAGGTCGGATTTCGCCAGCTGAGCATCGGCGAGCTCGCGCAGGCGCCGCTGCGTCCGGCCATCGGCAGCACGAACGGCTGGCGCATCGATCGTGCGAATGTGCGGCCGGTCGACTTGTCGCGCTGGCGGCTGGGCTGGGTGCCTGGCGGCTTCCTGCGCGTCGCGACGCTGTCGCGCACGCTCGTCAGCGCAAGCGGTGAGCCGCGCGAGGTCGCACAGATTCTCTACTCGGACGGACTGTCGTCGTTGTCGGTCTTCATCGAGCCCTGGTCGCCCGAGCGCAGCCTGTCGCCGCTGCGTCTTGGCGCGCTGAATATGCTTGGCAAGCGGCACGGGAATTTTTGGCTTACCATTGTTGGAGATGTGCCAATGGTGGCGATCCGGCAAGTCGCCGGCGCCATTGAACAAGCCCACAATCCCCCCCAAAGATAGAGGCCCATGAAGACCTTACACATGTTCAATCGCAAGTTGTCCGCCGCCGTGTTCGCCACCGCAGCCGCATTGTTCGTACCGTTCGGCGTGGGCGTGGCCACGCCGGCCACCGCCGAAGCTGCCGCGCTGCCTGATTTCACCGATCTGGTCGACAAGGTCGGCCCGGCGGTGGTCAACATCCGCACCACGGAACGTCAGAAGCAAATGCAACCGGGTGCCGGTGGTTCGGAAGACGAAGAGATGCAGGAATTCTTCCGTCGCTTCTTCGGCCAGCCGGCGCCGCGCCAGCCGCAGCCGCGCAATCGCCGCCAGCCGCCGCAGCAACAGCAGCAGCCGGACGAGCAGCAGGTGCCGCGTGGTGTCGGCTCCGGTTTCATCATTTCGGGCGATGGCTATGTGCTGACCAATGCGCACGTCGTCGAAGGCGCGGACGAAGTCTTCGTCACGCTGACCGACAAGCGCGAATTCAAGGCCAAGATCATCGGCTCCGACCGTCGCACCGACGTCGCACTGGTGAAGATCGAAGGTGCAGACCTGCCGCGCCTGACCATCGGCGATTCCGGCAAGCTGCGCGTCGGCGAATGGGTGATCGCGATCGGCTCGCCTTTCGGCCTCGACAACACCGTCACCGCCGGCATCGTGTCCGCCAACTCGCGCGACACCGGCGACTACCTGCCACTGATCCAGACCGACGTCGCGGTCAATCCGGGCAACTCCGGCGGCCCGCTGATCAACATGCGCGGCGAAGTGGTCGGCATCAACTCGCAGATCTACAGCCGTTCCGGCGGCTACATGGGCATCTCGTTCGCGGTGCCGATCGGCGAGGCGATGCGCGTGGCCGACCAGCTGAAGACCACCGGCCGCGTGATCCGCGGACGGATCGGCGTGCAGATCGGCGAAGTCACCAAGGAAGTCGCCGAATCGCTCGGCCTGCCGCGTGCGCAGGGTGCGCTCGTCGGCCGTGTCGAACCGGGCAGCCCGGCCGAGAAGGCGGGTGTCGAGGCGGGTGACATCATCACCGCGTTCAACGGCCAGACCATCGAAAAGTCCGGCGACCTGCCGCGGCTGGTCGGCAACACCAAGCCGGGCTCGAAGTCGGTGCTGACGGTGCTGCGCAAGGGCCAGAAGCGTGACCTGCCCGTGGTCGTCGCCGAAATGGAAGTCGACCAGGTCGCCAAGAAGAAGGACGAGAAGCAGAAGCCCGAACAGGTGGCCAATGCGCTCGGCCTGGTGGTGACGACGCTGACCGATGCGCAGAAGCAGGAGCTGCGGCTCGAAGGTGGCGTGATCGTCGAGCAGGTCGAGGGTGTGGCGGCGCGGGCCGGCCTGCAACCCGGCGACGTGATCGTGCGGCTCAACAACACCGATATCCGTGACGCCAAGCAGTTCAACGCGCTGGTCGCCAAGCTCGATCCGAAGCGCAATGCGCTGCTGCTGGTACGGCGCGGCGACTCGTCGCAGTTCGTGCCGGTGCGCCCGGCGCAGCCGTAACGCTGGCCGCTTCGACTGACGGGGCTGCTGCGGCAGCCCCGTTTTTTCTGCGTTTCTCCCGGCCGCTGCCTGCGGATCCGGGCCTTTCCTGCCGCTGATGCCTTATTTCATCCTGTATTCCCGTAGCTGGTGCCATCTGTGCGAAGACATGCTGCTGGCGCTGCAATCGCTGGTCGGCGAGGCTTGGCGGATCGACGTGGTCGATGTCGATGCCGACCCGGCGCTGGTCGAGCGCTATGACGAGCTGGTGCCGGTGCTGGTTGGCTGCGCGCCCGGGCTGCCGCCCGAGCAGTTGTGCAATTATTATCTTGCTGATAACGCTGTTCGCGACTTCCTCGCCCGCTGCGGCAGCAATTCCGGTACTTCCCCCCCCGAATCCGGTAAAATGCACGACTGAAAAGACAAGAGGGAGTCACCGGTCCCTCCAGCCCCAAGGCGCTCGCCCGAGCGCTTTTTTTATATCCAGTTTGTTAATGGACCATATTCGCAACTTCTCCATCATCGCCCATATCGACCACGGCAAGTCCACGCTGGCGGATCGGATCATCCAGATCTGCGGCGGCCTGTCGGACCGTGAGATGGAGGCGCAGGTGCTCGATTCGATGGATCTCGAGCGCGAGCGCGGGATCACCATCAAGGCGCAGACCGCCGCGCTGAGCTACAAGGCGCGCGACGGCAAGATCTACAACCTGAACCTGATCGACACGCCCGGCCATGTCGACTTCAGCTATGAAGTCAGCCGCTCGCTGTCGGCCTGCGAGGGCGCGTTGCTGGTGGTTGACGCGTCGCAGGGTGTCGAGGCGCAGACCGTCGCCAACTGCTACACCGCGCTCGACCTCGGCGTCGAGGTGGTGCCGGTGCTGAACAAGATCGACCTGCCGTCGGCCGACCCGGACAATGCGATCGCCGAGATCGAGGACGTGATCGGCATCGAAGCGTCCGACGCGGTGCACTGCTCGGCCAAGACCGGCCTCGGCGTCGAGGACGTGCTGGAATCGCTGATCGCGAAAGTGCCGCCGCCGGAAGGCGACCCGAACGCGCCGCTGCAGGCGCTGATCGTCGATTCCTGGTTCGACAACTACGTCGGCGTGGTGATGCTGGTGCGCGTGAAGAACGGCACGCTGCGTCCGAAGGAAAAGATCCTGCTGATGGCGACAGGCGCGCAGCACCTCGTCGAGAGCGTCGGCGTGTTCACGCCGAAATCGCTCGCGCGTGACGAACTGTCCGCAGGGCAGGTGGGCTTCATCATCGCCGGCATCAAGGAACTGAAGGCCGCGAAGGTGGGCGACACCATCACGCTGGCCGCCAAGCCGGCGCCGGCGCCGCTGCCCGGCTTCAAGGAAGTTCAGCCGCAGGTGTTCGCCGGCCTGTTCCCGGTCGAGGCGAACCAGTATGACGCGCTGCGCGACTCGCTCGAAAAGCTCAAGCTCAACGATGCCGCGCTGATGTACGAGCCCGAGGTGTCGCAGGCGCTCGGCTTCGGCTTCCGCTGCGGCTTCCTCGGCCTCTTGCACATGGAAATCGTGCAGGAGCGCCTCGAGCGCGAATTCGACATGGACCTGATCACCACCGCACCGACGGTGATCTATGAAGTGCTGATGCGCGACGGCAGCATCATCATGGTCGACAACCCGTCGAAGATGCCCGAGCCGTCGAAGATCGACGACATCCGCGAACCGATCGTGACGGTCAACCTGTACATGCCGCAGGAATATGTGGGCGCGGTCATCACGCTCTGTACGCAGAAGCGCGGCGTCCAGGTCAACATGAGCTATCACGGCAAGCAGGTGCAGCTGACCTATGAAATCCCGATGGGCGAAGTGGTGCTCGACTTCTTCGATCGGCTGAAGTCGATCTCGCGCGGCTATGCGTCGATGGACTACGAGTTCAAGGAATACCGCTCGTCCGACGTGGTGAAGGTCGACATGCTGATCAATAGCGAGAAAGTCGATGCGCTGGCCATCATCGTGCACCGCTCGAACGCGCCGTTCCGCGGCCGCGCGGTCGCGGCCAAGATGCGCGAACTGATCCCGCGGCAGATGTTCGATGTCGCGATCCAGGCCGCGATCGGCTCGAACATCATCTCGCGCGAGAACGTCAAGGCGCTGCGCAAGAACGTGCTGGCGAAGTGCTACGGCGGCGATATCTCGCGCAAGCGCAAGCTGCTCGAGAAACAGAAGGCCGGCAAGAAGCGAATGAAGCAGGTCGGTTCGGTCGAGATTCCGCAGGAAGCCTTCCTTGCGATCCTCCAGGTGGAAGAAAAATAAATGACACTGCAATCAATTCTGGGAAATTTCGCGCTGATCCTTCTGCTGCTGACGATCGCCACCGGCATCGTCTGGAGCCTCGACCGCTTCCACCTCGAGCCGAAGCGCCGGCGCGAGGCCGAGGCCGCGCTGGCCGAATTCGATGCGCGCCACGCGAAGCTGGCCCAGGACGGCGTCAAGCCCGACACGAACGCGCGCACCACACTGGCCGCGCAACTGAACCGGCCGCCGACCTGGATCGCGTATACCGGCAGCTTCTTCCCGGTCATCGCCGCAGTGTTCGTTTTCCGGTCTTTCCTGTTCGAGCCGTTCAAGATCCCGTCGAGTTCGATGCTGCCGACCCTGCAGATCGGCGACCTGATTCTGGTAAACAAGTTCACCTATGGCATACGCCTGCCGATTGTTAATAAAAAAGTCATTGAAATTAACAATCCTGCGCGCGGCGACGTGATGGTGTTCAAATTCCCCAAGGACATGTCGCTGGACTACATCAAGCGCGTCGTCGGTGTGCCGGGCGACAAGGTGGTCTACCGGGACAAGCGGCTGACGATCAACGGCAAGGAAGTTGTCTATGAAAAACTTTCTGACTATCTGGATGAAGACCGGCTGGCCTACTATGCGCGCTATCGCGAACACCTGAGCGGTCGTACGCATGAAATCCTGAACGATGACAAGGTGCCCGGCTACGTGCCCAGCCCGGACAATTTCCCGCAGCATGAGCTGTGCTCCTACAACCTCGAGGGTTTCGAGTGCACCGTGCCGGCTGGACATTACTTCATGATGGGTGATAATCGGGACAACAGCCTCGACTCCCGGTACTGGGGATTCGTCCCGGACCGAAATATTGTCGGTAAGGCATTTTTTGTCTGGATGAATCTCGGTAATCTCAAGCGTATCGGCAGCTTCGACTGAATCCATGACCAGGAGCGATTCGAGAAGGATCGGGTCTGACGCAGGCCAGCGTGGTTTTTCGCTGGTCGGTTTCCTCTGTACGCTCGTCGTATTGGGTGCCGGCGGCGTGGTCGCAATGCGCGCCGGCCCGAGCGTGATCGAATACTGGGCCGTCAAGAAGGCCATCGCCGCCGCATCCGCCGTCACCGGCACGCCCGACGAACTGCGCAAGACCTTCGACAAGCTGGCCGCTGCCGGTTTCATCGATGCGGTCAGCGGCAAGGATCTCGAAGTCAGCGGCCGCGGCAAGGACATGCAAGTGAGCTTCGCCTACGAGAAGCGGATTCCGCTGATCGGCCCGACTAGCTTGCTGATCGAATACAAGGGCTCGACTGCCCAGGACGTACCAGAGAAGGCCGCGAACTAGCGGCAATGCAGATGGATATCGAGCTATTGCAAACCCGGCTGGGTCACACGTTCAGGAATGCTGCGCTGCTGCAGCAGGCCCTGACGCACCGCAGCCATAGCAGCCTGCACAACGAGCGCCTCGAGTTTCTTGGCGATTCGGTGCTGAACTGCGTGGTTGCGTCGCTGTTGTTCGACAAGTTCAGCAAGATCGACGAAGGCGACCTGTCACGGCTGCGCGCCAACCTCGTCAAGCAGCAATCGCTGTACGAGATCGCGCAGCGGCTCGAGCTGTCGCAGTTTTTGCGCCTCGGCGAAGGCGAACTGAAATCCGGCGGCTTCCGCCGGCCGTCCATTCTTGCCGACACGCTCGAGGCGCTGTTCGGCGCGATCTTCCTCGACAGCGGCTTCGATGCTGCGCGCGACGTGATCCGCTCGATGTACGTTCCCATCCTGCAGACGGTCGACCCGAAGACCCTCGGCAAGGATGCCAAGACGCTGCTGCAGGAATACCTGCAGGGCAAGAAGATCCCGCTGCCACAGTACAACGTGGTGGCCACCCACGGTGCCGCGCACAGCCAGGAATTCGAGATCGAATGCCTGGTGCCGAAGCTCGACATCCAGGTGTTCGGCACCGGCGGCAGCCGCCGCGCCGGCGAGCAGGCCGCGGCCAAGCGCGCGCTCGAGGCCGTGCAGCTTGCGCTGGTGAAGGCGCCGGCCGTACCGAAGAAGACGCGGCAGCGTACTGCCCAGCTGAAGCTGGCCGGCATCGCCACCGTGCAGCCCGACGCGCCGGCGCCGGCCGAGCCGAAGAAGGCCATGAAGCCGGCACGCATGTCGGTTCCCAGAGAACAGGACGACCTGCCGCTCGACACCGAATCGTCGGGCGACGAAGCCGTCAACCAAAGCAAATCCGCATGAATACCACGCCTGCCGCCACCGCTTTCCGGTGCGGCTACATCGCCATCGTTGGCCGCCCCAACGTCGGCAAGTCGACGCTGATGAACAAGCTGATCGGCGCCAAGGTCAGCATCACCTCGCGCAAGGCGCAGACCACGCGCCATCGCATCACCGGCATCCAGACCCGCGACGACGCACAGTATGTGTATGTCGATACGCCCGGCTTCCAGACCCGCCACAGCAATGCGCTGAACAAGACGCTCAACCGCACCGTCACCACCACGCTGACCGCGGCCGACGTGGTGCTGTTCGTGGTCGAGGCCGGCACCTTCGGCGAAGCCGACGGCAAGGTGCTCGAGCTGCTGCCGGCGAACGTGCCGGTCATCCTCGTGATCAACAAGTCGGACCAGATGAAGGACAAGGCCCCGCTGATGGCCTTCGCGCAGCAGGTCGCGGCGAAGCGTGACTTCGTCGCTATCGTGCCGGTGTCGGCCAAGCAGAATTTCCAGCTCGATCGCCTCGAAGGCGAGATCCGCAAGCAGCTGCCCGAGGGCGAGGCGATCTTCGACGAGGACGACATCACCGACCGCAGCGAGAAATTCCTCGCCGCGGAAATCGTGCGCGAGAAAGTGTTCCGCTTCGTCGGCGACGAGCTGCCCTACACCAGCACCGTGGTGATCGAGAAATTCGAGCAGGAAGGCGCGCTGCGCCGCGTCTTCGCCGCGATCCTCGTCGGGCGCGATGCCCACAAGGCGATGCTGATCGGGAAGAAGGGCGAACGGCTGAAAGAGATCTCGACGCAGGCGCGGCTCGACATGGAGAAGCTGTTCGGCGGCACCGTCTATCTCGAGATCTGGGTCAAGGTGAAGTCGGGCTGGGCGGACAACGAGGCCGGACTGCGCGCTTACGGCTACGAATGACGCCATGAGCGCCAGCAGCACCGACAGCGTCGTCGCAAAGCCTGCGTCGCGCGCGAGGTCAGTCGAGCGCGAGCACCGGATAGCCAACCAGCCGGGCTTCGTGCTGCACAGCTATCCGTACAAGGAAACCAGCCTGATCGTCGAAGTGTTCGCGCGCGACTACGGCCGCGTGCCGCTGATCGCGAAAGGCGCGAAGCGTCCGCACTCGACCCTGCGCGGCGTGCTGCAGACCTTCCAGCCGCTGCAGCTGGCCTGGAGCGGCAAATCCGAAGTGCGCACGCTGGTCAGCGCCGAGTGGGTCGGCGGCCTGCGGCCGCTGGAGCGCTCGGCGCTGCTGTGCGGCTTCTACCTCAATGAGCTGCTGGTCAGGCTGCTCGCCCGTGACGATCCCCATCCCGCGCTGTTCGACCACTACGTCGCCGCACTCAACCAGCTCGCGCATGACGAGCCGGCGGCGAACGTGCTGCGCCAGTTCGAACTGGCGCTGCTGAAGGAAACCGGTGTCGCCGGCAGCCTGGTCGAAACCGGGCGGGGCGGCGCGCCGGTCGAGGCGGACAGGTATTATGTGTTCGAGCCTGACCGTGGCCCGCGCGAGGCGCATGCGAGCGACACCGCGCCGGTCGTCGCCGGCAAGACGCTGCTCGACATGGAGCGCGGCGATTACGCCGACCCGGCCACGCAGCAGCAGAGCAAGTTCCTGATGCGCTACCTGCTGGCGCATCACCTCGGCGGCGTGCCGCTGAACACACGGCAGATCCTGATCGACCTGCTGCAGCTTTGAACCCAGACTGACAACGATGAGCTTCCTGAATCCGCATGGTCCCGGCCTCGAGCTGGGCGTCAATATCGATCACGTCGCCACGCTGCGCAATGCACGCGGCACCGTCTATCCCGATCCGCTGCAGGCGGCGCTGCTGGCCGAGCAGGCCGGCGCCGATGCGATCACGCTGCACCTGCGCGAAGACCGCCGCCACATTCGCGACGCCGACGTCGAGAAGATCCGTCCGCTGCTGACGACACGCATGAACCTCGAGTCTGCCGTCACCGAGGAAATGCTCGATTTCGCCTGCCGCATCCGCCCGCAGGACGTTTGCCTGGTGCCGGAGAATCGCAACGAAGTGACCACCGAAGGCGGCCTTGATGTGCTGCGCTTTTTCGACGACGTGAAGCGCGCCTGCGACCGGCTGGCGAAGGAGGGCATACGCGTGTCGCTGTTCATCGACGCCGATGCCGACCAGATCCGTGCCGCTGCTGAAGCCGGCGCGCCCGTGATCGAATTGCATACCGGCCGCTATGCCGATACCGAAGGCGACGAACAGGCGGCCGAACTCGAGCGCATCCGTGCCGGTGTCGCCGTCGGCGTGAAGCACGGGCTGAAGGTGAATGCCGGCCACGGGCTGCACTACACCAACGTGCAGTCGATCGCCGCGATTCCCGACATCGCCGAGCTCAACATCGGTCACGCGATCGTCGCGCAGGCGGTTTTTTCCGGCTGGGAGAACGCCATCAGTTCGATGAAGGCCATCATGACCCGGGCGCGACTGGAGGCCTTGCGGCGATGATCTTCGGGATCGGCACCGACATCATCAAGATCGACCGCATCGAGGCGGCGCTCGCGCGGCATGGCGATCGTTTCGCCGCGAAGGTGCTTGGTCCGCAGGAGATGGAAAAATACCTGCGCCGCAAGGCCAAGGTCGAGGCGCGCGGCATCCGCTTCCTCGCGACGCGGTTCGCGGCGAAGGAAGCGTTCTCGAAGGCCATCGGCCTCGGCATGCGCATGCCGATGACCTGGCGCGCGGTGCAGTTCCTGAATGCGCCGAGCGGCAAGCCGATCGCCGTCACCAGCGGCGCGTTGACCGAATTCATGCAGGCGCACGGCATTGCCGCACAAGTCTCGCTGACGGATGAGGCAGAATACGCGGTTGCATTCGTCATCGTGGAGAAGATATGACCCAACACACCATGCCGCTCGGACCGGTGATGCTCGACGTGGTCGGCACGACGCTGTCGGACGACGACCTGCGCCGCATCCGCCACCCGCTGACCGGCGGCGTGATCCTGTTCGCGCGCAACTACACCGACCGAGCGCAGCTGGTCGCGCTGTGCGACGCGATCCATGCGGCGCGCCCGGGCGTGCTGATCGCCGTCGATCACGAAGGCGGGCGCGTGCAGCGCTTCCGTAGCGACGGATTCACCCGTCTGCCGGCGATGCGCCGCCTCGGCGAACTGTGGGACCGCGACGTGCTGCAGGCCTGCAAGGCAGCGACTGCGCTGGGTTATGTGCTGGCCGCCGAGCTGCGCGCCTGCGGCGTCGATTTGTCGTTCACGCCGGTGCTCGACCTCGACTACGGGCAGTCGGAAGTCATCGGCGACCGCGCTTTCCACAGCGACCCGCGCGTCGTCACGCTGCTGGCCAAGAGCGTCAACCACGGCCTGCGCGAAGCCGGCATGGCTAACTGCGGCAAGCATTTCCCCGGGCATGGTTTTGTCGCAGCCGATTCCCATGTGGCGATCCCGGTCGACGAGCGCGACCCGAAAACGGTGCTGGCCGACGATGCCGCGCCGTATGGCTGGCTGGGCATGAGCCTGTCGGCGGTGATGCCGGCACATGTGATCTATCCGCAGTTCGACAAGCATCCGGCCGGCTTCTCGAAGAAGTGGCTGTCGCTGCTGCGCAGGGAACTCGGCTTCGAAGGCGTGATCTTCAGCGACGACCTGTCGATGGAAGGCGCCAGCGTCGCCGGTACCGTGGTGCAGGGCGCGCATGCGGCGCTAAAAGCCGGTTGCGACATGGTGCTGGTCTGTAATGCGCCGGACAAGGCCGACGAATTGCTGGCCGGGCTCGATCCGTCGGTGGCGATCGATGCGCACCGCTCGGCCGCGCGGATCGCGGCGCTGGTGCCGACGGCAGCGGCGCAGGACTGGAATGCATTGCAGGCCGATCCGGTGTACAAGGCGGCGTGCAAGCTGGTGAAGTCACTGAACTGAGAAGACGCTGGATCCCGGCCAGCGCCGGGATGACGCTATCAAGGCAGCTTGCCTCAAATATCGTCACCCCGGCGCAGGCCGGGGTCCAGTGACTTCCGTCATCGACAGCGATCTGTCCAAAGTCCCATGGCTGACACTGAAAGCCCCTCCGACCCCCGCGCCGCGCTGCTCGCCGACGTCGCGCGCCTGCCCAACCTCCCTGGCGTGTACCGCTATTTCGACGCGCAGGACAAGCTGCTCTACGTCGGCAAGGCGCGCGACCTGAAGAAGCGCGTATCGAGCTACTTCCAGAAGAACCTCGCCAGCCCGCGCACCGCGATGATGGTCGAGCGCATCGCACGCATGGAGACCACGGTCACGCGCAGCGAGGCCGAGGCGCTGCTGCTCGAGAACAACCTGATCAAGACGCAGCAGCCGCGCTTCAACATCCTCTTCCGCGACGACAAGTCCTATCCGTACCTGAAGCTGTCCGGCGGCGACTTCCCGCGCATGGCCTACTACCGCGGCGCGGTCGACAAGAAGAGCCAGTACTTCGGCCCCTTCCCGAGCGCATGGGCGGTGAAGCAGTCGATGGAGATCCTGCAGAAGATTTTCCTGCTGCGTACCTGCGAGGACTCGGTCTTCCAGAACCGCACGCGTCCCTGCCTGCTGCACCAGATCCATCGCTGCAGCGGGCCCTGCGTGAATTACATCAGCAAGGAAGACTACGCGATCGATGTCGACAACGCCGCGCAATTCCTGCGCGGCCGACAGACCGAGCTGATGGATACGCTGGAAAAGAAAATGCATGCGTTCGCCGCCGAACTGAAGTTCGAGCAGGCGGCGGCGGTGCGCAACCAGATCACCGCGCTGTCGCGCGTGCTGCACCAGCAGAGCATGGAGACCGTCGGCGACGCCGACATCGACATCATCGCGGTGGTGGTGCAGGGCGGTCGCGCGTGCGTGAACCTCGCGATGGTGCGCGGCGGCCGCCATCTCGGCGACCGCGCGTATTTCCCGACACAGGTCGACATGGCGCTGGCCGCGGCCGACGACGCGGTCGATGTCGAGGTGCTGAAGGCCTTCCTCGCGCAGCACTATGCGGACAAGTTCATCCCGGCCACGCTGGTCGTCAACGTCGAGCTCGACGAGCCCGAGCTGATGATGGCCTTGATGGAGCAATGCGGGCACCGGATACAGACGGTGTTCCAGCCGCAGGGCAAGCGGCGCGACTGGCAGGAGATGGCCGTCAAGGGCGCGCAGATCGCGCTGGCGCGCGTGCTGTCCGAGCAGGGCTCGCAGCAGGCGCGCACGCGCGCGCTGGCGGACACGCTGGGGCTCGACATCGCCGACATCGAAGTGCTGCGCATCGAATGCTTCGACATCAGCCACACGCAGGGCGAGGCGACGCAGGCGTCGGCCGTGGTGTATCACCATCACCAGATGCAGAACGGCGAATACCGCCGCTACAACATCACCGATATCACGCCGGGCGACGATTACGCGGCGATGCGCCAGGTGCTGACGCGCCGCTACGAAAAAGTGGCCAATGGCGAGGGCGTGATGCCCGATCTCGTGCTGATCGACGGCGGCAAGGGGCAGGTCGAGATTGCGCGGCAGGTGCTGGCCGAACTCGGCCTCGACATTTCGCTGATCGTCGGCGTCGCCAAGGGAGAAGGGCGCAAGGTCGGACTGGAGACGCTGATCTTCGCCGACGGCCGCGCGTCGCTCGAACTGGGCAAGGAATCCGCCGCGCTGATGCTGGTGGCGCAGATCCGCGACGAGGCGCATCGCTTCGCGATCACCGGCATGCGCGCCAAGCGCGCCAAGGCGCGCCAGACCTCGCGGCTGGAGGAGATCGAAGGCGTGGGCGCGAAGCGCCGGCAGAAGCTGCTGGCGCGTTTCGGCGGGCTGCGCGGCGTGATGGACGCCAGCGTCGACGACCTCGCGTCGGTCGAGGGCATCTCGCGGCAGCTGGCCGAAGACATCTACCGGCAACTGCATTGATTTAAAATCGCGGGCATACAGCCCGAACCTTCCCGACCATGCCATTCAACATACCCATCCTGCTCACCTGGCTGCGCGTGGCGCTGATACCGCTGGTCGTCGGCGTGTTCTTCCTTCCCGATCCGTGGATGACGGCCCATGAACGAGGACTGGCGGCGACGGTGGTGTTCATCGTCGCGGCCGTCACCGACTGGTTCGATGGCTATCTCGCGCGCCGCTGGAACGAGACCTCCGCCTTCGGCGCCTTCCTCGATCCGGTCGCCGACAAGCTGATGGTGTCGGGCGCATTGCTGCTGCTGGTGCAGCTCGACCGCACGAATGCCGTGATCGCCTTCGTCATCATCGGCCGCGAGATCGCCATCACCGCATTGCGCGAGTGGATGGCGCAGATCGGCGCATCGAAATCGGTGGCGGTCAGTTCGCTGGGCAAGGTGAAGACTGCGGCGCAGATGATTGCGATACCGATGCTGCTTTACAGCGAGCCGATTTTTGGTATGATGCCGACCCTGTTGATCGGGCAGCTGCTGCTCGATGCAGCGGCAGTGCTCACGCTGTGGTCGATGTTCTACTACTTGCGCAAGGCATGGCCGTTGATCAAGGAACGCCACGAAATGAATTAAATTTTTCGCCGGCTTGCTTGACAAGTTTTTCAGGAACTTTATAATCCTGTTTTTCTCGCGAGCGGCAACGCTTCGATGAAAGCAAAGCGGGAGTAGCTCAGTTGGTAGAGCGCAACCTTGCCAAGGTTGAGGTCGAGAGTTCGAGACTCTTCTCCCGCTCCAAATTCAAAAGGGAAGCTCGCAAGGCTTCCCTTTTTCATTCGTGAGGGTGTGATTCGATTCGCATCCGCGCCTCGGCACAGCAAAGGCATCACGAGTACAATGCGAATCCCCTGGCGGGGTAGCAAAGTGGTTATGCAGCGGCCTGCAAAGCCGTCTACGCCGGTTCGATTCCGACCCCCGCCTCCAGTATTGGCAGTGACAAAAAGTTTTAAATTGCTTTATAATCTTGTTTTTCCCGACGGCGGCAACGCAGCGAGAAAAGACAACGCGGGAGTAGCTCAGTTGGTAGAGCGCAACCTTGCCAAGGTTGAGGTCGAGAGTTCGAGACTCTTCTCCCGCTCCAAATTCAAAAGGGAAGCTCGCAAGGCTTCCCTTTTTCATTCGTGAGGGTGTGATTCGATTCGCATCCGCGCCTCGGCACAGCAAAGGCATCACGAGTACAATGCGAATCCCCTGGCGGGGTAGCAAAGTGGTTATGCAGCGGCCTGCAAAGCCGTCTACGCCGGTTCGATCCCGACCCCCGCCTCCAGATGCAGCCACAAAGCCCACCTCGCCGGTGGGCTTTGTGCTTTTTGCCTGGTCGGATGCTGATCGTCGTGCGCGGCAAAAGACTGCGCCAAAAAAATCTGCACAGGCAGCGGCTGCAACAGGTGCATTGCCTGCCGCATCTGGCGCTTGCGAGTCGTACAATAGCGCGCCCGCGTCATCCATTCGATCGCGCGACCGAGTGGTGAAATTGGTAGACACAGCGGACTTAAAATCTGTTTTGTCAAGTCCTTTCTGCTTGCGCCACCGGGACGGAAGGTCAATAGTGACAACGGTTTGCGAGCATTCAAGGCGTAGCTTCGTGGCTCGCCTTGATGTTCAGGAGCCAAGCAGGAGTCAGCAGAAAGAGGTGCAGGCTCCAGCGCAAAGTGCAATGCCCGAGTGGTGAAATCGGTAGACACAAGGGACTTAAACAATTTGAGCCTTCGGGGGGAAACGCCCGAAGTGAAGCCCGTCAAAGTCGGCGAAAGCCCTGGATTCCTTGCATCCGAGCCAACGCCGAGCCAAGCCCAAGTTCCAGATTGGGAAGGTGTAGAGAGCAGACGGCGGGCACCTACGGCCGCAAGGCTATGGTGAAGGCGTGCTCCAGACCACGAACAGCGTATGCGCTGGCGGCGAAAGCCGAAGTGGTAAGAAAATCCCTCGCCGAAAGGCGTGCCGGTTCGATTCCGGCCTCGGGCACCATCCAAAGCCGCGGTCTATCCGGCCACGACGCTGCAGACTTGCATCGTGCACCTGATCCGGCACA
>CAZTIF010000035.1:20434-28487 GCA_964613635.1 uncultured Bifidobacterium sp. | reverse complement strand
ACTTCCAGCTTGTTCAGGCCGCGCAGGCAGCTGTCATACGCGAGCAGCGTATAGCCGAGGCCGACGCCGATATTGCGCAGCACGGTAGAGTCGGTCAGGTCGCGCTGCCAGCGCGACACCGGCAGTTTTTCAGCCATGTGCTTCAGCACCGCGTTGGCCATGCCGAGGTTGCCTTCCGAATTCTCGAAGTCGATTGGGTTGACCTTGTGCGGCATCGTCGACGAGCCGATCTCGCCGGCCTTGGTCTTCTGCTTGAAGTAGCCGAGCGAGATATAGCCCCAGATGTCGCGGTTCAGGTCGAGCAGGATGGTGTTCGCGCGGGCGACCGCGTCGAACAGTTCGGCGATGTAGTCATGCGGTTCGATCTGTATCGTGTACGGATTGAAGCTCAGGCCGAGCCGCTCCTCGATGACCTTGCGCGAGAACGCCTGCCAGTCGACATCGGGATAGGCGGACAGGTGGGCGTTGTAGTTGCCGACGGCGCCGTTCATCTTGCCGAGGATCTGCACGCCGGCGATGCGCTGTTGCGCACGCTGCAGCCGCGCGACGACGTTCGCCATTTCCTTGCCCAGCGTGGTCGGGCTGGCCGGCTGGCCGTGCGTGCGCGACATCATCGGCATATTCGCATTTGCATGCGCGATCTCGGTCAGCCGCGCGATCACGTTCGCCAGCGACGGCAGCAGCACGTTATCGCGCGCGGCCTTCAGCATCATGCCGTGCGAGGTATTGTTGATGTCCTCGGACGTGCAGGCGAAATGAATGAATTCGGAGGCCGCCACCAGCTCCGGCAGATGCTGCACCTTTTCCTTCAGCCAGTACTCGACCGCCTTCACGTCATGGTTGGTGACGGCTTCGATCGCCTTGATGCGCGCCGCATCGTCTTCGCTGAAGTCGCTGGCCAGCGTCTCCAGCAGCGCACGTGCTTCGGGCGAGAACGGACGGAGCTCGGCGAAACCGGCCTCGGACAGTGCGATCAGCCACGAGATCTCGACCTTCACGCGATGGTGCATGAAGCCGGCTTCGGACAGCAGCGGACGCAGCGCGTCGGTCTTGGAGGCGTAACGGCCGTCGAGCGGCGACAGGGCGGAGAGCGCGGAGAGAGACATGGTATGGGCCTGCGGCAGGACTGCCGGGTAGAAATGGAACAGCCCGCGATTCTACCATTCGTGACGACCGTCTACGCCCGGGCCCGCCGGGCAAGAATTTGTGAATGATATAATCACAACCCTACGGTATGAACCCCAAGGCCCCATGAAACTGATTGGATCGCTCGCGAGTCCCTACGTTCGAAAAGTCCGCATCGTCATGGCGGAAAAGAAGCTGGATTACGAATTCGTGCTCGAGGATGTCTGGTCGCCGCAGACCACGATCGGCCTGTCGAACCCGCTGGGCAAGGTGCCTTGCTTGGTGATGGAAGATGGCGGCGCGATGTTCGACTCCCGCGTGATCGTCGAATACCTGGACACGATGTCGCCGGTCGGTCGACTGATCCAGGGCTCCGGCCGCGAGCGTGCCAGCATCAAGTGCTGGGAGGCGCTGGCCGATGGCGTGCTGGACGCGGGCATCCTGATGCGGCTCGAGCGCACGCAGCGCCCGGCCGAACGGCAGAGCGATGCATGGGTCGAGCGCCAGCTCGGCAAGGTGCGCAGCGGCATCGGCGCGATGGCCTCCGGCCTTGGCGACAACACCTATTGCGCAGCCCGCCAGTTCACGCTGGCCGACATTGCGGTCGGCTGCGCACTCGGATGGATCAGCTTCCGCTTCCCCGAGGTCAACTGGCGTGACGACCATCCGAATCTCGCGCGACTGTTCGAACGCCTGTCGGATCGGCCTTCTTTCCGCGACACCCTGCCTACCGTCTGACCCGAAAGACTGGACCATGAAAAACGGAGCCGTCGGCTCCGTTTTTCATGGCAGTGCTTGCCGGGCGAGCAGGCCTCGCCCGGAACGCCGGCGTCCTCAGTCGGCGTCGCCCATCTGCGACTGCAGGTAGTTCTGGATGCCGACCTTGTCGATCAGGTCCTTCTGCGTCTCGAGCCAGTCGATGTGCTCTTCGGTGTCGTCGAGGATGTGCTGGAACAGTTCGCGCGAAACATAGTCGCGCGCCGCTTCGCAGGCAGCGACTCCATCCTTGACGGTCTGCTGAGCGACGCGCTCGAGCTGCAGGTCGCAGTCGAGCATCTCCGGCACGTTCTCGCCGATCATCAGCTTGTGCAGTGCCTGCAGGTTCGGCAGGCCATCGAGCATCAGGATGCGGTCGATCAGCTTGTCTGCATGCTTCATCTCGCCGATCGACTCGTCGTATTCCTTCTTGCCGAGCTTCTCCAGACCCCAGTGCTTGTACATGCGCGCATGCAGGAAGTACTGGTTGATCGCAGTCAGTTCATTGGTCAGCTGGTCATTCAGCAGCTTGATGATGGTGGGATCGCCTTTCATAGGAGCCTCTTGTTCGGTGTGTGGGAAGGATGCTGCGATGTTACCGCAGCATCCGCCGCACGGATGCATGCCGCTTCATTTTGTTATTGCGACTCATTTGCGATCGAGGCCACCGTCGCACATCCCATCAGCGCCATCGTCATTTCCAGTTCGTCGCGCAGCAGGCGGATCACATGGGCGACGCCCATCGGCCCGGCGGCGGCCAGGCCCCAGATATAGGGGCGGCCAATCAGCACCGCCTGTGCGCCGGCAGCGATGGCCTTGAACGCATGCTGGCCGCTGCGAATGCCGCTGTCGAACAACAGCGGCAGCGACGGCCCGAGTGCCTGCCGGAATTCGCGCAGCACCGCCAGCGCGGTCGGCGTGCCGTCGAGGATGCGGCCGCCGTGGTTGGAGACGACCAGGCCGTCGCAGCCGGCCGCCAGCGCGCGCTTGGCGTCCTCCGCATGCAGCAGTCCCTTGACCAGGAGCGGCAGCCGGGTCTGGCTGCGCAGCCAGTCGAGGTCGTCCCAGCGCGGTGCGACGGCCATCCATTGTCCGAATACGGCACTGCCGCCCGGTGCCGGCGCTGGCAGCGGCGCCGGTTCGAGGTTGACCGCCGTGACCTCCGGCGGCAAGCTCAGCGTGGCCTGCTTGACCGGCGCATCCACCGTGAAGACGATCGCCTGGGCGCCGGCGGCTTCGGCGCGGCGCAGCAGTCGCAGCGTGCGCTCGCGGTCGGCTTGCCAGTACAGCTGGAACCACAGGTCGGCGCCGCCGCTCGCAATGGCCTCCAGCGGCTCGCTTGCGAGACTGCTGACGATCAGCGGCGTGTCCTGTGCGGCGGCGGCCATCGCGACGCCGGTCTCGCCTTGCGGATGGAACAGCCGCTGGTACGCGATCGGTGCGAGCAGCAGCGGATGCGCGAGCGTGCGGCCGAACAGTTGAATGCGGGTATGGCCATCGCGAACGTCGGCCAGCGGACGCGGCCGCAGTGCGATCGCGTCGAGTGCGATCTCGTTGTCGCGCCGCGTGCGCCCGGCGCCGCTGCCGGCGTCGAGGTAGTCCCGGATTTCCGGTGGCAGCGTCGCCCGTGCGGTCTCGGCGTAGGCGGCGACCGATTCGCACAGTGCCGGCATCAGCTGTCGGCCCACTGCCGCAGCAGGTTGTGATAAGTGCCGGTGAGCTGCACCACCGGCGCGGTTTCGCCGACGCTCTCGCGCAGGCTCAGCAGTGCCATGTCCATCTCGTACAGCAGCCGGCGCTTGCCTTCGTCGCGCACCATGCTCTGCATGAACAGGAAGCTGGCCAGCCGCTCGCCGCGCGTCACCGGCGTCACCTGATGCACCGACGACGACGGATACAGCACCAGGCTGCCGGCCGGCAGCTTGATGCGGTGGGTGCCGAAGGTGTCATCGATCAGCAGTTCGCCGCCGTCATAGCTGTCGGGATCGGACAGGAACAGCGTGGCCGACAGGTCGGTGCGCACGTAGCTTCCGTCCGGCGCCTGCCGCATCGCGCCGTCGACATGCGCGCCGTAGGCATTCGCCTCATCCGCATAGCGGTTGAAGAAGGGGGGCAGGATCTTCAGCGGCAGCGCCGCGGCGAAGAACATCGCGCTGCGCGACAGCGCCTGCAGCACCAGCCGGCGCAGCGGCGCGACATTCGGCTCATCTTCCGCCAGCTGCCGGTTGTTCTTCGCCTGCGCCGCCTGCGTGCCGGCAGTGATGCGACCGTCCGACCAGTCGGCCGACGCCAGCAGCGACCTCGCGGTTGCGAGTTCGCCGGCGTCGAGCAGCGGGTCGATGGTGACGATCATGGAGGATCAGTACTTCAGTTCGGCGGTCAGGATCACGGTGCGGCGCACGCCCGGCAGCGTGAAGCCGCCGTTGTCATACACCGCATCGTAGTACAGCTTGTCCGTCAGGTTCTTGACGTTCAGCTTCAGCGCCCAGCGCGGCTGCTCGTAGCTGACCATCGCATCGACACGGTAGTAGGACGGCACGGTATTCGGATGGTACTCGCCGTTGAGCGTCGGCACGTTGGCCGGGTTGCTGTTGCTCGGGTTGAACGCCTGGCGGTCGCCCTTGGCCTCGACGCCGCCGCCCAGCTTCCAGTTCGCATCCAGCCGGTAGGTGCTCCACAGGTTGAAGGTGTAGCGCGGCGTGTTGCGCGCGCGCTGGCCTTCGTAGGCCGGGTCGGCTTTCACCACCTGGCCGGCGGTCGGACCGGTGGCGGCGATGTTCTCCGCCACTTCGAGGATTTTCGCGTCCATCAGCGCCATGCCGGCGAACACTTCCCAGTCGCGCGTGATGCGGCCGGCAGCTTCGATCTCCAGGCCGTCGGTACGGCGCTTCTTGGTCAGGATGGCCGCAGTCGCCTCGAGGTCGGTGTTGCGCTCCCAGTACTTGGTCGCGCGATACAGCGCGCCGCGCAGCGTCAGGTCACCGTCGAACAGGATGTACTTCGCGCCGAGTTCGATCGTGTCGCTGCGCTCGGGCGGCTGCGCCTTCACCGTCAGCTGGTACAGGTCGGCCGTCGGGCTGAACGAATCGCTCCACGCGAGGTAGTAGTGCGATTCCTCGGTGGCGTGGTACGACAGCGCGCCGCGGTAGCTCCACTCGGCATAGCTGAGCTTGGGCGAGGTGGCGCTGGAATAGGTGGCGTCAAGCTGGTCGCGGCGCGCGCCGAAGGTCGCCTTCCACTTCGGCAGGAACTCGACGGTGTCCTGTGCATAGAACGCCGTCGACTCGCCGTTGAATGCGACCGGCGTGCCGGTCGCCGCGGCCTTGTACGGACGATAGTCCGGCAGCAGCGCGGTGCCGAAATTGTTCAGGGTCGAGCGCCAGCTGTCTTCCTTCAGGTACTCGACGCCGGACACGAACTGGTGCTTCATGCCGAAGGCCTCGAAGCGCTTGCTGAAATCCGACTGCAGCGTGGTGGTGTCGTAATACGCCATGCGCGTCTGGTTGCCCGCGGCGCTGCCGTTGGCATTCACGCGTCCGCCGGCCGCGTTCGGCGGTTCGGTCAGGCTCGGCGTCTTTGCCCAGTAGCTGCGGTCATAGTTGGCGGCGCGCAGCTGCGTGCGCAGCGCCGTGTCCGCATCGATCTTCCATTCGTAGACCAGCGTCGTCATCGACGTGTCGCTGTTGTCGAAGGTCTTCTTCGTACCCCAGAAGGTGCTCGGCGCCAGCGGATTGGTGGGGATGCCGCCGGTGGTGTAGTAGGTGGTCGCCGGGCGCCGGGTCGCGCTGGCGAACGGCACGCCGTAATCCGGGTTGTCGCGCGTGCGCAGCGCGTAGTGGTTGATCCAGAACTTGTGGTTGCTCGACTGGTTCAGCGCCAGGCTGATGGCCGCGCCGGTGCGGTTGATCGTCGGCTCGGCGCCGGACGCCGGGTTGCTGCGCCAGCTGCCTTCGTTGCGGTCCATCAGGTTCACGCGCAGGCCGACATCCTCGCTGACCGACTTGTTCAGGTCGGCGGTGAATTGCTGGTAACCGTGCGAGCCGAGGCTGCCGGTCAGTCGGTACTGGTCCACATCCAGCGGTGTCTTGCTGACCTGGTTGATCACGCCGCCGGCCTGGCCGCGGCCGAACAGCATCGCGCCGGCGCCGCGCAGCACGTCGATCTGCTCGTAGTTGAAGGTCTCGCGGTTGTATTGCGCGGTATCGCGAATGCCGTCGAGGTACATGTCGCCGAAGGTGTAGAAGCCGCGCAGGTTCATGTTGTCGCCGGCACGACCGCCTTCCGCCGCGTTGAAGCTGATGCCCGACACGTTGCGCATCGCTTCCTGCAGCGAGCCGGCCTGCTGCTCCTGCAGCAGCTTGCTGGTGACGGTGGTGATCGCCTGCGGAATGTCATGCGGATCCTGCTCGACCTTGCCGACGCGGGTTTTGGTCGCCACGTAGGCCGGATTGTCGCGGTTCGCTGTCACCTCGACGGCCGGCAGCGTGCCGTCGTCGCGTTCAGCGCCCTTGTTGTCGGCGGCCAGCGCCGGGCTGCCGCAAAAGGCCAGCCCGGCGACAAGCGCGCCGAGCGGCGTAAGTTTCATGGGATGGTTCATCAGGATACGCTCCGGTTGCCTGCGGGGCGTTTGCCCTCGCGTTTTTTTATTGGTTTGGCTGGCTGTCCGGCGGATGCGGCGTGGCTGGCTGGTGCGGTGTTAATTTGCTGGAATGGTGGCGCTGCCCGTCAGGGCTTGGGTTCGGTGATGAAGCCGATCTTGGTCAGGCCGCCGTTCTGCGCGGCGGCCATCACTTGCGCCACCCTTTCGTACTGGGTCGTGCGTGCCGCGCGCAGGTGCACCGCGGGCTGCGGATCCTTGCCCGCTGCGGCCGCAATCTGCGCGGGCAGGTCAGCGTCTGCCAGCGGCTTGTTGTTCCAGAACAGCTTGCCCTCGGCGTCGATCGACAGGTTCACGGTCTCCGGCTTCGCATTGCTCGGCTGCGCGCTCGCGCGCGGCAGCTCGAGGTTCACGCTGTGGTTGATGACCGGGATCGTGATGATGAAGATGATCAGCAGCACCAGCATCACGTCGACCAGCGGCGTGGTATTGATCTCCGGGTTGAAGTCTTCGTCCGAGCGATCGGACAGCGAGCCCATCGCCATCACGCGCTCCGTACGACGGCGAGTTTCTGGCCGGACGGCGCATTGTCGCCGGCGCGCGCGCCGGTGACGAACAGGGCATGCAGGTCGAAGCCGAACTTGTTCAGTTGCGCGATCACGGTCTTGTTGCTGCGGACCAGCGCGTTGTAGCCGAAGGTCGCCGGAATCGCGACGGCGAGGCCAAGCGCGGTCATGATCAGCGCCTCGCCGACCGGGCCGGCGACCTTGTCGATGCTGGCCTGGCCGCTGCTGCCGATCGACACCAGCGCATGGTAGATGCCCCAGACCGTGCCGAACAGGCCGACGAACGGCGCGGTCGAGCCGACCGACGCCAGCACGGCCATGCCGGTCGACAGCTTCGCGGCGGCTTCGTCGATGGCCTGGCGCAGCGACAGCGTGACCCAGTCGCTGAACGACAGCTGGTCCTGCAGCGAGCCGGCATGCGCATGATGGTGGCGCAGTGCCGATGCGCCGGCGCTGGCCAGCTGCGCAAACGGATTGTCCGCGCCGAGGCTGCTGACGCCGGCCTCGAGGTTCGGCGCCTTCCAGAAGCTGTCACGCGCCGACTGCATCGCGCGGCGATGCCGCCATGCCTGCCAGCCCTTGGCGATCATCACGGTCCAGGACGCGATCGACATCGCGATCAGCAGCAGCGCGACCGCACGGGTCACGAAATCGCCTTGGTGCCAGACGGCGGCAAGGCCGTAGGGATTGGTATCCATCATGGTCTTTCTTCGTTGTTTTACTTGAGGGAGAAACTGATCGGCACCAGCGCATACACCGGCAGCGGATGGCCATCCTCGACATGCGGCCTGAACACCGCGCGCAGCGCCGCCGCACGCGCGGCTTCGTCGAGGCGGGAATGCCCGGAGCTTTGCTGGATGTCGGCGCGCTGCGGCAGGCCTTTCTCATCGATCAGCAGGCGCAGCATCACCTTGCCTTCCAGGCCGGCGCGTCGTGCGGAAATCGGATACTCGACTTTCGGCGGGCTCAGGTATTCGACGCCGGAGACCGTGACCGGGCCACGCGCAGG
>CAZTIF010000035.1:0-20334 GCA_964613635.1 uncultured Bifidobacterium sp. | reverse complement strand
GGCGGCCGCGGCGCGGGCGCAAATTGCGGCGTGCTCGCCTGCGGCGTGTCGGCCGATACCGACAGCAGCGAGATCACGACCTCGCGCGGCTCCGGACGTTCCAGCGTTGCGTGCAGTCCATGCAGCAGCGCGGCGATCAGCCCGCCGTGCAGTGCAACGGCCAAAAGGAGGGAGGTGTGCCGGCGCGTGCCTGCTGCCGGCCCCGGCCAATGAAGGGAGGCACTCGTCATCTTGTACAGCGAAAGGTTCAGGCGGCGACGGAGCGGCGCAGTTCGGTCACCTGGCAGCCGTTGTCCTCGAGGTGCGCGCGAACGAGGGTCTTGGCGAAGGCATTGCACTTGCCGCAGCAGCTGCCGACGCCCAGCTGTGTGCGGATCTCTTGCATCGATCCGGCGCCATCCTCCAGGGCCTGGCGGATCGCTTTGTCGGAGACGTTTTGGCAGATGCAGACAATCATGGGTTTCGCCTTCAGTTCACGCAGTCAGGATCAGCTTGTTCGCCTGCGTCAGGCGCAGCCGGTAGATCTTGCCGCCATGGTCGATTTCGATTTCCCGCTTCTGCTGCAGCAAGTCCTGCAGGCGCACCCGCGCCGTCGACGACGGTTCGTCGGTGACGGTTTTGGCATTCTCGCGGGTGGACGGGTTCATGGGAAATTTGTAAATGCGAACAATTCTTGTTTAGATTATTGGCGAAGCACAGGGAGATTGCAAGCGTTTTTTGTGCGAGCTGAGTAACGGTGGGAAATATTTGCAAAAAGAAACGCCGCCCGGGGTAGGGCGGCGTTTTGGGCGGGAGCGCTGCGGTGGCCGGCGGAGACGGTCAGTCAGGGCTCGCGGCGAGTTCGATGATGCCGCCGCCGAGGCAAATGTCGCCGTCGTACAGTACCGCCGATTGTCCGGGCGTGACGGCCCACTGCGGATCGTCGAAGCGGAGGCTGAAGCCGCCGCCGAGCGTTTGCAGCCGGCAGCGCACGTCGGCCTGCCGGTAGCGCGTCTTGGCATGCAGCGGTCCGTCGGCCGGCGGGCTGCCCGCCGTCCAGCTGACCTGGCCGGCCGTGAGTGCTGCCGACAGCAGCCACGGGTGGTCATGCCCCTGCACCACATACAGCGCATTGTTCGCGACATCCTTGCGCGCGACGTACCAGGGCTCATGGTTGCCGTCGCTGCCGCGGTGGTTCTTGCTGCCTCCGAGACCGATGCCCTTGCGCTGCCCGAGCGTGTAAAACGAAAGGCCGACATGTTCGCCGACCACCGAACCATCCGGCGTCATCATCGGCCCGGGCCGGAACGACAGGTAGCGGTTCAGGAATTCGCGGAAAGGGCGCTCGCCGATGAAGCAGATGCCGGTCGAGTCCTTCTTCGCGGCGTTCGGCAGCTTCAGCTCTTCGGCGATGCGGCGGATCTCGGTCTTGTGCAGTTCGCCCAGCGGAAACATCGCATGCGAGAGCTGCGACTGGTTCAGCCGGTGCAGGAAATAGCTCTGGTCCTTGCTGGCATCGACGGCTTTCAGCAATTCGAAGCGGCCATCGCGTTCGCGCACGCGCGCATAGTGGCCGGTCGCGATCTTGTCGGCGCCCAGCTTCATCGCATGGTCGAGGAAGGCCTTGAACTTGATTTCGGCATTGCACAGCACGTCCGGGTTCGGCGTGCGGCCGGCCTCGTATTCGCGCAGGAATTCGGCGAACACGCGGTCCTTGTATTCGGTCGCGAAATTGACCGCTTCAATATCGACCCCGACCACATCGGCGACGCTGGCCGCATCGATCCAGTCCTGCCGGGTCGAGCAGTATTCGTCGTCGTCGTCATCTTCCCAGTTCTTCATGAACAGGCCGATGACCTCGTAACCTTGCTGTTTCAGCAGCCAGGCGGCCACCGATGAATCGACGCCGCCGGACATGCCGAGCACTACCCGCTGCTTACGCATACTGTCCGGTGGTGACGCTGGGATGCGTGTAAATGGTGGACAGGGGGCTGCGCTGGCCGCCGAGATAGTCCTCGACGCATTGCATCACCAGCGGGCTGCGGTGCTTCTCGCGGCAGGAACGCAGTTCGTCCAGCGACATCCAGACGGCACGCAGGATGCCTTCATCCAGCGGACGGTCATGGCGCGCGCCGACGCGACCCGAGAACGCGAAGCGCAGGTAGGTGACATCGTCGCCGGTCCGATTGGACAGGTAGCGCGACATGTAGACGCCGACCAGCGCGTCCGGCACGAACTCATGCGCGGTTTCTTCCAGCGCCTCGCGGCTGACGGCCTCGATCAGCGATTCGCACGGGTCGAGATGGCCGGCCGGCTGGTTGAAGCGAATGCCGTCGCTGGTCTCTTCTTCGACCAGCAGGAACCGGCCTTCATGTTCGATGATGGCCGCAACAGTGACTGAGGGTTTCCAGATGGTAGACATGGTTTTCTTCGAAAGCCGGCATTTTACCCGCTAGGCGGATACCGTTTCTGACCGAAAGCGGAACCGGGCCTTTGGCTGTCCGGGGCCGCACGTTGCCATGCCTGTCAGGAAAGGGTATTGTTCGCGGCCTCGCCAGAGCGAAAAATACCAATCTGGCAATGACCATGAAGACCCGCTTGCCCGAAATCAAAGAGGCTGTCTTGACTTCAATACACGTCAATTGCGTGTAAGATGCGGGCGAAATTTTTAATTTGGAGAACGCCATGAAAATCGGCATTCCAGCCGAGACCCGCCCGGGGGAAACGCGTATTGCTGCGACTCCCGAAACCGTAAAGAAACTGGTCGCCGGCAAACATCAGGTGATCGTCCAGTCAGGCGCCGGCGTGTCCGCAAGCATTCCCGATGAGGCGTTCACCGCCGTCGGCGCGCAGATCGGCTCGGCCGCTGACGCTTTCGGTTGCGAGATGGTGCTGAAGGTGCGCGCGCCGTCGGCTGAAGAACGTGCGCAGATCAAGCCGGGCACGGTGGTGGTCGGCATGCTGAACCCGTTCGATGCCGAAGGCATCGCCGCGATGGCGTCGGCCGGCCTGACCGCCTTTGCGCTCGAGGCCGCGCCGCGCATCACCCGCGCGCAGTCGATGGACGTGCTGTCGTCGCAGGCGAACATCGCCGGCTACAAGGCCGTGCTGATGGCCGCCAATACTTACCAGCGCTTCATGCCGATGCTGATGACCGCTGCCGGTACCGTGAAGGCCGCGCGCGTGCTGATCATGGGCGTCGGTGTCGCCGGCCTGCAGGCGATCGCCACTGCGAAGCGCCTCGGCGCGGTGATCGAGGCGTCGGATGTGCGTCCGCCGGTGAAGGAACAGGTCGAGTCGCTCGGCGCGAAGTTCATCGACGTGCCGTACGAAACCGATGAAGAGCGCGAGATCGCCAAGGGCGTCGGCGGCTATGCGCGCCCGATGCCGGAAGCGTGGATGAAGCGCCAGGCGGCGCTGGTGCATGAGCGTGCGAAGCAGGCCGACATCATCATCACCACCGCGCTGATCCCGGGCCGCAAGGCGCCGGTGCTGATCAGCGAGGAGACCGTGAAGGCGATGAAGCCGGGCTCGGTGATCCTCGACATGGCGGTCGAGCAGGGCGGCAACTGCGTGCTGTCCGAACTCGGCAAGACCGTGGTCAAGCATGGCGTGCACATCATCGGCGAGGCCAACCTGCCGGCGCTGTGCGCAGCCGATGCGTCGGCGCTGTATGCCCGCAACGTGATCGACTTCATGAAGCTGATCATCGACAAGGAAGCGAACCTCGCGATCGACCGCAGCGACGAGATCGTCGCCGCGACCCTCGTCTGCCACGCGGGCGAAGTGCTGCGCAAGTAAAGTATTGCGGGCCGCGCGCCGCTGGCGCCGGTCCGTCCAGTTTCAGGAGTCACCATGCAACGAATCATGCTGCGCGCGAAGATCCATCGCGCGACGGTAACCCAGTGCGACCTCAACTACGAGGGATCGTGCGGGATCGATGAAGACCTGCTCGACGCGGCCGACATCCGCGAATTCGAGAAGATCGAGCTGTACAACGTCAACAACGGCGAGCGTTTTTCTACCTATGCGATCAAGGGCAAGCGCGGCAGCGGCGAAATCTCGCTGAACGGCGCGGCAGCACGCCTCGCGCATTTCGGCGACCTGCTGATCATCTGCACCTATGCGCCGATGTCGGACGCCGAAGTCGCCGAGTACCAGCCGAAGATCGTCTTTGTCGACGAGAAGAACGGCATCACCGGCCTGAAAAAATAAGCTAACAACCAGAGGACACCATGGAAGTCAGCCACACCATAACCAACCTGATCATTTTCGTGCTGGCGATCTACGTCGGCTACCACGTCGTCTGGACGGTCACGCCGGCGCTGCACACGCCGCTGATGGCGGTGACCAACGCAGTCTCGGCGATCATCATCGTCGGCGCGATGCTCGCCGCCGCACTGACCGAGGGCCCGGTCGGCCAGTTCATGGGCACGCTGGCCGTCGCGCTGGCGGCGGTGAACGTGTTCGGCGGCTTCCTCGTCACCCAGCGCATGCTGGAAATGTTCAAGAAGAAGGACAAGGCACCCGCGAAGAAGGAAGGGGCATAACACCATGAGCATGAATCTCGTCACCCTGCTGTACCTGATCGCGTCGGTCTGCTTCATCCAGGCGCTCAAGGGCCTGTCGCATCCGGCCACGGCGCGCCGCGGCAATGCGTTCGGCATGGCCGGCATGGCCATCGCGGCATTTACCACGATTGCACTGATCGTCAAGCTGCAGGCCGAGGCCGCCAGCACCGGCGGTTTCGGCCTGCTGATCGGCGGCGTCGTCGTCGGCGGCGGCATTGGCGCCATGCTGGCCAAGCGCGTTGAAATGACCAAGATGCCTGAACTGGTCGCCGCGATGCACTCGCTGATCGGTCTGGCGGCTGTCTGCATCGCCGTCGCTGCGGTGTCCGAGCCGAAGGCCTTCGGCATCGTCGCGATGGCCGGTGACGCCATCCCGCTGGGCAACCGCATCGAACTCTTCATCGGCACCTTCGTCGGCGCGATTACCTTCTCCGGATCGGTGATTGCGTTCGGCAAGCTCGCCGGCAAATACAAGTTCCGCCTGTTCCAGGGCGCGCCGGTGGTGTTCAAGGGCCAGCACATGGTCAACCTGCTGATGGCGATCGTGATGATCGGCGCCGGCATCCTGTTCGTCGCTGGCGAGGGCGCCGAAACCGCCTGGACCCCGTTCCTCGTGATGACCGCGATCGCCTTCGTGCTGGGCGTGCTGATCATCATCCCGATCGGCGGCGCCGACATGCCGGTGGTGGTGTCGATGCTGAACTCCTACTCCGGCTGGGCCGCCGCAGGCATTGGCTTCTCGCTGAACAACTCGATGCTGATCATCGCCGGTTCGCTGGTCGGTTCGTCCGGCGCGATCCTGTCGTACATCATGTGCAAGGCGATGAACCGTTCGTTCTTCAACGTGATCCTCGGTGGCTTCGGCGGCGAAGCCGGCGCTGCGGCCGCGGGCGGTGCGCAGCAGCAGCGCAACGTCAAGTCGGGCTCGGCGGATGACGCTTCCTTCCTGATGTCCAACGCCGAAACCGTGATCATCGTTCCGGGCTATGGCCTCGCGGTGGCCCGTGCACAGCATGCGCTGAAAGAGCTGACCGAGAAGCTGACGCACAATGGCGTGACCGTGAAATACGCGATCCATCCGGTCGCCGGCCGTATGCCGGGCCACATGAACGTGCTGCTGGCCGAGGCCGAAGTGCCGTACGACCAGGTGTTCGAGATGGAAGACATCAACAGCGAATTCGGCCAGGCCGACGTGGTGCTGGTGCTGGGCGCGAACGACGTCGTGAACCCGGCAGCGAAGGATCCGAAGTCGCCGATCGCCGGCATGCCTATCCTCGAGGCGTACAAGGCCAAGACCGTCATCGTCAACAAGCGCTCGATGGCTTCCGGTTACGCCGGCCTCGACAACGAGCTGTTCTACATGGACAAGACCATGATGGTGTTCGGCGACGCGAAGAAAGTCATCGAAGACATGGTCAAGGCCGTCGAATAAGACCGCCTTCTCCGATGAAAACGGGCGCAGCGATGCGCCCGTTTTTTTTCGTCCGTCGACATTCTTCATCCCTGAACTCGGGCCGACGGGTCGATACAAACAGCGCGCCCAATGGATTGCCATCAGAAGGAGTGCCTGCCGTGAGTTTGTCCGATTCTCCCCGCGTTTCCCCCCACCCGTTCACCTTGTCGCCAACGGACACCACAGGCAGGACGGAAGACCATGATGCATCTCGGCAGGAGGGTGCGTTCACCGGCGATGATGAGAAGGGAGCCCGGCGGCCCGTCATCAGCCAGCGCGATCGGGATGCGGTTCGCAAGCAGCTGGACTACTACCTGAGCGAATCGGACGAGTCGGTCACCTCGACCACCGCCGACGGCAGCACCGACAGTGCGGGCGACGCGGGCGCGCTGCCGACCGGCACCGGCGGCCTGCAGCCTTCGCAGGCCATGGCGCGGGTCTCGTCCACCGATCCGCAGCTCAGGTCCCTCGATTCGCCGCCTGTCACCACGGCCGGCGCCACGTCGGTCAGTCATGCCGCCACCACTTCTTCCGGGCTCGTCACCAGCGCAGTCGGCAAGGATGGCATCACGCCGCAGACACTGGCACTGTTCGACGGCATTCGCAGCGGCAAGCGCAGACTCTTCGAGCAAATCCCGCAGCAGAAGAAGGCGCAGCGCAGCTGGGGAATTCACATCGACTGGCAGGACAAGCAGTCCGGGCGCACGCCGCTGACCATGGCGCTGGTGCTGAGGGAATGGGACATCGCCGTCGAGTTGATGTCGCTCGGTGCCGATCCGGATCTGCTGGACGGAGCCCATGACGCGCCACGCGAGCTGGCCTCGCCGATGTGCAAGATGATCCTGCAGTTCTTTTCGTGGTATGCGATGAAACAACAGTCCGGGGACTGGGCCCTCGGGATCGCGGTCATCCTCAAAGATCTGCTGCTCACCCGGGATGCCATCGACGGTGACACGATGCTCACCTGGGCCGCCGGTCGCCGTCATGACAAGCTCGCGTGCATGCTGATCGAAGCCGGCGCCGGATTCGAATTCTCCAGCAAGCAGGGCGAAGGTCCGTTCGAAGCGGCCTGCCGCCGGGGCAGCCTGACGCTGGTGCTCCACATGCTCGACGCCTGGCCGGCGCTGGTGACGACCGACCTGGGTCGTGCCTATTTCAGGCTGGCCCTGCGCGGAGCCATCCTGGCGAAGCGGCCGGCGGTCGTCGGCGAGATGCTGTCCGCATTCCGGCGCATCTACCGCGCGAGCGGCAAGCCGTCCGCGCAGGAAGATGCGGTGGACGTGAAGGAAGTCATCCCGCGCGACTGGCGCAGCGAGGCCGAGGCTTATCACGCCTTTTTCGGCGGGCAGGCCTCGACGACCTTCGTGCTCAACACGGCCCTCGGGCGTACCCGCGATGACTACCTGCTGACGCGCGAGGAATGCCAGCTGCTGATGCTGGACGACATGGCGCTGCTGACCGTCAGGAGGGGCTCTTCGAAAGTGGTCGAGGTGATCGAGGCGCACTACAAGCCGGCCATTGGCATTCCGCGCATCATCACGGTGGCTGGCAGGGTCCATGCCGGCGACGACAGCGACGACAGCGACATTCCGGTCGACTTGTCCGGCGCGGAGCCGCCTGCGGAAGCGACGCCGGAATCCAGTCACAGCCAAAGCCAATGACGCTGTTGCGGCGCCAGGCCCGGTGACTTCGATGCGGCAGCGTCCGACGACGAGCGCCGGGTCAGCGCGAGCCGAACATCATCTGTTCGGCCAGCATCCGCTTGGCGAAGGGCAGCACGTCGATGACACCGAGCGACAGGCCGAGCAGGCCCTGCATCGCCGAGCGGTCTGCGCTGCCGGCGAAGACACGCGCCATCAGGTCGGTGAGGCCGATGGTGGCGGAGCGGTCGCGCCGGCGCTCGCGGGTGAATTGCGCCAGCGACTGCGGCGACGGGTCGCGCGCCAGCAGCGCGGCCAGCACGGAAGCGTCGCGCAGGCCGAGGTTCAGGCCTTGCCCCGCGACCGGGTGCAGCGTCTGCGCGGCATTGCCGATGGCCACCGTGCGCGCAGTGGCCAGCGCCTCGGCATTCAGGCCCAGCGGGTAAGCATGGCGCGGTGACACCTGCGTGAAGCGGCCGGCACGCTGCCCGAAAGCCTGCTGCAGCGCCGACAGGAAGGTCGCATCGTCGAGTGCCATCAACGGCTCCGCAGTCTGCGGACGCATGCACCACACCAGCGAGTAGCCGCCCTGTTGCGGCAGCAGGGCCAGCGGGCCTTCGCCGGTGAAGCGCTCGAACGCGCGTCCCGGCGGTGCGGCAGTGCTGCGGACGGTGGCGATGACGGCGGTCTGACGGTAGTCGCGCTGGCGGGCATTGCGGACCGACTGCTCGCCGTAGACACCGCCTTCGGCCTGCACCAGCAGACCGGCCTGCAGCATGCGTTCGCCGTCAAGCGCGAGTTGCACGCCGTCGGGAAACTCGGAAATGCCTTCGACCCGCGCCGGCCTCAGCAGGTGCACGCCCGAGTTCTGCAGCGCCTGATCCAGTGCGCGTACCACGCTGCCGTAACGGCACACGTGGCCGAGCGCCGGCAGCTCGTATTCGGCGGCCGCAATCAGCGTGCGGCCGAAGCTGCCGCGACGCGACACGTGGATCTCCGTGATGGCGGTGCCGTCGGCCGGCCAGGCGCGGAGCGGCTCCAGCAGCTGGCGGCTGCCGAAGGACAGCGCAAGCGAGCGCGGATCCTGTTGCGCCGCCTGCGCGGATTTGGCGTCGATGACGACGATGCGTTCGCCCGGCATGCCGCGCGCGACCAGCATCGCCGCCGTGGCCATGCCGACCGGGCCGGCGCCGACGATCGCAATGTCGAAGCGCGATGGCTGCATCGCTTATCCGCGCATCACCGCTTCGATCTCGGCGACGGTTTTCGGCGCCTTGTGCGTGATGATCTCGCAGCCGCTCTCCGTCACCAGCGCATCGTCCTCGATGCGAATGCCGATGTTCCAGAACTGCTCCGGCACGCCCGGCGCCGGACGCACGTAGATGCCCGGCTCGATCGTCAGCACCATGCCCGGCACCAGCGGGCGATAGGGTTTCTCGGTCGCCGAGACCGCCGGGTCGCGGTAGTCGCCGACGTCATGCACGTCCATGCCCAGCCAGTGGCCGGTGCGGTGCATGTAGAACTGCCGGTAGCTGCCGTTGGCGATCACGTCGTCGAGCGAGCCGACCTGGTTGCGGTCGAGCAGGCCGGTATCGAGCATGCCCTGCGCGAGCACGGCCAGCGCCGCATCGTGGCCGTCGGTGAACAGCCGGCCCGGAGCGGTCACATCGATGGCCGCCTGCTGTGCGGCCAGCACCAGTTCGTACAGCGCCTTTTGCGGGCCGCTGAACTTGCCATTGACCGGGAAGGTGCGCGTGATGTCGGACGCATAGCTGTCGAGCTCGCAGCCGGCGTCGATCAGCACCAGGTCGCCGTCGCGCAGTTCGGCGTCGCCGGCGCGGTAGTGCAGCACGCAGGCATTCGGGCCGGCGGCAACGATCGATCCGTACGCGGGGAATTGCGAGCCGTTGCGACGGAATTCATGCAGCAGCTCGGCCTCGAGATGATATTCGCGCAGGCCGGCCTTCGACGTGCGCATCGCGCGCGCATGCGCTTCCGAGGTGATGTCGGCCGCGCGGCGCATGATGGCGATCTCGTGCGCGTCCTTCACCAGCCGCATTTCATTCAGCAGCATGCGCACGTCATAGGCCGCCGAAGGCGCGCTCACGCCGGCGCGCACCTGCATGCGCACCGCATTCAGCCAGCGCTGCACCTGTGCGTCCAGCGCCGCGCTGCTGCCCAGCGCATAGAACAGCGCCGGCGCATTCGCCAGCAGCTTCGGCAGCTCGGCATCGATCTGGTCGACCGGCAGCGCAGCGTCGAAGCCGAATTGCTCTTTCGCGGCCGCCGGTCCGTAGCGGTAGCCGTCCCAGATCTCGCGCTCCTCGTTCTTTTCGCGGCAGAACAGGATCGCCTGGTCGCGCTGGCCGGCGATCAGCACCAGCGTGGCTTCCGGTTCGGGAAAGCCGGTCAGGTAGTAAAAGTAGCTGTCGTGCCGGTACGGGTAATCGGCATCGGCATTGCGCATCACTTCCGCTGCGGTCGGGATGATCGCCACGCCGCCGCCCTGGGCATGCATCTTCTCCAGCAGCGCCGCGCGGCGGCGCGCGTAATTCACCACGCTCATGATCCTGGTCTCAAGGGTGCGTTCAGTTGTTCAAGCCGCTCGACGGTACCGACATCGGTCCAGTCGCCGCGATAGACTTCGCCGCCAATTCTGCCTGCGTCGGCGAATTTGCGCAGCAGCGGGGCCAGCTTGGCGCTGCTGCCGCGCTCGATGCCGTCGAACATCTCGGGACGGTACACGCCGATGCCGGAGAAGGTGAAGCGCGGTTCGCCTTCATTGGCGATCGCGAAGTTGGCCAGCGCGAAATCGCCGTTCGAGTTGTGCGCCGGGTTCTTCACGAGGTACAGCCAGCCGAGGTCGCGCCGGTCGGCCGGATGCGGATTGCCCCACGGGTCGTTCTCTTCGAGCACCTCCCGCACCTCGCCGAAATCGAAGTGCGGGCAGTAGATGTCGCCGGCGATCGCGACGAAAGGCGCGTCGCCCAGCAGCTCGCGCGCCAGCGCAATGCCGCCGGCCGTCTCCAGCGCGGTGCCCTCGGCCGAATACGCGATGCGCGCGCCGAACTGGCTGCCGTCGCCGAGCGCCTGCTCGATCTGCTCGCCGAGGTGCGCGTGGTTGATCACGATGTCGGTAATCCCGGCGCGCACGAGATTCAGGATGTGCCACACGATCAGCGGGCGGCCGCGCACCTTCAGCAGCGGCTTCGGGCAGGTATCGGTCAGGGGCCGCATCCGCTCGCCGCGGCCGGCTGCAAAGATCATCGCTTTCATGTCAGAACGTGAAGCCGACGCCGGTCCGGTTTTCGTCGAGCGAATCGAGCAGCTTCACCAGCGGCGCGAATTCCTTGTAGCGGTACGCAGTCTTGCGGGTGTACTCCATCACCAGCGGGATATCGGCGAGGTAGCCGTCCTTGCCGTCGCGGTGGTACAGGCGCGCGAAGATGCCGAGCACCTTCAGGTGGCGCTGCAGGCCCATGAACTCGAAGTCGCGGTAGAACGCATCGATGTCGTGCGACACCGGCAGGCCGGCGCGGCGCGCGCGTTCCCAGTAGCGGATCGCCCAGTCGAGCACCATCTCCTCGTCCCACTGGATGTACGCATCACGCAGCAGCGACACGAGGTCATAGGTGATCGGGCCGTACACCGCGTCCTGGAAATCGAGGATGCCGGGATTGCCCTTGTCCGTCACCATCAGGTTGCGCGAGTGGTAGTCGCGATGCACATAGACCTGCGGCTGCGCGAGGTTGTTTGCCAGCAGGATCTCGAAGACCTTGTTCAGGTCGGCAGACTGCTTGTCATCCAGCGTCGCCTTCCGGTGCCTGCCGAGGTACCACTCCGGGAACAGCAGCAGTTCGCGGTGCAGCAGGGCGCGGTCATATTCCGGCAGCTTGCCGGGCTGGCTCTGCGCCTGCAGCAGCACCAGCGCATCGATTGCATCGATGTAGAGCTTGTGCGCGGTGTCGGCGTTGAGCTGGTTCAGGTAGGTGGTCGTGCCGAGGTCGGTCAGCAGCAGGAAGCCGCGCTCGACATCCTGCGCTAGCACCCTCGGCACGGTCACGCCGGTAGCGCCGAACAGCTCGGCCACCTGCACGAAAGGCCGCACGTCTTCCTGCGGCGGCGGCGCATCCATCGCGATCAGCGTGCCGCCGTCGGCGGTGTCGACGCGGAAGTAGCGGCGGAAGCTGGCGTCCGACGAGGCGGCGCGCAGCGTGCCGGGGAGCGTTCGGGGTGTTTCAATGGTGGCAAGCCAGTCGGCAAGCTGCGACAGGCGCGGATCGTTGGGTATGGAATCTGACATCGGAAGGGAAATCACGGCTTTGGAATTGCCCGTATGCATAGACGGGCCGGGACTTCCCATATAATAAGGGATTCGCCATGCACGCGCGGCGCGAACCCTATATTTCGACTTTCCATGACTCGGCGATTGCCTGCACTGCAACCCCCAGCCCCCACACGCCTGCGCTTGCTGCCACTGCTGATGCAGATGGCCCTGAGCGGTGCTGTCTGCGCGCAGCAGGCGCCGACTGTCGTGGACAAGCTGCAGGACGACAAGCAGGCGCCGACCGTGCTCGAAGCCGGCCAGCTGACCGGTCGCCCCGATCGCGAAATGAGGCTGCGCAACAAGGTGCAGCTGCGGCGCGGCGTGACCACCATCACCGCCGAAGACGTGAAGTTCGACATCGTCGACGACCGCATCGACGCCACCGGCAATGTCACCGTCGAGCGCGAGGGCAGCCGCTTCGAGGGCAAGGCGCTCAGCCTGAAGCTCGATACCGGCGAAGGCTTCATGGACAGCCCCGTCTATCGCCTGCTGACCAGCAATGCGCGCGGCAGCGCCGAGCGCATCGATTTCGAGTCCAGCGAAGTGGCCGTCATCAGGAACGGCTTCTACACCACCTGCGAAGGCCCCGACCCCGACTGGTACCTGAAGACCGGCAAGCTGACCCTGGACGAGGGCACCGGCATCGGCCAGGCGCGCAATGCGATGCTGGTGTTCAAAGGCGTGCCGCTGGCGGGCACGCCCTACATTTCCTTTCCGCTGGCCGAAGAGCGCGTGTCCGGCTTCCTCGCGCCGACGATGGCCACTTCGAGCCGTTCGGGCCTGCAGTTCACCACGCCGTACTACTGGAACATCGCGCCCAACCGCGACGTGACGCTGTATCCGCATTACATGGCCAAGCGCGGCCTGATGCTGGGCGCCACTGCGCGTTACCTCGAGCGCGAAGCCGCCGGCGAGGCGCGGCTGGAATTCATCAATGACGGCGAATACGGACAGGGCACGCGCTACGGCCTGTCCTACCGGCACAACCAGCAACTGGACTCCGGCATGAAGCTGGCGGTCGATTACAACAAGACCTCGGACAACGAATATGCGCGGGATTTCCCGTTCAGCCATGTGTTCGACCGTCCCGGCTTCAACCGGCGGCTGATGCCGCAATCGGTGGCGCTGACCTACGGCGCCGACAACTGGGATGCCAAATTCCAATTGTCCGAATTCCAGGTGCTGCAGGATCCGCGGCTGGCAGTCAGGCCGATACCGTATTCACGCCTGCCGCAGATCACGCTCAACAATTTCCAATACGGCGACAACGGCCTCGACCTGACCCTGTCGACGCAGCTGACCCGCTTCACCCATCCGTCGGCGCCCGGCGGCACGCGACTGGTCGTCAACCCGCGTGCCACTTACAGCGGCCTGCAGGGACCGGGCTATTTCGTCCGCCCCAGCGTGTCGCTGCATGGCACGGTCTACAGCCTCGACCACGGGGCCGACCCGGCGCAGACCGCGCCGACGCGGCTGCTGCCCACCGTGTCGCTGGATTCGGGCCTGGTGTTCGAGCGTCCGGCGAGCTTCTTCGGCCGCGAGGCGGTGCAGACCCTGGAGCCGCGCGCGTTCTACACCTACACGCCTTATCGCGCGCAGAACGCCAGCCTGTACCCGAACTTCGACACCACCGAGGCCGACATCAGTTTCGCGCAGGTGTTCCGCGAGAATCGCTTCGTCGGCAACGACCGCATCGGCGACGCCAACCAGCTGACGCTGGCGATGATCTCGCGCTACCTCGAGAGCGGCGGATCGGAACGGCTGCGCGTCGCGGTCGCGCAACGCTACAACTTCACGCCGCTGCGCGTCGGTCTGGGTACGGCCGAACAGGCATCCTCGGACCGTTCCGACCTGCTGCTGCTGGCGTCCGGACGCGTCACCAACGAGCTGCGCGTCGATGCCAACTTCCAGTACGACCCGCAGCGCAGCGAGATCAATCGCGTCAACATCGGCGCGTTCTGGCAGCCGGCGCCGATGAAGGTATTCAACGCGCAATACCGGCGCGATTCGCGCAACCTGCCGTCCGACATCTTCCCGAACACGAACTTCGAGCTGATCGACATGTCGGCGCAGTGGCCGATTGCGAGCCGCTGGTACGGTGTTGGCCGGATCAACTACCTGATCGGCGAAAACCGTGTCGGCCAGGCGCTGGCCGGCATCGAACACCAGGCCGACTGCTGGATCTTCCGTGCGGTCGGGCAGCGCGTGCCGACAGCATCGGGCGTGATCAACACGATGATCTTCGTCCAGCTAGAATTGAGCGGACTGTCGGCCATCGGCATGAACCCGATGACCGCATTGCGCCGCAATGTGCCGGGCTACCAGCCGCTGTCGTCCCAGCCCTGAGCCCGCTTCTGCAAGAACCTTTTCCGGACACCATGAAGACCCCGATCCGCTCCCTGTTCCCTTCCCGTTTGCAGGCGCTGCGCCATGGCGCCGTCGCTGCATTGTTCGTCCTCGCCGCCGCGGATGCCGCGGCCCAGCAGGCCAATGCGGCCAGGCCCGCGCGCCAGCCGGTGCTGGTGGACGCCATCGTCGCGGTCGTCAACAGCGACGTCATCACCCGGCGCGAGCTCGACGAGCGCATGCGCCTGGTCGAGCAGCGCATGGAGCGCCAGCAAGTCCAGCCGCCGCCGCGCGCCGTGCTGCAAAAGCAGGTGCTCGAACGCCTGATCGTCAACCGCGCGCAGATGCAACTGGCGCGCGAGAGCGGCATACGGATCGACGACATCATGCTCGACCGCGCAGTCGCCCGCATCGCCGAGACCAACAACCTGGCGGTGCAGGAACTGCGTGACCAGCTCGAGCGCGACGGCATGTCGTTCGCGCGTTTCCGCGAAGAGATCCGCGAAGAGATCACGCTGCAGCGGCTGCGCGAGCGCGAAGTGGACAACCGGCTGCAGATCACCGAGTCCGAGGTCGACAACTTCATCGCCGCATCCGCAGGCAACGTTGACGGCGCGCAGCAGGAACTCAACATTGCGCAGATCCTCGTGCGCGTTCCCGAGAATGCGTCCCCGCAGCAGGTTGCCGAGCGCCGCAAGCGCGCCGAGGAAGCGGTGGCGGCGCTGAAGTCCGGTGGCGATTTCGCGAAGATCGCGGCCACCTATTCCGACTCCGGCGACGCGCTCAAGGGCGGCGAACTCGGCTGGCGCAATGTGTCGCGGCTGCCGCAGCTGTTCGTCGAGGCGATCGACAAGCTGCCGGTCGGCCAGCTCGCGCCGATCGTGCGCAGCGCCAACGGCTTCCATGTGCTCAAGCTGGTCGGCCGTCGCAGCGCCAGTGCCGCCAAGACCGGCGCGGCCGCGATGGTGCAGCAGACCCAAGCGCGCCACATCCTGATCAAGGTCAACCAGATCGTGTCGGCGCAGGAAGCGCGCCGCAAGCTGGCCGAACTCAAGCAGCGGCTCGACAACAAGGCCGCGAAATTCGAAGACCTCGCAAGGCTCTATTCGAATGACGGCTCGGCCGGCAAGGGTGGCGATCTCGGCTGGGTCTATCCGGGCGATACCGTGCCGGAATTCGAGCGCGCGATGAATGCGCTGCGTCCGGGCCAGGTCAGCGAGCCGGTCGAATCGCCGTTCGGCTACCACCTGATCGAGGTGGTCGAGCGCCGCACCGCCGAACTGTCGAAAGAGCGCCAGCGCATGCTGGCGCGCCAGGCGCTGCGCGAGCAGCGGCTGGAAGAAGCCTATGAAGACTGGCTGCGCCAGCTGCGCGATCGCGCGTACGTCGAGTACCGCATTGAAGAACTGAGCCAGCGCTGAGTCGAGGCCCGCAATGCACCGCCCGCGCATAGCGATCACCTGTGGCGAGCCGGCAGGCATCGGCCCCGAGATCGCGCTGCGTGCGGCCCTCGACGTTGCCGATGCCGATTGCCTGCTCGTCGGCGACGCCGCGCAACTGAAGGCACTGGCAATGCTGATGGCGCCGGCGCGCATGCCGCGCACGATCGGATCGGCCGCCGAATTCGCCGCGCACCGTGCCGAGCTGTGCGTGCTCGATTGCCCGCTGGCCGTGCCGTCGCAGCCCGGCCGCCTCGATGCGCGCAACGGCAGCGCCGTGCTGGCGATGCTGGATGCGGCGATCGCTGCCGCGCTGGTCGGCGAGGTCGATGCGATCGTCACTGCCCCGGTGCAGAAGAGCACGATCAACGATGCCGGTTTTGCCTTCACCGGCCATACCGAATATCTGCAGCAAAAGACCGGCGTCGATCAGGTGGTGATGATGCTGGCCGGCGAGACCGACGACGGCATGCTGCGCGTAGCGCTCGCCACCACCCACCTCGCGCTGGCCGACGTGCCGGCAGCCATCACCGTTGACGGCCTGATGACGACGCTGCGCATCGTTCGCCATGACCTCGTGCGGCATTTCGGCCTCGTCGAACCGCGCATCCTGGTCACCGGCCTGAATCCGCACGCCGGCGAAGGCGGCTACCTCGGGCGCGAAGAGATCGAAGTGATAACGCCGGCCATCGAGCTGGCGCGCGTGCAGGGCTGGCAGGTGTCCGGCCCGTATCCGGCCGATACCCTGTTCCAGCCGCGTCATCTGCAGGATGCCGACTGCGTGCTCGCGATGTACCACGACCAGGGCCTGCCCGTACTGAAATACGCCACTTTCGGCCGCGGCGTGAACGTCACGCTCGGCCTGCCCATCATCCGAACTTCCGTCGACCACGGCACCGCGCTCGACCTTGCCGCTGCCGGGCTCGGCAATGCCGACTGCGCGAGCATGGGCGAGGCAATCCGCGTCGCCTGCCGCATGGTCGCCGCCCGCCGATGAAACACATACCCAAGAAACGCTTCGGCCAGAATTTCCTGACCGATGACAACGTGCTGCACGAGATCATCCGCGCGATCGCGCCGGCGCCGGACGACCTGATGGTCGAGATCGGCCCGGGGCAGGGCGCGATGACGCGGCTGCTGCTCGATTCGCTGAACCGCCTGCAGGTGGTCGAACTCGATCGCGACCTGGTCGCGCTGCTGCAGAAGAAATTCAGCGCCGACAAGCTGCTGATCCACTCCGGCGATGCGCTGCAATTCGATTTCGGTGCGCTGAAGACCGGCGAGCAACCGCTGCGCATCGTCGGCAACCTGCCGTATAACATCTCCAGTCCGCTGCTGTTCCATCTCGCGCAATACGCGCCGCTGGTCGCGGACCAGCACTTCATGCTGCAAAAGGAAGTGGTCGAGCGGATGGTGGCCGCGCCGGGCAGCCGCGACTACGGCCGGCTGTCGGTGATGCTGCAATGGCGCTATCGGATGGAGCTGCTGTTCATCGTGCCGCCCGAAGCCTTCGATCCGCCGCCGAGGGTTGATTCGGCGATCGTGCGCATGGTGCCGATCGCCGCGCCGCTCGCGGTCGGGCAAAAGCAGCTCGAGCAGGTGGTGACGAAGGCGTTCTCGCAGCGGCGCAAGGTGATCCGCAATTGCGTCGCCGGCCTGTTCACCGAGGCGCAGTTGGTCGAGGCCGGCGTCGATCCGCAGTCGCGGCCGGAGACGGTGCCGCTGCAGCAGTACGTGAATCTCGCGCGGATGCTGCCGGCCTGAGCGCCGTCAAAAGCAAAGGCAGCCTCGGCTGCCTTTTTCACGGGATCAGAACAGCGGCAGCCTGTCCGGCTCATGGTCGCGCAGCGCGCGGCGCGCGGACTCGAACTCCGGCAACACCGATTGCACGGTCGCCCAGAACTGCGGCCCGTGGTTCATCTCGCGCAGGTGCGAGAGCTCGTGCGCGACCACATAGTCGATGTTGGGCAGCGCGAAATGCATCAGTCGCCAGTTCAGCCGAATGCGGCCATCGGCGGTGCAGGAACCCCACTGCGTGGTCGCCGATGACAGCGCAAAACTCTTGAACGACACGCCGAGCTTGTCCGCATAGACCGCCAGGCGCTCGGCGAACACGCGCCGGGCCTCGCCCTGCAGCCAGCCCTGCACGCGGTCTTTCAGCTGCTGCTCGCTGGCCGATGCGGGCAGGCTGACGTGCAGCTCGCGCAAGGCCTCGTCAAAGCGCACGCCGGCGCTCATGTCATCGGACAAGCGCACCGTGATATCCGTGCCGAGATAGGGAATCGTCGCGCCGTCGCGCCACTCCATCGGCGGCTGCAGCCGCCGCACCGAGCGCTCGCGCTGCTCATTGATCTTGCGGAAGATCCACTGCTGCTTGCTGGCGATGGCCGACTCGATCTCGGCCAGCGTGACCCAGCGCGGCGCGGTCACGCGCAGGCCGTCGTCATCGATCAGGAAGCCGATGGTCTTGCGATTCGAGCGCAGCAGACGGTAGTCAAGGAACAGGTGATCGAAGCGGATGCGGCGGTGGCCCGGCGGCACCGGCGTCTCCGGCACGGTCGATCCCTGTGGCGCCGCCTCGCCGGCATCGCCAAACAGGGCATCCAGCGTCATTTGCGCCGGGTCAATGAATTTTTTCCTGAGCAGCTGCTTGAGCGACATGAGGTCAGGCATCCTGTTGCCGGGCTGAGGGGGTGTACGCATGCGGTGCGATCACGCGCATTTCGGATTCTATCCAGTTTTCCACCCGTTCATTCAGCTCGCCTGCGCTCAATCCGTCCGGCGAGATCGGCTTGCCGATCGATACGATGATCGTGCCCGGCTTCTTGATGAACGCATTGCGCGGCCAGCAGTCGCCGGAATTGATCGCAATCGGGACGACCGGCGTCTGCGTGCCGACCGCGAGGATCGCGCCGCCGGCCTTGTACTTGCCCTGGCTGCCGACCTCGGTGCGCGTACCTTCCGGGAACATGATCACCCACTGGCCGGCATCGAGCCGGTTCTTGCCGATCTGGACCACCTGCGCCATCGCCTCGCGCCGCTTGCTGCGGTCGATCGCGATCATCCGCAGCATCGCCAGGCCCCAGCCGAAGAACGGAATGTACAGCAGCGACTTCTTGAACACGAACACCAGCGGGCGCGGCATCAGCCAGCAATAGAAAATCGTCTCCCACGCCGACTGGTGCTTGGACAGCAGGATCACCGGCGCATCCGGCAGGTTCTCGAAACCCTTCACCTGCCAGCGGATGCCGCAGATGACGCGGGCCGCAATGACGATGAACGCATTCCAGCGCGTGATCATCCAGTAGCGCTGCCGGTAGGGCAGCAGCACGAAGCTGAAACAGCCGATCGCCCAGACGACGGTCGCGGCGACGATCACCAGCGCGAACAACAGCGAACGGACGAACAGGAGCGGACGGGACATGCAGGTTCCTTCTTGCGCAGGGCGGCGACAGGCCGCCGGCGTTGGTTATTTTTTCTGGGACGGATCGCGCGCCGCCGGCACGGCGGCAGCGTCGTCATGGTCGCGCTGCAGCAGCCAGTCGACCACTGCAGCGAGCTGGTCGAACACCCGCGTGCCCGGCGGCAGGCCGCCCGTTTCCAGCGTCTTTTCGCCCTTGCCGGTCTTCACCAGGCAAGGGACGCAGCCGACCTCGAAAGCGGCATGCATGTCGCGCAGCGCGTCGCCCACCATGGGCACGCCCTGCAGGCCGACGCCGAAGCGCTCGCCGATGGCCTTCAGCATGCCGGGACGCGGCTTGCGGCAGTCGCAGAATTCGTCGGCCGCATGCGGGCAGAAGAAGATCGCATCGACATGCGCGCCCACCGCCTGCGCGGCCAGGTGCAGCTTCTGGTGGATCGCGTTCAGCGCGCGCATGTCGAACAGGCCGCGCGAAATGCCCGCCTGGTTGGTCGCGATCGCGACCAGGTAATCATGCTGGTTCAGCCGCGCAATCGCCTCCAGCGAACCCGGGATCGGGCGCCAGTCTGCCGGCGAACGGATCGAGTCCGCATGCTCGAAGTTGATCACCCCGTCACGGTCGAGGATGACCAGCTTCTTCGGCAGCTGCGCGGTGTGCGGCATCTCAGGCGGCCAGTTTCGAAATGTCGGCGACGCGGTTCATCATGCCGTGCAGCGCGTTCAGCAGCGCAAGGCGGTTCGCGCGCAGCGCCGCATCCTCGGCCATCACCATCACGTCGTTGAAGAACGCATCGACGTCGTCGCGCAGCGCGGCCAGCGCTTTCAGCGTGCCGCTGAAATCGCCGGCGGCGAACGCCTTGTCGACCTCGACGCGGGTGTCCGTCATTGCGCCGTACAGGCGCTGCTCGGCGGCTTCCTGCAGCAGCTCGGCCTTCACTTCGCCATGCACGCCTTCGTTCTTCTTCAGGATGTTGGTGATGCGCTTGTTCGCGGCGGCCAGCGACTCGGCCTGCGGCAGCGCGGCGAATGCCTTCACCGCTTCGAGGCGCTCGACGATGTCGTCGAGGCGGTCCGGCGCCTGCGCGACGACGGCCTCGACCGCGTCCTGCGCGAAGCCGCGCTCGCGCAGCAGGCCGCGCAGGCGGTCGAACACGAAGG
>CAZTIF010000034.1:0-30418 GCA_964613635.1 uncultured Bifidobacterium sp. | reverse complement strand
AAAAATTACCGGCCTGCCGGCAAGTTGCAGGGCCGGGTGGCGCTGGTGACCGGCGGCGACAGCGGCATCGGCGCCTCGGCCGCGATACATTTCGCGAAGGAAGGCGCGGATGTCGCGATCACTTACCTTGAAGAGCAGCAGGATGCCGACCATGTCCGGCAACTGGTCGAGCAGCAGGGGCGGCAGTGCCTCGCGATATCCGGCGACATCGGCGATGAAAGCTTTTGCCGGCTGCTGGTTCGCGACACACTGGCGCGCTTCGGCCGGCTCGACATCCTCGTCAACAATGCGGCCGAGCAGCACTCCGCATCCAGTCTCGAAGACATTCCTCCCGGACAGTTCGAGCGCACCTTCCGCACCAACATCTTCGCGTACTTCTACCTGACCCGGGCCGCGCTGCCGCACCTCAAACAAGGTGCGTGCATCATCAACACCACCTCGGTGACGGCCTACCGCGGCAGCAGCCACCTGCTCGATTATTCATCCACCAAGGGCGCCATCGTCAGCTTCACGCGCTCGCTGTCGCAGCAGCTCGCGCAGCGCGGCATCCGCGTCAACGGCGTTGCGCCGGGGCCGGTGTGGACGCCGCTGATCCCGTCCAGCAGCAGCGCCGCAGGCATACCGCAGTTCGGCAAGGACGTGCCGCTCGGCCGCGCCGGCCAGCCGGAAGAGATTGCGCCCTGCTACGTATTCCTCGCCAGCGAGGACAGCAGCTACATGACCGGGCAGGTGCTTCACCCGAACGGCGGCGAAGTCGTCAACACCTGATACTCCTTGAGCCGGTTGTACAGCGTCTTCACGCTGATCCCCAGCGCGGCGGCCGTCAGCCGCTTGTTGCCGCGATGATGCTGCAGCGTGGCCATGATCAGTTCGCGCTGCGCATCCGCCAGCGGCGTGCCGACTGGGAAATTCAGCGCGCCGTCCGCGAACACCGAGCGCGGGCCGCGCCGGGCCTCGGGCGCATCGATCTGCACGAGGTCGGCCGACAGGATAAAGGCGCGGTACAGCAGGTTTTTCAGCTCGCGCACATTGCCGGGCCAGGGCCGGTGGCGCAGCCGCTCCAGCGACTGGCGCGTGAGCTGCTTGGACGTGCCTGCCTGCGCATTCAGCTCCTGCAGGAAATGGCGCGCCAGCAGTTCGACATCATGGCCGCGCTCGCGCAGCGGCGGCACGCGCAGCGGGAAGACCGCCAGCCGGTACATCAGGTCCTGCCGCAGGCGGCCTTCCTGCACCGCCTGCAGCAGCGGGCGATTGGTCGCCGCGATCAGCCGCACATCCACGCGCACCAGTTCGCTGCCGCCGATCCGGTGGAAGCGTCCGCTCTCCAGCACGCGCAACAGCTTCACCTGCATGTCGCAGGGCATTTCCGTGATCTCGTCGAGGAACAGCGTGCCGCCCGACGCATGTTCGAAATAGCCGGCCTGCCGGCGCAGCGCGCCGGTGAAGCTGCCCTTCTCATGGCCGAACAGCGCGGCCTCGATCAGGTGCGCCGGAATCGCGCCGCAATTCACCGCGACGAACCTGGCCGCGGCGCGGCGGCTGCCGAGGTGCAGGGTCTGCGCGATCAGCTCCTTGCCGGTGCCGCTCTCGCCCTCCAGCAACACGGTCGCGTCGGTGCCGGCGACACGGTCGAGCTGGCGGTACAGCGTCTCCATCGCCGTGGAGCCGCCGTACAGCAGTCCGAAACGCTTCAGGGGCTTCTCGACGGACATGGCTGCGCTTTGAGGAAACAGGGTTTGGACAGGCCGGCGCGCATTCCGCGCCGACAGCGGCGCGCACGCCTGCCCCGCATCAAAGGACGGCAATGCCGCTGCGCCAGTATCGCGTGGCGCAGCGCTTGCGCCGCTCGCGCCGGTTTGTCGTGACGCAGGGCGCGAGGGCCAGTGTTGAAACTTATGCAGCATCGTCCAGTCAAGACGGAAGGCGACGACATCATCGTTAGTTGAAAGGAATGGCAATGAACCCAAAACTGCATGCTTCAAGGATCCTGCTCATGCTGGGCCTGCTGGCGATGAGCGTCACGGCCTGCAACAAGGGCGGTGACGACAAGTCGGGTGGCACGTCGGGCGGCACCTCCACCGCACCGGCCACCACACCGCCGCCGTCCGAGTCTCCGGGCGCAGCGCCGCCACCGCCTTCCGGTACCGGCACGGGCGCCGGAGGCACCGAGGGCGCGGCGCCGGGCGCAACGCCTGCGCCGGGAGCCAGCCCGTCCAGCCCGCCGGGCACGACCGGCGGCGAGTCCGGCGGCACGCCGGGCAAATCGGGAAGCTCGGGCACTTCCGGCACCTCGGGCACCTCGGGCACCTCGGGCACCTCCGGCATGAGTTCGGGCGGATCGACCGGCGGCGACACCGGCAGCGGCATGTCGTCGGGCGGCATGTCATCGGGTGGCATGTCGTCGGGCGGCATGTCATCGGGCGGCATGTCCGGCGCGACCCCGGGCGGCACTCCGCCGGGCGCTTCGGGCGACAGCGCCGGCAGCTCGACCGGCGGCAGCAGCAGCTCGGGCAGCGCGAAATAGCCGGACCGGCAGGTCCGGCATGCACCGTAACGACTGATCCTTGATGAGGGCAACGCAGATGAACAAACGACTCCAGCGATGGCTGGTACTGGCGATGCTGCCGGCATTCCTCACTGGCGCGCTCGCGGCCTGCCAGCGTGCCGGCGAGGACGCCGGAGGCCAGTCCTCCGGCGCCAGCAGCGAAGGAACCTCGCAATCCGGCGGTGGCGAATCGTCGGCCGGCGGCGGCATGGGCGGCAGCAGCTCCGGCAGCGGCGACGAGACCTCGTCCGGCAAGTCGGGATCGGACAAGGACAGCCAGTAAGCCCGCAGGCAAGGCCATCCCGCCGGCCCCTGCCGGCGGGACGTGCGCGCCCGGCGGCGCGCATGCCGCCGCGCAGGCAGGCCCGTGCCGCAGCTTCCCATGCACCATGTCCTGATCGTCGATGACGACGCCGGCAGCGCGGCCGCCTTGCGCGACTGGTTCGGCGCGGAGGGCGTGTCATGCGCCGTCGCGACCCACCTGCGCCAAGCGCAGGTGCAGGCGTCGCTGCAGCCGCCCGACTGGATCCTGGCCGCCGACGCGCTGCCCGACGGCAGTGGCCTCGACCTGCTGGACGATCCGGTCGCCGACGCGCCGCTGCTGCTGCTGGCTGCACGGCCGTCGCTGGAGCGCGCGGTCGACGCATTCCGGCGCGGCGTCGCCGACTATCTCGCCAAGCCGGTCGATACCGCGCGCCTGCGCACGCTGCTGGCCACGGGCGGACTGCGCGGCCGGGCCGACGCGGCGCGCGGCGAAGCGGCGCCGCAGCTGCTTGGCGACTCGAGCGCGATGCAGACACTGCGCGACCACATCGCGCGCGTCGCGCCCACCGAGGCCAGCGTGCTGCTGCTCGGCGAGAGCGGCACCGGCAAGGAACTGGTCGCGCAGAGCATCCATGCGCAGTCGCGCCGGCAGCGCCAGCCCTTCCTGCCGGTGAACTGCGGCGCGATCTCGCCGCAGCTGATCGAGAGCGAGATCTTCGGCCACGAGAAGGGCAGCTTCACCGGCGCCGACCGCCAGCACAAGGGCTATTTCGAGCGTGCGACCGGCGGCACGCTGTTCCTCGACGAGGTCATCGAGATGCCGGTCGAGCTGCAGGTGAAGCTGCTGCGCGTGCTCGAGACCGGCACCTTCATGCGCATCGGCAGCAACCAGGAGCTGCACACCGACGTGCGCATCGTCGCGGCCACCAACCGCGACCCCGAGCCGGCCATCGCCGAGGGACGCCTGCGCCTCGACCTGTTCCACCGGCTGAATGTCTTTCCCTTGCCGGTGCCGCCGCTGCGCGAGCGCGGCGACGACATCGGCCTGCTCGCGCATCACTTCCTGGCCGAGCTGAACGCCGCGCACGGCACCGCCAAGCAACTGTCGGCGCGCACCGCGTCCACGCTGCAGGCCTGGCACTGGCCGGGCAATGTGCGCGAGCTGCGCAATTTCATCCAGCGCGCCTACATCCTGTCCGACCAGCTGATCGATGCGCAGGCGCTCGGCCCCGGCCCGGCGCAGGGTACGACCGCCACGCTGACGCTGGCCGTGCCGGTCGGCAGCACGCTGGCCGATGCCGACCGGCGCCTGATCTTTGCCACACTCGAGCTGTGCGGCGGCGTGAAGAAGCGCGCCGCCGACCTGCTCGGCATCAGCCTCAAGACGCTGTACAACCGGCTCGAGGAATACGGCAGCGAGCCGGCCGGTGCGGCATGGGAAAGGCAGCTGCTGAATTAAAGGCGGCGCGCGCAGTCCAATGCAATCCACGGCGCACGCGCAGCCTGCGTTCGCCGTGTCCAACGAACCCTTCGAAAGGACAAGCCATGAGCCTATCTTCCAATACGCCGCAGGGAACGCAGGCGCAGCAGGGCGCGCGCATCATGCAGCGCCATCCGGACGACCACAGCGGACCGGGTCCCGACGTGATGGCGGCAGAGACCCTGCAGGGCGACGACGTGGTCAACCTGCAGGACGAGAAACTCGGCACCATCGAGGACATCATGCTCGACGTCGGCAGCGGCCGCATCGCCTATGCGGTGCTGTCCTTCGGCGGCATCCTCGGCATGGGCGACAAGCTGTTCGCCGTGCCGTGGAGCGCGATGACGCTCGACGCCGACCGCAAGTGCTTCGTGCTCGACGTGCCCAAGGACAGGCTGCAAAGCGCGCCCGGCTTCGACAAGGACCACTGGCCGGCGATGGCCGACCAGAGCTGGGCCTCGCAGGTCTATGCGTATTACAACCAGCAGCCCTACTGGCAGTAAGCGCGATGGCGGCGCGCGGCGCAAGCGGATTGCGCCGGCGCGCCGCACCGCCACTGGCTGAATCGTGGTCGCGTTGCAGGGCGTTGACCTTGCCGAGCTGTTCCGGCTGTCGATGCCGCTCGCCGAGATCGTGCTGCGCGCCTCCGCCGTCTACGTCTTCCTGTTCCTGATCTTCCGCTTCGTCATCCGGCGCGACGTCGGCTCGGTCGGCATTGCCGACGTGCTGCTGCTCGTGCTGGTTGCCGATGCGTCGCAGAATGCGATGGCCGGCGAATACACCACCGTCACCGACGGGCTGGTGCTGGTCAGCACACTCATCGGCTGGAACGTGCTGCTCGACTGGCTGGCCTTTCGCTATCCGGCGGTGCGCCGGCTGGTCGAGCCGAGCAGTCTGCCGCTGGTGCGCCACGGTCGCCTGCTGAGGCGCAACCTGCGCCGCGAGTTCATCACCGAGGAAGAATTGTTCGCGCTATTGCGCGAGCAGGGCGTCGAGGACATCGCGCAGGTGAAGCTGGCCTGTCTCGAGCCGGACGGCAATTTCAGCGTGATCCGCCAGTGAACGCCGCCAGCGTTCCCGTCAGCTCCCTCACCGCCTGCAGTATCTCGCGCGGCTCGACGCCGGCGAGGCAGCGCGGCTCGCCGTACGGACAGATGCTGCGGTAGCAGTCATGGCAGGGCACCGGCCGGTACAGCAGCCGGTGCCTGACCTGCCATGGCGCATGCTGCGGATTGGTCAGCGCATACAGGTCCACCACCGGCGTGCCGGTGGCCGCGGCGAGATGCGCGGGCGCGCTGTTGCAGGCGACCAGCACGCGCGCCTTCTCCACCAGCGCCGCGAGTGCGCCAAAGTCCAGCCGGCCGGCCAGCGAGGGCCAGCGCAATCCGTCCCCGGGCCGGCCGTCGCCGGCGATCTCTCGCACCCGCTCCACGTCGTCGATACCGCCGGCGAAGACCAGCGGCATGCCCGCATGGCGCTCCAGCCAGTCCGCCGCGGCGCGCCAGTGCGCCACCGGATAGCGCCGCGACGGCGCGCTGGCGCCCGGGTGGAGCAAGATCCAGTCGCTGTCGGGATCGATGCCGGCGGCGCGCAGCGCGGCGTCGGCGGCGGCGCGATCCTGCGCATCGATGCGCACCGACAGCCGCATCGACGCCGGCCGGCAGCCAAGCAGCGCGACCAGGTCCGCCTGCCGTTCCACCTCATGCCGCAGCTGCGTCTCCGGCTCGCTCTCGCGCACCCAGTGGGTCAGCAGCTGGTAAGGATTCTCGCGGCAATGCGCCAGCCGCAGCGGAATGCCGGCCATCTGGCACAGCAGCGCCGCCGGCAAGGCGCTCTGGCTGTAGCTGGTGAAGATCACCGCAGCGTCGAAGCCCTGCTGGCGCAATTGCGCGGCCAGCGCCGGCACGCAGCCGGCCGGCGCTGCGGCGCTGGCCTTCATCCACGGCGCGGCCCAGCGGATCACGCCGGCCACGCCATCGATGCGCTCGCCGGCCAGCGCGCCGGCCGCCGAGGTCAGCAGCGTCACCTGGTGTCCGTGCTCGTGCAGCGCGCGCAGCGCCGGCGAGCACATCAGCACGTCGCCGGTCGAGTCCAGCCGGATCGCCAGCAGCTTCATCGGCCGTCCGGGCGCTGCAGGATGATGCCCGCGGCCTGCGCCAGGCCGGGCGCGCGCCAGTGCGGGCGGCGCAGCGGCGCGAATCGCCATTCGGTCTCGCTGCCGTTGTCGATCAGCACCGTGCGGCAGCCTGCGCGCCGGCCGGCCTCGACATCGTCAAGGATGTCGCCGACCATCCAGCAGCGCTCCAGCGCCAGCTGATGTTCGCGCGCGGCGCGCAGCAGCATGCCGGGCGCGGGCTTGCGGCAGTCGCAGGCCGGCGGCGCGCCGGGCGGGGACGGCCCGTGCGGGCAATAGTAGAAACCATCCAGCGCGACCGCAGCGCGCGCCAGCAGCTGCGCGATGCGTTCGCGCACCCCGGCCAGCGCCGATTCGCGGAACAGGCCGCGCGCGACGCCGGACTGGTTGCTCACCACGAACAGCCGGAACCCGGACTGCCGCAGCCGCCGCAGCGCCGCGCCGGCGCCCGGCGCGAGGCGGATGCGGGCGGGATCGACGTTGTACGGCACGTCATGCACCAGCGTGCCGTCCTTGTCGAGGAAGACCGCGCGCTTCACGGCCATGACGTCTCGCGCATCGGCAGGATGGTGACCTCCGGCACCACGCTGCCGGCCGGCAGCTGCAGCAAGTCGCAGATGACCAGCGCGACATTCGCGGGATCCTGCAGCGCGTCGCGGTCGATGCCGGGGAAGCGGTCGAGCAGGAAGGGCGTGCTCATGCCCCCGGCGACCACCGCCATCACCTTGATGCCGGCCGGGCGCAGTTCCGCATGCAGCGCATGCGACAGCGCGAGCAGCCCGGTCTTGCTGGCGTGATACGCGACCGCATTCGGCCATTGCCGCTTGGCGGCAGTCGACGTGATGTTCACCACCTGCCCGCGGCCGCGCCCCATCATGTGCCGCGCGGCCGCGCGCGCCAGCACGAAGGGACCTTGCAGGTTGGTGCGCAGCACGCGCTCCCATGCCTGCACGTCCAGCTCCGCCAGGCTGCAGGTCACATCGACGCCGGCATTGTTGACCAGCACGTCGATCGCGCCGAAGCGGTCCATCGTGTAACGCACCGCGCGCTCGGCCTGCGCGCTGTCGCCGACATCGCAGCCGACCGCTTCGGCCTGCCTGCCCTCGGCCAGCAGTTGCTGCGCAAGCGATTGCGCCGCGCCCTCCTGCAGGTCGGCGATCATCACGCGCGCGCCGCGCGTGGCGAGCTCGCGGCACAGGGCAGCGCCCAGTCCGCTGGCGCCGCCGGTCACCAGCGCGGTCTGGTCCTTCAGGGAAATGGTTTGCGGCAGGGTCACATGGCCTCCAGTTGGGTCCGGCATTGCAGGGCGCAATGCGTGGTGGACTGGTGCCGCAGCGCAGTGTTCCGCGCCCTTGCGTTTGGCATGTTTGCTGCTCCCGTCGGTTTGCATTGGATCGATTCGCGCAGCGCGCTGGAGGAGCAGACCATGAAGAGCAAGGGAATTGCATTGCCGTTGATGATGGCGGCCCTGATGTCGGCCGGCTGCCAGGCCACCAGCGACCTGTTCGGCAGCCGCGAGCAGACGCAGCAGATCGCGTCCAACGTCAACGGCAGCGGCACCATACAGTCGGTCGACCTGGTGCCGCGCTCGAAAGGCATAGGCCTGGGCACGCTGGCCGGCGCGGCCGTCGGCGGCCTGATCGGCAACCAGGTCGGCGGCGGCACCGGGCGCACCGTGGCGACCGCAGCCGGCGCGGCCGGCGGCGCGTATGTCGGGCACGAGATGGAAAAACGGCGCAAGGCCGGTGAAATTTACAAGGTCACCATCCGGATGGACGATGGCACCACGCAGTCCTTCGCGCAGGAAAACGCGCCGCTGGTCAACCCCGGCGACCGCGTGCAGATCACGAAGGGCGTGCTGACGAAGCTGTGATGCCAGGCGGTGCGTCCCGCGTATACCGCACGTTCGTTTTGACGCGCGCCAAAGGCGCAGGAATTTTCGGCAGGGACGCACTCCAACCTCAACCCGCAGGATCACGCAAGGAGATTTGCCGATGGCCACCATACACCTAGACACCGGCGCCGCCTATCCGGGCGGCACCCTGATCTCACAGGAAAACATCGTCCGTCGTCCGCTGTTTCCCGCCATTCGCTGGGGCGCGGTGCTGGCCGGCGTGGCCGTCGGCATCTCCGTGCAGCTGGTGCTGACCCTGCTCGGCATCGCCAGCGGGCTGTCGATGACCAGCGTGCAGCAGGGCGAGGCGCCCGGCACCGGCGCGATGATCTGGGCCGGCATCTCGATGCTGATCGCCGCGATGATCGGCGCCTATGTCGCCGGCCGCATGTCCGGCCTCAAGCGCAAGACCGACGGCATTCTGCACGGCGTGGTGTCGTGGGCGGTGACGACGCTGCTGTTCGTCGTGCTCGCCACCTCCGCCGGCGGCTCGCTGCTGTCCGGGCTGTTCTCCAGCGTCGGCCAGGGCGCGACCAGCGCGGCGCAGGCCGGCGCCAGCCCGGGCGGACTGGCGTCGATGCTGAACCGCCAGCTCGGCGTGAACGTCAGCGGCGAGTCGATGCGCACGCTGCAGGAACACATCGCCGCCGGCCGGCGCGACCAGGCGATCGACTACATGAGCAGCAGCATGGGCGTGCAGCGCGAGCGCGCGTCCACGCTGGTCGACCAGGCGCTGATCATGTCCGGCTCGCCCGAACAGGCGTCGCCGCAGGGACGTGCGGCAGCCGATCGCGCGATCCGCGGCGCCAGCACCGCCGCCTGGGTCGTGTTCGCGGCCGTTGCGCTGTCGCTGGCGCTGTCCGTCGTCGGCGGCCTGCTCGGCGCGATGGGCGCACGGCGCACGACCTGGAACGAGTCCGGCGACACCGCTGCCGGCACCGCCGAGCCGAGTCGCGGCTGATCGGCGCCGCGATCCTGCGCAATGCGCGCTTGAGTCGCCCCCGGCGCGCGTGAACTCGCCGCAGCGGTGGATTGTCCTAATCTATTCATCGGAGCGTGCGCCATGCTGAAGAATTTCGAAGGGGGGAGCGGCACTGCGAGATCTCGCCGGCGGCGCTTTGCGTGCATGACGGCGGGACAGTCGTCGGCCACCGAACTGCTGCGCTCCTGTCCCGTCGTGACCGCCACCGGGCAGGCGATGGGGCGCGTGAAGTCGGTGCTGGTCGATGTGCGCAGCCGGCAGCTGCGCTTCGTCGTGGTCGCCTCGCAGGGCGGCAAGGCGCCGGTGGTGATCCCGTGGCAGGCGCTGTATTTCGATTCGTCGCTGGTGCGGCTGGTGTATTACACCTATTCCTGAATCGTCGTCGCATGCGGCGTCCGGGAGCCGGCGGTTCAGCCGGCCACCCTTTTCAGCGCCGCATTCCAGTCACTGACGAAGCGTCCGATGCCATAGCGCTCCAGTGCGCGCTGGCGCGCGCCCGCGCCAAGCTGCGCGGCGATCCGGTGATGCCGCAGCAGTTCGCGCATGCGCTCGACCAGCCGGTGCGGACAGGTATCGACATAGCCGCTGACGCCATTCTCGATCGCGTTCGGCATCTCCGTCGTTGCCGGCGCAACCACCGGCATGCCCAGCATCATCGCCTCGATCATGCCCAGCCCGAGGCTGGTGTAGCGCGCCGGATGGAAAAAGAAGCGATAACGTGCGCACAGCTGCGGCAAGTCATGCAGCGGCAGTTCGCCGAGCCCGCCGATGGCCTCGCTGCCCATGCCGGCCAGGTCCAGCGGCAGCTGCTCGCGCGCCAGCGCAAACAAGTCCGCGCCCAGCCGTCGTCCGCGTCCGGCGAGATGATTGACGACGCTGATGCCGCGCGCGAGTTCGCCGCGCCATTGCGGCCCGGGATCGGTCACGCCATGCTCGATCACCATCGTCGGCGTGCGGCCGCTGTCCCACATCAGCGCATTGAACGGCGTCACATGCACCAGCAGCACCGAAGGATCGTCGACCGGATGGCGCGTGTCCGTCGGATGCTCGCGCGGCGGGTCATGCTCGAGATAAATCTGCGGCAGGCGGCGCTGCGCCTCCGACAGCAGTCGGTGCCGGTCATCGAGGTACTGCGGATCGTCCTGGTACAGGATGCAGTCGAACGCGCGCTCGCGCACCGTCTCGACCGGCTGGTCGAACACGTTCTCGCCCCAGCGCATCCAGCCGCAGCGGCCGCCATAGCCAGCCGGCCTGCCGGGCCGCATCATGAGGTAGAAATCATGCGGCGCCTGCGACAGATAGTGCAGGTAGCTGCCATGGGTCAGCCAGGTCAGGATTTTCAGTCGGCGCATCCAGGCTGCCGTGCAAGTCGCGTTCCAGTGACGCGCGTCAAGCTCACTCGACCGGCGCGGCCTGCAGCTGCAGCCGCCACAGCGTCGCATACGCGCCGTTTCTTTCCATCAGCTGCAGGTGGCTGCCCTGCTCGACGATGCGGCCGCGCTCGAGCACGATGATGTCGTGCGCATGCACCACCGTCGACAGCCGGTGCGCTATCACCAGCGTCGAGCGGTTGCGCGCGAGGCGCTCGAGCTCGTCCTGGATCGCGCGTTCGGATTGCGAGTCCAGCGCCGAGGTGGCCTCGTCGAAGATCAGGATCGGCGGATCCTTCAGGATCGCGCGCGCGATCGCGATGCGCTGGCGCTCGCCGCCGGAGAGCTTTGCGCCGCGCTCGCCGACCTCGGTGTCGTAGCCGTCCGGCAGCGATTCGATCAGTGCATGCACATGGGCCGCGCGCGCCGCCGCGACAATCTCGTCGCGGCTCGCGTCCGGACGGCCATAGCCGATGTTGTAGGCGATGCTGTCGTTGAACAGGCTGGTGTCCTGCGGCACCAGCCCGATCTGCCGGCGCAGGCTGCGCGCGCTGACGGCGCGGATGTCCTGGCCGTCGACCAGCACCGCGCCATCTTCCGGGTCATGGAAGCGCAGCAGCAGCCGCGCCAGCGTCGATTTGCCCGAGCCGCTGCCGCCGACCACCGCGACCGTGTGGCCGGCGGGGATCGTGAAGCTCACGTCGTCCAGCACCGGCCGCGCGGGCTCGTAGCCGAAGCGGACATGGCGGAACTCGATCTGCCCGGCCTGCACCTGCAAGTCGGGCAGCGCCTCGCTGTCGTCGAACTCCGGCTGCTCGTTCAGCAGCGCGCGCATGCGCTCGATGTTGATCAGCGCGTCGCGCGCTTCGCGGTAGACGAAGCCGAGCGAGTTCAGCGGCAGGCAGATCTGCAGCATGAACGCATTGATCAGCACGAGGTCGCCGACCGTCAGCCGACGGCCCAGCACATCGGCGCCGGCCAGCAGCATCACCGACGCCACGCCGACGGCGATCAGCGCGCTCTGCCCGACATGCAGCCGGAACAGCGCCCACTGGTTGTCGTAGGCCGCGCGGCTCCAGTCCTGCATGATGCCGTCGAAGCGGCGCACCTCGAGCGCCTCGTTGGTGAAGGTGCGCACCGCGTCGGCATTGATCAGGCTGTCGGCCAGCCGTCCCTTGGCGTCGCTGTCAAGCCGGTTCACGCGGCGCTGGTGGATCGCGCGGCGCGCGGTGAAGGCCAGCGTGAAGCCGGTATAGGCGATGAAGGTCAGCGCGATGACCAGCGTGTACCACGCGCTGTAGCGCGAGATCATCACCGCCAGCACCAGCGCGATCTCGACCAGCGTCGGCAACAGCGTGAACAGGCCGACGCCGAGCAGGAAAGAGAGGCCGGCGGTGCCGCGGTCGATCTCGGGCAGCAGCCCGCCGATGCGGCGGCGCGCATGAAAGCGCGGGCCCAGCTGGTGCAGGTGCGCGAAGATGCGCCGCGCGAAGGCCGCGACCGCGACTTGCGTCACGCGCGAGAAGACCAGGTCGCGCCACTCGTTGAACAGCGTGCTGGTGAAGCGCAGCAGCGCATAGCCCGACAGCAGCGCGACCGGCAGCAGCGCCAGCTGCTCGGGCCGCGACAGCGCATCGACGATGTGCTTGAGCGACAGCGGCACCGCCACGCTCGACAGCCGGGCCGCCACCAGGAACAGCATCGCCAGCGCGATGCGCGCGCGGAAGCGGACGGCCAGCTGCCAGATTTCTCGTCGCAGCGCGGGGCGGAGCTTGTCGGCGGCGGCCATGCTTGAGTGACGGTGCAGGAGACGGGGCAAACAGGTCGTGCAAATGCAGGCGGTGCAAATGATTTCTGACGGCATCGCGCGCGAATGGTTCGGCGCGACGCGGCGCGCGGGAACGCAGGGTGCGCCCGCGCGGTCTGCTACGGAACACAGTTTGCAAGGAGGGAGCATGGCCAGCATCAGGCAAAGCGTCGAGGTTCGCGTCCCGCTCGCCGCCGCCTACAACCAGTGGACGCAGTTCGAGGCCTTCCCGCGCTTCATGGAGGGCGTGCGCGAAGTCCGGCAGCTCGACGACGCGCACCTGCACTGGCGCGCCGACCGGCACGGCCGCACCGTCGAATGGGACTCCGAGATCACCGAGCAGGTGCCGGACCAGCTGATCGCGTGGCGCGACATCGGCGGCCCCGGCAACAGCGGCAGCGTGCGCTTCCAGCCGCTGCAGCAGGACCTGACGCGGGTCGACCTCGACATGGAACTCGCGCCGCAGCTGCCCGGCATCGACCAGGCGCAGCACGAGAGCGAATTGCGCCGCCGTGTCGAGCAGGACATGCTGCGCTTCAAGCAGATGCTGGAGTCGCAGGGCGCTGCGTCCGGCGCATGGCGCGGCGAGATTCCTCGCGGCGGCCAGTAGCGCGCAACCGTGTAAATCTTGCCGCCATCGGCAAGGATTGCCATCGGCGCGCGCCGTCTGCGCCGGCCGCCTGCGCGCCGGGCGGCGGGCACAGCCCTTGCGTCATCCCCTCGACCGGCCGCCGGCCTTCTGGGGATGAGCGCAGATGCAGAGGATCGCTTTCATCAGCGAGCACGCGTCGCCACTGGCGTCGCTCGGCGGCGTGGACGGCGGCGGGCAGAATGTCTACGTCGGCAATCTCGCGCGCGAGCTCGGGCGGCTCGGCTATCTGGTCGATGTCTATACGCGGCGCGATGATGCCGCCGCGCCGGAGGTCGTCGACTGGCGTCCCGGCGTGCGCGTGGTCAGCATCGACGCCGGTCCGGCGCGGCCGTTGCCGAAGGAGGCGCTGCTGCCCTACATGCCGGAATTCGCGCAGGCCATGCTGCGCTTCCTGCAGCGTTCCGGGCTGCGCTATGCGCTCGCGCACGCAAATTTTTTCCTGTCCGGCCTGGTTGCGCAGCAGCTCAAGCGCGACCTCGGGCTGCCCTATGTGATCACCTTCCATGCGCTCGGTCGCGTGCGGCGGCTGTGCCAGGGCGCGGCCGACGGCTTTCCCGATGCGCGCTTCGCGCTGGAAGAGGCGCTGATGCGCGACGCCAATTGCGTGATCGCCGAATGCGAGCAGGACCGCCGCGACATGCTCGCGCTGTACGACGGCGCGCCGGCGCGGCTGGCGGTGGTGCCCTGCGGCTTCGATCCGGATGAGTTCTGGCCGGTGCGTTCCACGGCGCGCGCGACGCTCGGCCTGCCGGAGGGCGACTTCATCGTGCTGCAGCTCGGCCGCATGGTGCCGCGCAAGGGCATCGACAACGTGCTGCGTGCGCTGCGGCTGCTGCGGGACGGGCATCGCGTCGCCGCCCGCCTGCTCGTCGTCGGCGGCGAGGGCGGCGCCGGCCCGATGGCCACGCCGGAGATACAGCGGCTGGCCGGGCTCGCGCGCACGCTGGGCGTCGATGGCCAGGTCAGCTTCACCGGCGCGCAGCCGCGCCACCGGCTGCGCGAGTACTACAGCGCGGCCGATGTGTTCGTCACCACGCCGTGGTACGAACCCTTCGGCATCACGCCGCTCGAAGCCATGGCCTGCGCAACCCCGGTGATCGGCAGCGCGGTCGGCGGCCTGCTCAGCACGGTGCTGGATGGCCAGACCGGCTTCCTGGTGCCGCCAAACGAACCGGCCGCGCTGGCCGCGCGGCTGGCCCGGCTGCAGCGCGACCCGGCGCTGGCGCAGCGCATGGGCTGGACCGGCCTGCGCCGCGCGCAGCGGCATTTCACCTGGGATCGCGTGGCGATGCAGGTGGCCAGCGTCTACCGCTCGGTGCTTGCGACGGGCGATGCCGTCGCCGCGCCGGCCGTCAGCGGCATGGCGCAGTGAGATGCGCGCCCGTCCCGCCTACTGGCTGGTACTGGCGCTGGCAATCGGCGGCAGCGTCGCGTTGCGAGCGCTGGCCGCGCGCGCCGCGGCCGACGACTGGCAGCCGGCCGTATATCGCTATCCGGCCGACGGCCTGCCGGCCTGCGCCGACCTGACCGGCCATGCGGCGCCGGCGCTGCGGCCGGCCGGACGATGGCTGAGGGCGGGGTTGCCGCAGGCGCTGCGCTGGTCGCCGCGCGGCTGCGTGCTGCGCGAGCAGACGCCCACGTGACGGCCCCGCGTAACTACCTCAGGTAACTACCCCGCGTAACTACCCCGCGTGACGCCCCTGCGTGACGATCACGCTGCCGGCCGGGGCGCAAGCGGATCACAGCCGCTGAAGATCACATCTTGTTCTGCACATTCGTCGCCGCGTCCTGCACGCGTTCGCCGCCGCGTTCGACGTCGCGCCCGAAGCCGCGCATCGTGTTGCAGCCGGCCAGTGCCAGCGCCATCGCCAACGACAGCGCCAGCATCCATTGCAGTCGTGTTCGCATCATTGCTCCTTGGTGGTAGGCGTTACGCGGACGCTCAGCGAAGCTGCGGCCCCGCGCGCGCCGGCGTTGCGGCGGGCGGCAGCGGCGCCGGTCGCACCGCGTGCCGGCGTTGCTGCAGCCACTGCCAGGCGCTGCCGGCAAAGGCGCTCGCCGCGCGCATGCGGGCCGGGTCGCGCAGCAGCAGCGCCGCCACGGTGAGCAGCGCGCGCAGCGTGCCGCCGGAGGCCGGCTCGGCCTGCTGGCGGGCGGATTTCCTGCGCGCCGCTGTCCGCCGGCCGCTGCCGATCGCGCGCGGCGCCAGCAATACCAGCAGCGCGACGCCACCGGCGACCCACAGCGGGTGGTCCATCGCCCATTGCAGCGCGCGGTTGCGCGGCGGCGTGGCGGCGACATGGCTGCCCGGGTGCAGCGGCGCACGCGTGCTGCCGGTCGCCGGTTCACCGGCCAGCATGCGGCGATAGACCGCGCGGCTGGCCTCGATCTGCTCGAGCAGCGCGCGCCGCTCGTCTTCCAGTGAAGGCTTCATAGGCTTTCCCTGACCAGTGCAATATCTCGCCTGAACTCGTCGCGCAGCGTGCCCAGGCCGCCGGTCGGCGCATGGCGGCGTGCCAGCGCGATGCCGGCAGCAGCGCCGCCGAGGTACAGCAGCACCACGGCCCATGCGGCCAGCGCACGGTAGTCGCTGTCCCAGAAGCTGACGATCACGGCCACGCCGAAGAAGAGCAGCGCAAACAGCGCGCACAGCGCCGCGCCGAGGTAGCCGACCAGCTGCACGCCGATCTCGCGGCCCTGCAGCTTCATCTCGATGCGCGCCAGCGCAAGATAGTCGCCGAGCCGGTCCAGCGCGATCACGGACAGCTTCTTCGCCTTTTGCAGGGTCTCGAGCACGCCAACGCTCCCGGGCCCGCTCAGCTGCGGCGCAGTATCGCGCCGACCAGCAGGCCGACGCCGGCGGCGATCGCGACCGACTGCAGCGGCTTGTCGCGCACATAGTCGGCGGTGAGGTCGCGCCCCTGGCTGAACTGCCGGCCGGCCTGCTCGGCGAAGCCGCGCGCCGCGTGCCGCACCGAGGTGAAGCGCGCGAGCATGCGGTCGCGCGCCTCGCGCAGTTCGGTCTCGTTCAGCGTGGACGCATGCAACATCAGCGCATCGAGGTCGCTCTTCAGGCTGGAAAGCTCTTCGCGCATGCGCAGCGCCTTGCCGCCGCTGCCGAGCGAGCCGGCCGCCCCGGCCGCGCCCGCCGGAGCGGTGTCCCGGTGCAGGGCTGTCGTTTCGGTGCCGGCCGTCGGGTAGTTCGTTTCCATCGCTTCGTCTCCTGCGGTTGCGGTGTCGGGGAGCGGGGTTGCCCGGCCGCGCTCGGCGGACAGGCTGCAGCTTTGTCATTCGGTAGGACAACGGCGCGGCGACAAGTTCGGGCATTTGATCCGCGTCGCGGCCGGCGGGCCGGTCGGCATGCGCGCGCTTGACGCAGTCGTGGTCGGCGCGGTGCTGTTGCAGGGAAGATCGCCGCTCCGGGCCGCCGCGGCGAATCCGCGCGGATTTCGCCATGCTAAGATGCAGCGGCCCATAAATATTCTTCATTCAATAACAAGGGAGACTGACTTGAAGACGCGTAATCTTTCCTTCGCTGTCGCGATGGCATTTGCCGCTGCCCCCGGCGCACAGGCGCAGGTGTCGAACGACACCATCAAGATCGGATTCATCACCGACATGTCCGGCGTCTATGCCGACGTCGACGGCCCGGCCGGCGCCGATGCGATCAAGATGGCGATCGCGGACTTCGGCGGCAACGTCAACGGCAAGAAGATCGAGTTCGTGACCGCCGACCACCAGAACAAGGCCGACATCGCCGCCAGCAAGGCGCGCGAATGGTTCGACCAGCAGGGCGTCGACATGCTCGTCGGCGGCACCAACTCGGCCACCAACCTCGCGATGGCGAAGGTCGCGGCCGAGAAGAAGAAGCCGTTCTTCGCGATCGGCGCAGGCACCTCGCGCCTGACCAACGAGGAATGCACGCCCTACACGATCCACTATGCGTACGACACCGCGGCAATGGCGCGCGGCACCGCTGCGGCGCTGACCAAGCAGGGCAACAAGGACTGGTATTTCCTGACCGCCGACTATGTGTTCGGCATCTCGCTGGAAAACGACGCCGCGCAGATCGTCAAGGCGCAGGGCGGCCGCGTGCTCGGCTCGGTGCGCCATCCGCTGGCAGCGTCCGACTTCTCGTCCTTCCTGCTGCAGGCGCAGAACTCGAAGGCGCAGGTGCTGGGCCTCGCGAACGCCGGCGGCGACACCGTCAACTCGATCAAGGCGGCCAACGAATTCGGCGTGAACAAGAAGATGAAGCTGGCCGGCCTGCTGATGTTCGTCAATGACGTGCATGCGCTCGGCCTGAACGTCACGCAGGGCATGTACCTGACCGACGGCTGGTACTGGGACACGAATGACGAGACGCGCGCATGGGCGAAGAAATTCATGGCCCGCAACAAGAAGGCGCCGTCGATGCTCCATGCAGGTAACTACTCGGCGGCGGCCTTCTATCTGAGTGCGGCGAAGGCGATCGGCACCGACGACGGCGACAAGGTGATGGCGAAGCTGAAGTCGACCAAGGTGAACGACATGTTTGCCAAGAACGGCGTGATCCGCGCCGACGGCCGCATGGTGCACGACATGACGCTGATGCAGGTGAAATCGCCGGCCGAGTCGAAATACCCGTGGGACTACTACAAGCAGGTGCAGGTGATCCCGGGCGACCAGGCCTACATGACCCGCGCCGAGACGAAGTGCGCGCTGTGGAAGTAAGCTGACCCGGCAACCAGGTACGGCGCGGATTTTCCGCGCCGTTTTCTTGCCGGCCCGGCGCCGGCATTCCGAACCCGGAGTGATCGTCGTGTTCTTGAAGATGATGCGTCTGTTCCTGTGGCTGCCGCTGCCCGTGCTGGCCGCCGGCCTGCCCGATGGCTTCGACGGACTGCCATGGCAGGCGCCGGTCGCCAGGCTGGCCGACGCGCAGAAGCTGGCCGAGACGCCGTATTACCAGTGCTACCGCAGCGGCGACGGCAGCGCAGCGTTCGGCGGCACGCCGGTCGCCAACCAGCGGCTGTGCTTCGCCGGCGACCGCTTCTATTTCGTGCAGATGGAATTCAACGGGCAGCAGTCCTATGAGCAGGTGCTGGCCCATGCGCGCGCGCAGTGGGGCAAGGGCCGCACCGCCGAGCGTTTCACCGAAACCACCGTCTGGGGCGGCGACGCCGAGCCGGTGTATGTCGAGCTCGAATACAGCAAGATCGACCAGCATGGCACCCTCGCCATGGTCTACCTGCCGGTCTACCGCGAGACGCAGGAGGCCAGCCGCCAGCAGCGGGCGCGCTCGCGTCCGGGCGCAGGTTTCTGACCGGCCCGGCCCGGGCCCATTCGCGAGTCAGTTATTTTTCATATAGCTAACTTTGCGATTTGGCCGGACTGTTGCATAATGGAAATACATCAAATCTGGGTGATTCCGTCCCGTGAGCTCGCACGCTGCGATGTCCCGGGCGCTGACCACCGCCATCCATGCAAACTTGGCTGCAACAGTCAGAGCAAGCGATACGCGCCGCAAACCGCCGCATCGGCCGGGTTTGGGCGCTCGCTTGCGTCTTGCTGATTGCCCTCGTCTGGGCGGCGGCGGCGGTCAAGATCACGCTGGATCGCCAGCACCTGCTCGACAAGGCGCAGGCCGACACCGAATTCCGCGCCAGGTCGTCGGCCGAGCAGCTGCTGCGCACCCTGGGCCAGGTCGACCAGTTATCGTTATCGATCAAGTACCAGTGGGAGCAGAAGGCCGCGCCGCTGGATCTCGAGGAACAGTACCGGCGCGGCGTCTACCCGAGCGGGTTCTATCCGGTGGCGATCGACGCCGCCGGCTATGCGGCCACCAGCACGCGCAATCTCGCGCGCGGCACCTACATGGGCGACCTCGAATTCTTCGGCAAGACGCGCGACAGCAAGCAGTCGGCCCTGTTGATCGCGCATCCGACCGAGGGACGCGGCGGTTTCGCCGGCAAGCAGATCGTCCGCTTCTCGCGCACCCTCAACAAGCCTGACGGCAGCTTCGACGGCGCGGTACTGATCGCCGTCGCGGTCGACAGTCTGGTGTCCTTCCATGAAATGACGCAGCTGAACGCGGGCGATTCCCTCGCGGTGCAATTCACCGACGGCGCGGCGCTGGCGGTCCACGGCAGCAAGCAGCAGGCCGGCGTCTTCCTCGAAAAGCCCTGGCTGGAGCAGGAACAGGGCGCGCGACTGCTGGCCGACAGCGGCAGCGACACACGTCATGCGATCAGCTGGCGGCGGATCGAAGGCTATCCGCTGGTGGCGATTGCGGCCTCGAACATCGACAGCGCGCTCGCCCCTTACCGATCGACGCAGCTGACCTACGTCGCCATTGCGGCGCTGGTCAGCCTGATGCTGGCCGGCGTTGCCGCCTTCGGCGCGATCACCCAGATCCGGCAGTCCGCGCAGCGCCGCCACGAATCGCAGGTGCAGGCGACTTTCCGGCTGGCGGTCGATGGCGCGCGCGAGGCCTTCTACATGATCCGTCCGCTCGACGAGGGCAACGACGAATGGCTGCTGGAAGACTGCAACGAGCGCGCCGCCGGCATGCAGCAAAGGCCGCGCGCCGAGCTGGTCGGTCGCAGGTTGGGCGAGCTGTACGAAGGCAGGCTGCTGGTCGGCATCCGCGCGTTCCTGCGCAGGGTGCTGGATGACGGTTTCATGGAAGACGAATTCCTGATGCCCGAAGGCTCGGCGCATGTGGCCGGCTGGTTCCAGCGCCGCGGCGTGCGCTCCGGCGGCGGCATCGCCGTCACGGTGCGCGACGTCACCGAGGCGCGCAAGCAGGCCGAGCGGCTGGTCGCGCTGGTGCGCACCGATTCCCTGACCGGCCTGCCGAACCGCCACTGGCTGAATGATTACCTGCCGGCCGCGCTCGAGCGCGCGCGCGCCGCAGGACGCCAGGTCGCCCTGCTCTACCTCGACCTCGACAATTTCAAGAACATCAATGACGCGCTCGGGCACCGCACCGGCGACGAAGTGCTGCAGCAGGTCGGCGAGTCGATGCGCGCGGCGCTGCGCCACGAAGACCATCTGGTGCGCACCGGCGGCGACGAATTCACCGTCGTTGTCGAGGATCTCGGCGACGATGCGACCGACGTGGTCGGGCAGGTCGCCGCCAAGCTCATGGGCCTGCTCGCCAGCCTCGGCGCCGGCACCAGCTGGCGCCTGTTCAGCATCAAGGCCTCGGTCGGCATCAGCCTGTTCCCCGAGCATGGCAGCGACGTCGATTCGCTGATGCGCGCCGCCGACATCGCGATGTACGAGGCCAAGGCGCTCGGCCGCGCGCAATTCCAGTATTACGACAAGTCCTTCGCCGAGCGCATCCGCGAGCGCATCTCGATCGAGCATGCGCTCGAGCAGGCCATCAGCAAGGACGAATTCGTCATTCATTACCAGCCGCGCGCCGACGCGCGCAACGGCCGCCTGTGCGGCATGGAAGCGCTGATCCGCTGGCAGCATCCCGAGCGCGGATTGGTGCCGCCGCTCGAGTTCATCGGCGTGGCCGAGCAGACCGGGTTGATCGTGCCGATCGGCGACATGGTGGTGAAGAAGGTCTGCGCGCAGATCGCCGCATGGCGCAATGCCGGCGTGCAGGTCAAGCCGGTGTCGATCAATGTGTCGGCGCTGCAGCTGCGCACCGACGGGCTGCGGCAGGCGCTGGCGACCCACCTCGCGAACTACGGCCTGCCGGCATCGATGGTCTCCATCGAGCTGACCGAGTCCAGCATGCTCGACGAAGGCGGCGTCGCGCAGGAAGAGCTGCGCAACCTGCGCAACATGGGCGTCGAGCTGGAGATCGACGACTTCGGCACCGGCTACTCGTCGCTGTCAAAGCTGCAGAGCCTCGACATCGACGTTCTGAAGATCGACAGGTCCTTCGTGCAACGGGTCGGCCACGACGAACAGGCGCATGCGCTGTGCGACACCATGGTGTCGATCGGCCGCAGCCTGCACATCACCGTGGTGGCCGAAGGGGTCGAGCGGACCGACCAGCTGACTGCGCTGCAGCGCATGGGCTGCGACCAGATCCAGGGCTACCTGCTGGCGCCGCCGGTGCCGGCCGACCAGATCCCGGCACTCATCGACAAGGACTTCTTCCCGGGCGTCCTGCAGGCCGCCTGAGTCCCTGTTCCTTCACTCGAACAGCGCGCGCAGCTGGCGCTCGTCCGGCGCGTGCACCACGCCGCGCTCGGTGACCAGCGCCGTCACCAGTTCGGCCGGCGTCACGTCAAACGACGGATTGCGAACCTTCACGCCTTGCGCCGCCCATTGCGCGTCACGGAAGCCGGTGACTTCGGAAGCTGCCCTTTCCTCGATCGGAATGTCGCGCCCGGTGGCTACCGACAGGTCGATGGTCGACAGCGGGCAGGCGACATAGAAGGGAATGCGGTGCCGCGCCGCGAGCACCGCGACCATGTAGGTGCCGATCTTGTTGGCGACATCGCCATTCGCGGCCACGCGATCGGTGCCGACGATGACGGCATCGACCTCGCCCTGCGCCATCAGGTGGCCGGCCATGTTGTCGGTGATGAGGGTCAGCGGTATTTTTTCCTGCACCATTTCCCAGGCGGTCAGCCGCGCGCCCTGCAGGAAGGGGCGGGTCTCGTCGGCGATCACGCTGATACGCTTGCCGGCCTCGACTGCCGAGCGGATCACGCCGAGCGCAGTGCCGTGGCCGGCGGTGGCGAGCGCGCCGGCATTGCAGTGCGTGAGCACGCGCGCGCCGTCCGGCAGCAGCGCCGCGCCGTGTTCGCCCATCTGCCGGTTGATGCGCACATCTTCCGCATGAATGGCCTTCGCCTCGTCCAGCAGCGCCTGCGCAATGGCAGCGACGTCCGCTGCAGCATGCGCAGCGCGCAACCGCTGCATGCGCTGCAGCGCCCAGCTCAGGTTGACCGCGGTCGGCCGGCTGTCTGCCAGCACGCGCACGGCCGCATCCAGTGCTTCATCGAAGGCGGGGCGCGCAAACGCACGCAGCCGCAGCGCCTCCAGCGCCACGCCGTAGGCGGCCGCGACGCCGATGGCCGGCGCGCCGCGAACCACCATCGTGCGTATGCCGTCGGCGACACCGGCGGCCGAGTCGTACGCAAGGTAGTCGAATACGGCCGGCAGCCGGGTCTGGTCGATCATCTCGAGCCGGCCGTGGCCGGGCGCGTCGAGCCAGCGCAGCGTGACGACGCTGTCAGCGAGGGGAGCGGCGGTCATTTCAGTGTCCTGCGAATTCGCACAGCGTGAAGACCGTCAGGCCCATCTTCTCGAGCTTCGCGCGCCCGCCAAGCTCGGGCAGGTCGACCACGAATGCGCACTCGGCCACGTCGCCGCCAAGGCCACGCACCAGCATCACGGTCGCCTGCGCGGTGCCGCCGGTGGCGAGCAGGTCATCGACCACCAGCACCTTGTCGCCGGCGTCGATCGCATCGTTGTGCATCTCGATGCGGTCGTGGCCGTACTCCAGCGCGTATTCATGGCCTGTGGTCTTGCCCGGCAGCTTGCCCTTCTTGCGCACCGGCACGAAGCCGACGCCGAGCGCATACGCCAGCGGCGCGCCGAAGATGAAGCCGCGCGCCTCGGTGCCGACCACCTTGCTGATGTCGCGGCCGCGGTAGCGTTCGACCAGCATGTCGATGGTGGCCCTGAAGCCCTGCGCGTCCTTGATCAGCGTGGTGATGTCACGGAACTGTATGCCTGGCTTCGGATAATCGGGAATCGTTCGTATCAGTGACTGGATGTTCATGGCTTTGCCGGAGTCTGGGCATTCCTGCCGTAGGTCTTGAATTTTTCGATCACCTGCTGCATATCTTCCGACGACAGCAGCGTAGGGCGGCCCGCCTGCCGCGCCAGCAGGTATTGCTGGCACAGCGACTCGACCTCGACCGCGATCGCCATCGCTTCGTCGAGGTCCCGGCCGAGCGTGATCATGCCGTGGTTTGCGAGCAGGCAGGCCTTGCGGCCGTCGAGCGCCTCGACCGCATGGCGCGACAGCGCGTCGGTACCGAACAGCGCGTAGGGCGCGCAGCGGATCGAGTCGCCGCCGGCGACCGCGATCATGTAATGGAAAGCGGGTATGTCCTCGCGCAGGCAGGCGATCGCGGTCGCATACGGCGAGTGCGTGTGCACCACCGCGCCGATGTCGGGTCGCGCCTGCAGGATGTCGCAATGGAAGTGCCACTCGCTGGACGGCTTGCCGATGCCGATCACCTTGCCGTCATAGCCGACGGCGACGATGCGGCTCGGCGTGATCTCGTCGACCGGCACGCCGCTGGGCGTGACGAGGAAGTGATCCTTCTCGCGGCAGCTGACATTGCCCGAGGTGCCGCGGTTCAGCCCGCCGGACTCGAGCTTCTTGCAGGCAGCGACGATCTGCTCGCGTATCAGTACGCTCATGGTGTCAGCATCCTTCCCGCCACGGCGGACAGTTTTTCCAGCATCGCCGGATCGCGCGCCTCGGGCGCAGTGATCAGTGCGTGCTGCAGCGCGCTGCGGCAGCCGCAGCCGGCCGCGTGCGCATCGGCCTTCAGGTGCGGCACCACATGCCGCACCAGTTCGCGTCCCTTGTTCGCATTCGCGACCAGTACCGCGACGATCTGCTCGACCGTCACGTGCGCGTGGTCCGGGTGCCAGCAGTCGAAATCGGTCACCATCGCCACGCTGGCGTAGCAGATCTCGGCCTCGCGCGCGAGCTTCGCCTCGGGCATGTTGGTCATGCCGATCACGTCGCAGCCCCATTGCCGGTACAGGTTCGATTCGGCCAGGCTGGAGAACTGCGGGCCTTCCATCGCAAGATAGGTGCCGCCGCGCACGGCCTCGATGCCGGCCGCCGCGGCGGCCTGCTGCAGCCAGTCGCCCAGTCGCGAGCAGACCGGATGCGCCATCGACACATGCGCGACGAAGCCCTTGCCGAAGAAGGATTTCTCGCGCGCGAAGGTACGGTCGATGAACTGGTCGACGATCACGAAGGTGCCCGGCGCCAGCTGCTCCTTCAGCGAGCCGACCGCCGACAGCGACAGCAGGTCGGTCACGCCGAGCCGCTTCAGCGCATCGATGTTGGCGCGGTAGTTCACCTCGGACGGCGGGATGCGGTGGCCGCGGCCATGCCGCGGCAGGAAGGCCATCGGCTGGCCGGCCAGCGTGCCGGTCAGGATCTCGTCCGACGGTTCGCCGAAGGGGGACGCGACCCGCACCCACTGGCGGTCTTCGAGGCCGTCGATGTCATAGATGCCGCTGCCGCCGATGACGCCGATGAGCTTGCGTGCCGGATTGCCTTGCATAGGGTGTTCCGCAGGTGGATGGACAAGGCATGGACTGTATCAAATATCTTTTGCGACATCGAATTCGCCGCAGGCATCGGCCCTGTCGCTGCCCTGGCGCTTCTGATGCACACGAGGCGCTTTACATGAGAATGATTCTCATTTAAATTGATGGCCTGTTCATCATCACCGACCGCTGCCATGTGTGACCGCCACGACTTGCCCGCGCCGCCGAAACCTTCTGCGGCTGCATCGCTGATGACCAGCCTCGCCGAGGCTGCCCGGATGACGGGATCGCGCCGTCGCCGGCTGTGGGATTTGCCGGAACGCCTGCATTGCCCGGTGATCGGGGTCTGCCTGTCGGCCGACGCGATACGCCGGCTGCTGGGCCGCCTGCATCCGGACAACGCCAGCCTCGGCGATTATGAATGCCATTCGGCCTGCGTCGGCGCCGCCAGCCGCCGCACCGCGCTCACCGAGCAGTTGCAGGATGCGCTCGAGCGCCGGCACCGGCTGGTGGTTGCGCGGTTCAGGCAGGCCCGCGAGCGCAAGGCGCTCGTCGCGCTGTGGCAGGGCGCGAAGGGGCGTGGCGACATCGCCGGGGCGCTCTGGGCCGTCGTCACGCATCCGCAGCTCGATGCCGAGCTGGAGGAGGCCGTCTGCCGCGACGTGCACATGATCCAGCACCAGGCCGGCGCGGCCGAGCGCATCGATCGCGCGGCATTCGATGCGCTGGGGCGCGAACATGCGACGCTGCTGCGCGAGTTCGGCCGCGTGCAGCAGCGCATGACGCTGTTCGCCGAAGAGAAGACTGCGCAGCTGGCCGAACTCAACGAGCACTGCCTGCGCGCGCGCGCCGAAACGGCGCGGCAGGAGGCGAGGGCGGAACGGGCTGAGGCCGAGCTGCAATCGCTGCAGGCGCTGCGCGACGCCAGCGGCCGCGTCGACGCGCTGGAGCAGGAGGTCGCACGCCTGCAGGCGCGCCTGGCCGCGCAGCGCGCAACGAATGCCGGCTTGCAGGAAGCGCTGGCAGCGGCGCGGCGCGAGCCGGCGTTGCCGCGCGGGGAGGGCGGCGTCATCGAGCCGGGCTCGGTCATGCAGGAAGCCGACGAGACGCCCGCCGGCCTGCCGCTGCGCACCATCCTGTGCGTCGGCGGCAGGCAGGGCAGCCTGCCCACCTACCGCGATGCGGTCGAACAGACCGGCGCCGCCTTCCTCTATCACGACGGCGGGCTGGAGCAGAGCGCCCAGGTGCTCGAGGCCGGACTGTCGGCGGCCGACCTCGTGATCTGCCAGACCGGCTGCATCAGCCATGACGCGTACTGGCGCGTGAAGGATCACTGCAAGCGGCACCAGAAGCAATGCCTGTACGTCGACAGCCCGAGCCAGAGCGCCATCAGGCGCGAGCTGGTCAACTTCGTGAAGATGAATTTTTCGCGCACGGTGAAGCAGACTTCCTGAAATGCTTGGCCTGCGCCTTTGCTCGTCAATCCACTTCCTGATTTTTCCGGTGACATCCATGCGTCATACCCTCGTGCCGGCCGCGTTGCTGGCCGTTGCCGTTGCTTCCTGCCACGCCGGCTCTTTCGTCGGTTTCGAGTACTCTGCCGAAGAAAAGCGCGCCGGCGGGCAGACCGGCATGTCAGCCGCGACGACCCTGGGCTACAAGGCAGGCGACCGGACCGAGTATTCGGTCAAGGCCGGATTCAGCCAGCATGCGCTCGGGCATGGCGAGGCCGCCGAAAGTTTCGAGGCGCAGGTCAAGCGCCCCTTCGAAGTTGATGCGGCCGTCTTGCCGTATGCGGCGGCCGGCCTCGGAGAAAAGCTCAGCGCCGCCGACAGCTTTTCCTATTACTTCGTCGATGCCGGCATGAATGTCCCGCTGACGCCGACGTCAGCGCTCGACATCGGCAGCCACTCGGTGAACGCCTTCGATCCGGCCCGCAGGGTCTATTCGACACGCCTGCACACAGCGCTGTCGTGGCGAGTCGGCGCCTCGGACTCGTTCGGCCTGCGCTTTTCACGAAGCTACGGCGTCAGGTCGCAGGAGAAAGACGCATGGCGTGTGGCCTATTCCCACAGCTTCTGACCGCCACGCCTCGGCGCTTCATAGACTGGGGATATCGGAGCAAATGGATCAATAGAATTTAACGAAACATCTTTCCTGACCGATTTCTGACAGTTATCATTAATGATAATAGTTCGTATTAACATTAACAGAGTCAGGAAAGGCAATGATGAGAAACACTCGACGCTCCGCCCGTAAAGCCGGCTTGCGGCCGATCCCGATGGCCATTGCGGCGTTGTTCTGCATGGGCGCGCCGGCGCTGCAGGCGCAGGAGACTGAAGCGACGCCGCAAGAGCGGACGCTGCCGCGCGTGGACGTCATCGGCACGGCCGCTGCGATCAGCGAGGCGGCCGGCTCTGCCGCTCTCATCGACAGCCGCACGCTCGAAGAGAGCCGCGTGTTCAACGTGAACGAGGCGCTGCGCAAGGTGCCGGGCGTGCACATTCGTGATGAAGAGGGTGTCGGCCTGCGGCCCAACATCGGCATGCGCGGGCTGAACCCGACGCGCTCGACCAAGACCCTGCTGCTCGAGGACGGCCTGCCGCTGTCGTTCGCGCCCTACGGCGACAACGCCAGCTACTACCATCCGCCGATCGACCGCTATGACGCGATCGAGGTCAGCAAGGGCAGCCAGGTGATCCGCTTCGGCCCGCAGACCGCCGGCGGCGTGATCAACTACATCACGCCGGAGCCGCAGAAGGCATTCGGCGGCACGGTCGGTTTTGCCGCCGGCACGCGCGGCTACCTGAACGGCCACGTGATGGTGACCGGCAATGGCGCGATCGCCGACATCTATCACAAGGAATCCGACGGCGCGCGCAACAACATGCGCAGCCGCCTCGATGACGTGAACTTCAAGTGGGCGGGCCAGCTGAATGACGATCATCGGCTCGTGCTCCGTGCGACCCACTTCCGCGAAGATTCTCAGCTGACCTATTCGGGCATGACGCAGGCCGAGTACGCCAACCTCGGCCCGCGCTACAACCCGTTCAAGAACGACTTCTTCGACGCCAGCCGCACCGGCATGTCGGCGACGCACGAGTGGCGCCTGAATGCGGACGCGAAAGTCCTGACCAGCGTCTACGGCGCCTTCTTCAACCGTGACTGGTGGCGGCAGGCATCCGACACCGGTAGCAGCGGGTTGAACTGTCTGTCGGGTACGCGTGACGCGGGCGGCACGCTGACCGACGCCGACCTCAACAACTGCCGCATGCAGGGCCGCCTGCGCCAGTACACCACCACCGGCATCGATTCGCGCGTGCAGATGCGCCACCAGGCCTTCGGCATTGCCGGCGAACTCGAGGCGGGCGTGAAGTACCAGCACGAGGTGCAGGATCGCGTGCAGCACAACTACACGAGTTATACCAATTACCTGTCCGGCACCGGCATGACGCTGGGCGAGAACCAGCAGCGCCGCACCAATGCGACGTCGGCCTTTGTCGCCAACCGCTTCATCGTCAACGATCGTTTCGCTGTCACGCCGATCGTGCGTGTCGAGCACATCCAGCACGAGCGGATCAACTACCTCAACGATACGCGCGGCGGTTCGTCGTTCACCGAGGTCGTACCGGGCATCGGCGCGACCTATCAGCTGAGCGCGGTGACGCAGGTGTATGGCGGCGTGCACAAGGGCTTCAGCCCGCCGCGCGTCGAGGATGCGATCAATGCGAGCGGCCAGTCGGTTGAACTAAGCGCCGAGCGCAGCGTGAACGCGGAAGTCGGCGTGCGCACTTCGCCGGTGAAGGATGTGGCGTTCGACATCGCGGTCTTCCGCAACGACTTCAGCAACCTCGTGCAGGTCGGCAGCATCGCCGGCGGCAGCACCTCCTACCAGGAAGGCAAGGCGCTGTTCCAGGGCGTGGAGCTGGCCGGCCAGTTCGACAAGCTGAGCAAGTCGATCGAGGGCAACCTGTTTGCGCGTGTGTCGTGGACGTGGCTGCCGACGGCCGAGCAGAAGTCGGCATTCACCAGCGGCGCGGGCGCCGGCGCCATCGGCAACCGCCTGCCTTATGCACCCGAGAGCCTGCTGAACTTGACGCTGGGCTATCGCGCGCCGACGAACTGGAATGCGCGTGTCGAGTATGTGTACGTTGGTCGTCAGTACAGCGACTTCGACAATACCGTCACGCCGGGCGCGAACAGCAATGGCCAGGAAGGCCTGATCGCCAGCTACGGCATCTGGAATGCGGTCGCGAACTACACGGTCGGCAAGGCGACCTTCTTCGTCGCGGCGAAGAACCTGAGCGACGAGACCTATATCGTCGATCGTACGCGGGGCATTCAGGTGGGCATGCCGAGGACCTTCCAGGCGGGGATGAAGTACGCGTTCTGACGAGGCTGCGGGCGCTGGAGATTGCCATCGATCTCCAGCGGCTCGAGCGATGAACCCTGGCTGGCGCAGGGATGACGTTCAAAGTGTAGTCAGCCACAAAATCGTCATCCCGGCGCAAGCTGGGATCCATCGTCGATCAACCCCTGGCCCTTTTCGGAAGGCCGCCAAACTCGTCCTGTCAGCGAATGCAAGTTTCCCGAAGCCCCAAAACAAAAAAGCACTTGGGCATCTCTGCGCCAAGTGCTTTGAATTTTGTGGGGTGACCGATGGGACTCGAACCCACGACGACCAGAATCACAATCTGGGACTCTACCAACTGAGCTACGGCCACCACTGAAACAAGCCTGCAATTATACAAAACTTTCGGGCATTCGCCAGCAATTAATTCGCAGCGACGGCCGCCGCCACTTCCTCGACCGGCGGATCGAGCGCCAGCAGCCGCTGGAATGCGTTCGACAGCGCGCTGCGGCTGCCGCTGGTGTAGGCCGACAGCGCACCGTCGACCGACGCAGTCTGCAGCAGCCCGCGCTGCGCCAGCAGCCGCTGCAGCTGCCGCGCCACCGGCTCGCCGGTGTCGACGATCTGCACATCGGGCCCGGCCGCGTCGCGCACCAGCTGCTCGACGAACGGGTAGTGGGTGCAGCCCAGCACCAGCGTGTCCGCCTGCTGCGCCACCAGCGGCGCCACATAGCGCTGCACCAGCTGCGCGGTCTCGCGCGAGCGGATCTCGCCCTTTTCGATCTGGCTGGCCAGGCCGTTGCAGGGCTGCAGCAGGAAATTCACCTGCGTCGCGTCAGCCACCTGCTGCTGCAGCTTCAGGAATTTGTCGCTGGCCAGCGTGCCGGCCGTGGCCAGCACGCCGACAGTGCCGCTGCGCGTCAGTGCCGCCGCCGGCTTCAGGCCGGGCTCGACGCCGACCACCAGCAGTTCGGGATAGTGCTCGCGCAGCGCAGCGATGGCCGCTGCAGTCGCCGTATTGCAGGCCACCACCAGAGCCTTGGCGCGGAATTTCATCAGGAAGGCCGCAATTGCGAGCGCACGCTGCACGATCACGCCCTCGGGCTTTTCCCCATAGGGCGCGAAGCCCGAGTCCGCGAAATACAGCAGTTCCTCGTGCGGCAGCAGCGCGCGCACATGGCGCAGCACCGACAGGCCGCCGATCCCCGAATCGAAGATGCCAATCGGGGCGTCGGCCACGGGATGTCGCTTGTCAGGCAACGCTGACCGGAATGCCGCCGATGTTGCCGCCGGCAATCCGCTCCTGCCACGCCTTCGGGCCGGTGTTGTGCACCGACGTGCCGCTCGAATCCACCGCCACCGTGACCGGCATGTCCTTCACGTCGAACTCGTAGATCGCTTCCATGCCGAGGTCTTCGAAGCCGACCACTTTCGCGCCCTTGATCGCCTTCGACACCAGGTAGGCGGCGCCGCCGACGGCCATCAGGTACGCCGACTTGTGATTCTTGATCGACTCGATCGCCACCGGGCCGCGCTCGGCCTTGCCGACCATTGCGATCAGGCCGGTCTGCTCGAGCATCATGTCGGTGAACTTGTCCATGCGCGTCGCGGTGGTCGGGCCGGCCGGGCCGACCACTTCGTCGCGCACCGGATCGACCGGGCCGACGTAGTAGATGAAGC
>CAZTIF010000033.1:0-31381 GCA_964613635.1 uncultured Bifidobacterium sp. | reverse complement strand
GATCGTGCTGGCGGTGCTGATGCCCATTATCGAAATCAACCAGCTGGTGAGATGAGCATGCAGCGCGCGCCCGCGATCCTCGCACTGCTGCTGTTCGTTGCGCTCTGCGCGTCGCTGGCCTACTGGCTGCTGCAGTGGTTCGCGCCGGCGCCGCGGCCGGTCGCTGCGCCGCCGGAAGCCGCGCGTTCGATCGCACCCGTGGCTGCGGCGTCGGCGCTGTTCGGCGGCCGTCCGCAGGACAGCGGCGGCGTGCAGGTGCAGCTGCGCGGGATACTGCAGGCCGGAAAGGCGAGCGTGGCGATCATCGCGGCCGAGGGCAAGCCGCCGCGCGCGCTGCGCATCGATGCGGAAGTCGTGCCGGGCCTGACGATCAAGGAGATCGGCGCGCGCACGGTGGTGCTGTCGGGACGCGGCGCGGAACGCGAGCTGAGCTTGCCCGCTTTCGCGGCGCAGGAAGGCGGTACGTCGGTGCAAACGGTCGGCGTGGCAGCGGAGCCGCCGCCACCACAGCCGCCGCCGCAGCAGCAGCTACAGATACAGCCACAGCCTTCATCGCCGCCGCAGCAGCCGGTGCCAGCGGCAGCGCCGCCGTCATCGGCGGGAGCCAGCGAAGGTGGCAGCAGTGCCGCGGGAGGCGGTGCGGCGGAAACTTCGTCGCCTCGCGGCCAGCCAGCGGGGCCGCAGGGGGCATCGTCGGCGCAGCCGAATCGCGCAACGGCATCGCCGCAGTCGCCGCCGTCTGCGCCGGCGGTACCACAGCTGCCCAGGCCGCCGCTGCGCTGATCAGTCGCTGTCGTTCTTCTGCAGCAGCTGCCGGATCAGGTCGCGCTTCTTCGCTTGCCGGTTCGCCGACTTGCTCTTGCGATGCGGGCCGGCTGCGCGCTGCTTCGCGGGCACGGCGACCGGATTGCGTGGCTTCAGCGGACGCTGCGACGGCTCGACGCGGAACGACAGCTTCTGTCGCTTCGCCAGTGTCTTGTTCGCCATCGCAGCACCTCTTCCGGTTTACAGCACGTAGCGCGACAGGTCTTCGTTGACGGCCAGCTCGCCGAGCTTCGCGTCGACGTAGGCCGCATCGATCTGTACCGTTTCGGACGCCTGCTCGCCGGCGGCGAAAGACACTTCCTCGAGCAGCTTTTCCATCACCGTGTAGAGCCGGCGCGCGCCGATGTTTTCGGTCTTCTCATTGACCGAGTACGCGATCTCGGCCAGTCGGCGGATGCCGTCCGGCGCGAAATTCACGTTGACGTTTTCAGTGGCCAGCAGCGCCTGGTACTGCCGCGTCAGGCAGGCGTCGGTCGAGGTCAGGATGCGCTCGAAGTCGGCGATCGCCAGCGATTCGAGTTCGACGCGAATCGGGAAGCGCCCCTGCAGCTCTGGGATCAGGTCGGACGGTTTCGCGAGATGGAAAGCCCCCGACGCGATGAACAGGATGTGGTCGGTCTTGACCATGCCGTATTTGGTGTTCACCGTGGTGCCCTCGACCAGCGGCAGCAGGTCGCGCTGTACGCCGGCGCGCGACACGTCGGCGCCCTGCGCGTTCGCGCGGGTGGCAATCTTGTCGATCTCGTCGAGGAACACGATGCCGTTCTGCTCGATGTTCGCGATGGCGCGCTGCTTGAGCTCGTCGTCGTTCACCATCCGCGCGGCTTCTTCGTCGACCAGCAGCTTCATCGCTTCGGCGATCTTCATCTTGCGTGTCTGCTTGCGGCCGGCGCCGAGGCCCGAGAACATCGACTTGATCTGCTCGGTCATTTCTTCCATGCCGGGCGGCGCCATGATCTCCATCTGCGGACGCGTCTCGGCGACGTCGATCTCGATCTCCTTGTCGTCGAGCGCGCCTTCGCGCAGGCGCTTGCGGAAGGTCTGCCGCGTCGCGTTCGCGTTCTTGTCTTCCGGCGGCTGGCCGGAGAAGCCGAAGTCACGCGCCGGCGGCAGCAGCACGTCGAGGATGCGGTCTTCCGCAGCGTCTTCGGCCTGTGCGCGCACCTTGCGCATTTCCTGCTCGCGGGTCTGCTTGATGCCGATCTCGGTCAGGTCGCGGATGATGGTGTCGACGTCGCGGCCGACATAGCCGACCTCGGTGAACTTGGTGGCCTCGATCTTGATGAAGGGCGCATCGGCAAGCTTGGCGAGGCGGCGCGCGATCTCGGTCTTGCCGACACCGGTCGGGCCGATCATCAGGATGTTCTTCGGCGTGATCTCGTGGCGCAGCGGATCCGGCACTTGCTGCCGGCGCCAGCGGTTGCGCAGCGCGATGGCGACGGCGCGCTTGGCCTTGCCCTGCCCGACGACATGCTTGTCGAGTTCGGCGACGATTTGTTGCGGTGTGAGGTTCATGATGCGTTCAGTCCAGGGTCTCGATGGTCAGCGAGAGATTGGTGTAGATGCAGAGCTCGCCGGCGATGGTCAGTGACTTCTTCACGATCTCGGCCGGGGCCAGTTCGGTGTTCTCGTACAGCGCCAGCGCGGCGGCCTGCGCATAGCTGCCGCCCGAACCGATTGCGCCGACGCCCTGCTCGGGCTCGAGCACGTCGCCGTTGCCGGTAATGATCAGCGTGGCCTCGCGGTCGGCCACCAGCAGCATCGCTTCGAGGCGGCGCAGCATGCGGTCGGTGCGCCAGTCTTTCGCCAGTTCGACCGATGCGCGCAGCAGGTTGCCCTGGTGTGTCTCGAGCTTGGATTCGAAGCGCTCGATCAGCGTGAAGGCGTCGGCGGTGCCGCCGGCGAAGCCGGCCAGTACCTTGCCGTGGAAGAGCTTGCGCACCTTGCGCGCGCTGCCCTTCATCACGACGTTGCCGAGCGTGACCTGGCCGTCGCCGCCAAGCGCAACTTGCGATCCGCGACGGACGGAGAGGATGGTAGTGCCGTGAAATTGTTCCATGTGATTGCGATCCGGACGCCCGTGGCGCCGGCGCGAGGGGCGCGGCCGCTCAGGGCTTGCGATTGATGATCCTCAGGCGGCCGGCGCCGCCGATCAGTTGCAGCAGCGTCGACACGAGGTGGGACATGTCGCGCCATTCTACCGGTTTGCCGTCGGCGAGGCGTGCGATCCCGGCCAGCAAGGGCGCGGCTGCGCTGAACTCGACGAGCTGCAAACGGCTGCAGTCGAGCACGATGCAGGACTGCTGCGCCGCCTGCGCGCGCAGCGATTCCAGCAAGGCATCGACGGGCACGCTGATCTCGGTCGGCAGCGCCAGCGTGTCGGCGCGCCCGGCTGCTTCGAGGGGCGGCGGCAGCAGCGGCGCCGGCGGCGACACTTCATGCGCAACGCTGTAGGCGATGCAGGCCTCGTCATGGGCGTCGGCATCGCCGCTGCTGCGCAGCAGCTCGATCAGCAGGCGCCAGCGGCTGTCGGCGGCGTCGGTGGGTGCGGCATCGAGTTGCGCGCGCACCAGCGCCGCCAGCGCCGAGGCCGGCAGCAGTTCGATCCGGCGCTGCTCGGCCAGCCAGCGCCCGAACAGCTCCAGCAGCAGCGAACAGCCGGCCGCATCGACTTCGGTCACGCCGGCGAGATCGATGCGAAAGGCCGCGTGTGCTTGCGCCAGCTGGCCGAACCGGGCAAGTGCCGGCGCGGCGCTGCCGGCGAGCTTGCCGCGGTAGGCCAGCACGGGCGGCGCGGCAGCGCTGGCCGGCGGCGCACTGCGCCATTGCGGCGGCGAGGTCTCGAAGCGCTGCGCATAGCGTAGCGCGAGTTCCTCGAACTGCGCCTGGCTGCCGGCGGCAATGGCCAGCTCGAGCAGCATGGTCCAGGCCAGCGGCTCGCGGTCGGCCTCGCTGCGCTGCGCGACGGCCTCGAGCAGCAATGCGGTGGCTGCTTCCGGCTGCCGGCTCGCATGCAGCAGCGATGCCTCGTCGATGCGCTGCGCGAGCAGCGCGGACGGATCGGCCAGTACCGTCACCGGTGCGCAGGCGTCGAGCTCGGCGCGGATCTCGGATTCGATGGCGTCGATCTTGCGCGCGGTTTCGAGGGCGGCCGGCGACGGCGATGGCGATGGCGATGATGCCTGACGCACATGGCTCACCGGCAAGGTTCCGGGCTTGCTGAACAGCTGGAAGAACTTCATGGGCGCCCCGGCTTCGCGAAAGAAGAACGATGCGCGGCACATTAAACGCTGGCGGATGCCGCAAGCGCCGCCGCAGGCGGGTGCGGCGGCCGACCGTCGCCGCCAGCGCCGCGCGACGGGATCCTGCGTGGCATGAACCCGACACCGCGCTGAATCGGATGGTGCGCCGGGTGCGGCGCGCGGGCTTGCGCTTTGTTCAGAAACGCGCGCGTACGCCGACCAGCAGGCTGCGGCCAGGCTGTGGCACGTAATCCTTCAGCAGGGACGTGGACAGGCGGATTTCCTCGTCCAGCAGGTTGCGCGCGAGCAGGAACCAGGTCAGGTCGGTCGTGCCGTAACGCTGCACGCGCGACACGCTGGCGTCCACGCGCGTGTAGGCACGGGTAGCGGTCTCGTCGGAGATGTCGGAACTCGCGATGCGGTTTTGCGCGCTGGCATGCAGCACGGTCAGCGACGAGCGCCAGACCGGATCCTGATAGCCCAACGTGATGCCGGTGCGGGAGGCCGGCTGCAGCGGCAGGTTGCCGAGGCCGTCGAGCTTGCCGCGCGAACTGTCGGCGAACACGCGGCCGTACCAGCCGTGTTCGTACAGGTTGTAGCTGAGGTCGGCCTCGTAGCCGCGCAGCGTCGCATCGCCCTGGCGGAAGCTGCGCTCGCGCACCGCTTCGCAGATGCCATCGGCCGGCAGGCCGTTGTCCTGGCAGACGTCGCCACCGAGCGCGCCGTAAATGAAATCCTTGACCTTGTTCTGGAAGAGATTCGCTTTCCAGCGCAGGCGGTCGGCGGTTTTCTGCAGCGACAGTTCGATGTTGTTCGAGGTTTCCTTGCGCAGGCTGGCGTCGCCTTTGTCGAAGGTCTCGGTCGGGTGGTGCATGCCGCCTGAATACAGTTCTTCGGCAGTGGGCGCGCGCTGCGCGATCGAGCCGGTCGCGCCGGCCGCATAGCCGGGCAGGAAGGACCACAGCGCGCCAATCGACGCGGATGCCAGTCCGAAATCGCGCGCACGGTTGCCCTCGGGCCGGCGCTCTGCCTGCTCGACGCGCATGCCGGCACTGACGCGAACGTCGCCGAAATCTTTTTCCTCGACCGCAAACGCCGCCAGCGCCGACGAGCGCGTGCGCGGCACCGTCGGCGCCACCGACGGATCTTCGACGTTCAGCGCTTCGACGGCGGCGTTGTCGGTCTGCACGCCCAGCTTGCCGCGCCAGCCGGACAGTGGCAGGTGGCTCAGTTCCCAGCGTGATTCGAACGAGCGGTTGGTGAACTTCACATGGGGATTGCTGCCGTCTTCGAGCTCGGTGTGCCGGTAATCGTTATGCCCCAGCTTGATGCGCAGCGCATCGAAGCCGGGCAGCGGCGATTTCACGAGGCTGTCGACGTCGAAGCGAAACTGGCTGAGGTCGATCTTCGCATTCTCGTCACGGCCATGAATGCCATACAGCCTGTCGGTCTGTCCGATGGACGCGCCGACATGGCCCCAGGATTCCACCAGCGTCGCGCCGAAGCCGAGGCTGTCTTCGCGGTTGCCGGAGAAGGACAGCTTGCCGCGATCACCGCTGCCGTCGACTGCGCTGTTGCCCGGGATGCGATAGTCGCCGGCGCGCAGCAGGCTGCCATCGACATGCAGGCCGATCTTGCCGGCGGAGCGGTCGGCGCTGAACGCGAACAGGGTGCTGTTGTCGGCACTGCCGGCGCGCAGTTCGACTTCGCCGGTGGCCTGCGGTTCGAGCTGGGTGGGTATGCGGCCATTGACGATGTTGACTGCGCCGCCGATCGCGCCCGAGCCATACAGCAGTGTCGCCGGGCCGCGCAGGATCTCGACCTGCTGCGCGCTGAGGGCGCTGGTGCCGACCGCATGGTCATTCGAGATCGCGGACAGGTCGCCGCTGCCCATGCCGTTCTGCAGAATCTTGATGCGCGGGCCTTCGAGGCCGCGGATGATCGGGCGCGATGCGCCGGCGCTGAAGCCGGACGCATTCACGCCGGGCTCGCGCATCAGTGATTCGCCGAGCGAGCCGCCGAGCTTGTCGCGCAGGTCGTCACCGGACAGCACGCGCGCCGGCGTCAGGATGGCGGCCCCCTCGACCGAGCCGAACGGGTCGGCGGTCACGATGACTGGGGCGAGGGTCTTGCTTGTTTCTTGCGCTTGCGCGCCGCCCGACAGTGCGCACAGAACGGCACTGGCGAGCACGGACTTCTGGAAAGCCATGGATGTCTCCGCAAATGATGAACACGTTCTGCGGCCGGCACGGCGGGCAGCAGACTGACGGCAGGGGTCAGGCGTTCAGCGGAGGGGCGCGCGTACTGAAATGGGCGGTGAACAGTCGATGCCAGCCGGCGCGCAGCGGCAATGTGACCGGACCATGAGTCAGGACTGCGAGGGCGGGGATGAAGTCGGGCGTCGGCAGGCCGGCAGCGAGCGTGGCGGCATCAAGCGCCGCGCAGGCGCCGGAAGCTTTCTGGTGGTCGGGCAGGCCGGCGACCTTCACGGTAGCCTGCCTGAATTCCGGGCTGCCATTGCCGTGCGCCACCGCATGGCCGAAGCCGAGCCATTGCGAAAACAGCAAGCTCAGTATCAGCGTCAGGGCCAGCCAGTGATGGCGGCGATCGGTTTTCGGCATGGGCGGCGTCATCCGGCCGGTTATTGAAAGCTTGTTAAAAGGCGACAAATCTTAGCCCAAAAACAAAGCCCCCGCCAATGGGCGAGGGCTTGTGCGGGGGGGCATGCAGGCTTCAGTCGCCGTACAGCTTCTGCTTCAGCTCGCGCCTTTGCTGGGCCTCGAGCGACAGCGTCGCGGTCGGCCGCGCCAGCAGGCGCGGGATGCCGATCGGTTCGCCGGTCTCTTCGCACCAGCCGTAATCGCCGGAGTCGATCGACTGCAGCGACTGCTGAACCTTCTTCAGCAGCTTGCGCTCGCGGTCGCGCGTGCGCAGCTCGAGCGCATGCTCTTCTTCGATGGTCGCGCGATCGGCGGGATCGGGAACCAGCACGGTCTCTCGCAGGTGTTCGGTCGTCTCGTCGGCGTTCTTCAGCAGGTCTTTTTCGAGCTGCTGCAGGCGTGCCTTGAAGAACGCGAGCTGCGCGGGATTCATGTAGTCCTTCTCGTCCATCGCGAGGATCTGCTCCTCGGTGAGGAGGGCGCCGTCGATGACGGTCGGCTTCGAGGTCTTGGAATTGGTTGCCACGTCGCTAGCTTTCGTAACTACGAATCGGTGAATTTTACCCGCAGGACTTGCTTCGGCCTTGTCGCCGCGCAGCCCGCCCCGGAAGGAATGGGTTTGTCTCGGGCTTGCTTTAACCGGCGGCTATTGTAATCGCATTGTCCGCCCGGCCGGCAAGCTTTGCATGATTTTTAATTTATTTCGCAGAAGGAAGCCAGTTCCGGGAGGTTCGCATCTTGCGGCACGTTTTCAATCTTGTACTGCCGCGCTGCCCGCCGGTTCGAGGCATTGTTCCAGCCCGGCGATGAAGACGTCTTTCGGCAGGTCTTGCCCGATGAAGACGATCTTGCTGTTGCGCGTCTCATCCGCGGCCCAGGGCGCGCCCAGGTCGCTGCCCATGGTCTGGTGGACGCCCTGGAAAATCACCTTGCGCGACGCGCCCTGCAGCCACAGCACGCCCTTGTAGCGCAACATCCGCGGGCCGTAGACCTGGATCAGGCTGCCGATGAATTCTTCCAGCCGCGCCGGATTGAACGGGCGGTCGCTGCGAAATACGAAGGCGGCGATCTCGTCGGTATGGCCGCCCGCGGCGTGGCCGTGCGCATGAGCGTGGCCGTGGCCGTGATGATGCTCGCCGTGGTGATGATGGTCGCAGTGCTCGTCGCAGTCGTGGTCGTGCGCTTCCTCCTGCAGGAAATCCGGGTCGATCTCGAGCCGCTCGTTCAGGTTGAAGCCGCGGATGTCGAGGATCTCCGAAATCGGCACCGCACCGAAATTCGCGCGCACGATCGGGGCGCGCGGGTTGATCCGCTTCAGTCGCGCCTCCAGTCCGGCAAGCTGCGCCTCGTCGCCGACCAGGTCCGTTTTCGACAGCAGCATGCGGTCGGCGAAGCCGACCTGGCGCTGCGCTTCCTTGAAGCGGTCGAGCTGCTGCATCGCGTTGCCGGCATCGATCACGGTGATCACGCCGTCGAGCAGGTACGAGGTGCCGATATCCTCATCCATGAAGAAGGTCTGCGCCACCGGGCCCGGGTTGGCAAGACCCGTGGTCTCGATCACCACGCGGTCGAATTGCAGCGTGCCGTCGCGCCGCTTCTGCGCCAGCTGGCCGAGCGCGACGATCAGGTCGCCGCGCACCGTGCAGCAGACGCAGCCGTTGCTCATTTCGACGATCTGCTCGTTGCTGTCCCGGACCAGGATTTCGTTATCGATGTTCTCCTCGCCGAACTCGTTTTCGATGACGGCGATTTTCATGCCGTGCTCTTCATGCAGGATACGGTTGAGCAGCGTGGTCTTGCCGGCGCCGAGGAAGCCGGTGAGGATGGTGGCGGGAATCAGGGACATGGGCGTGGAATTCGGATCGGTTGGGTGGAGATGCGGGCCGGGCGCCGCGTTTCAAGCGTCGCCGCCCTGCTTTTTCGCGCGCGGATGCGCTGCGTCGTAGACCTGCGCGAGGCGCTGGAAATCCAGTGAAGTATAGACCTGGGTCGATGCGATCGACGCGTGGCCGAGCATTTCCTGCACGGCGCGCAGGTCGCCGGAGGATTGCAGCACGTGCGAGGCGAACGAGTGCCGGAGCATGTGCGGATGCACGTCGGCGGGAATGCCGAGCGCCTGCGCATGCGCCTTGATGCGCTTTTGCACCTCGCGCGGCGAGATGCGATGGCCGCGCGCGGACAGGAACAGCGCGCAGGCATCGGCCGGCGGCGCAGGACGGGCCAGGCTGGCCCGCACCGCCAGCCAGTCACGCAATGCAGTGATGGCAGCCGCTCCGACCGGCACGCTGCGACGCTTGCTGCCTTTGCCGGTGACGATGACTTCGGCCGCGTCGAGGTCGAGCCAGCCGGTCGATTCGTAGCCGGCCTCCTTCGTGTGCCGGCCGTCGAGCCCGGTCAGCTCGGATACCCGCAGTCCGCTCGAATACAGCAATTCGAACATGGCCCGGTTGCACAGCGCCCTTGCCGGCTCGCCGTCGGCCGGGGCGGCGCTGCCTGCGACCAGTTTCACCGCATCGTCGACGCCCAGCGCCTTGGGCAGCGGCTTCGCGCGCCGTGGCGGCTTCACGCCGTCGACCGGATTGGCCGGCAGGTCCTGCTCCAGCGCCAGCCAGCCGAAGAAGCTGCGCCACGCCGACAGCTTTCGCGCGATGGAGGTCGGTGCGAGTCCGCGCGCGTGCAGTTGGCCGGCAAAGCGGCGCACGTCGGCGGACGTCAGGCGCGCCAGCGAAGCCCCTGGCTGGCTGGCCAGCAGTTCGGCCAGCTGTTGCAGGTCACGCCGGTAGCTGTCCAGCGTGTGTGCGGACAGCTTGCGCTGGGTCTGCAGATGATTCAGGTAGCCGGTAAAGTCCGGCGCATTGCCGGGTTCGCTCATGGTTTCAGGCAGTCAGGCCTTGTAGCCGTGCGCTCGCGGTTTCACCGATGCGCATCAGGAAATCGGTCGCCAGTTCTGCGGCGAAGCGGCGCGGATCCGGCGAGCCCAGCACCAGCAAGCCGAAACTCTGGTCGCTGCCGCGTTTACGCAACGGTACGAGGGCGGCCGATTGCATGGTCGTTGAACTATCCAGCCATGGTATGCCGGGCTTGTCCGCCGCCGGTCCGCACTGCGGAGCGGTCTCGCGGTCGGCGTAGGCCGGGGCTTCGCCGGCATCGGCAGCGAACCAGGTGTTGGCATACTCGGGCTTGACGTTCCACAGGCGCAGCGAAGCGGCTGGCACGTCGAAGCTTTCCTTCAGGGTCCGCAGCAGCCGCTCCGGCACATCGGCCGTCTCGCCTTCAGCCAGCAACCTGAGCGTCCATTGATGGAAATTGCTCATGATGACGTCATTGCTGCCGGCATTGCGCCACAGCGTCGCCAGCTTCAGTTCGAGCTGCCGGATTTTGTCGCGCAAGACTTCAACCTGACGCTCCTGCAGGGATACGGTACGCCCGCCAAGCGAAGTGGTCAGTTTCAATCCGGCCAGCAAATCGGGATGCTGCTGGAAGAATTCCGGGTGCTGTTGAAGGTAATCGGCAACCGCGGCGGCGTCGGGGAGTTCGGTCATGTAGGTCGTGTAGGGGCTGATCGGACAGCGGCGATACGGGACAAAACACCCGGTTCGCCTGACGCTGGGATTTTACCTGCAGGCAGCAATGAACCGTGCATTTGCAGCAGGCAAAAAAAGGCGGCACCCGAAGGTGCCGCAAAAGAGAGGAGATTAAATTCGCAGATGACTCTGCAGGCTGAAGCCAGCCTATCCGGCACCTGTCCGTGCAGCTGGACAGGTGTCGAATTCTTTCGGGCGAAGCGCCCCGGATTCAGAACGTGTGGCGTACGCCGAGGTTGAATGCCTTGTCCCCGGTGCCGTTTTCGGAGTTGTTGCCGACGGTGTATCTCGCTGCGCCGTCGTTGTTGATTTGGCCGTAGGCCGCATACAAATTGGTTCGCTTCGACAGCGAATAGGTGTAGCCGAGAGCCCACTGGCTCGCGTCGTCGCCGTCGGATGCGTCGCGCCCGGTTTTGCGAATATAGGAAGCAATGAAATTGTGCGGACCGAAGGGCACCGTTGCGCCGATCAGAAAGTCGCGGCTTTTGATCGCCGACCAGTCATTGTCGGCGTAGGCGGCAAAGACCTTTGCCACGCCGAAGTTGTAGTTCGCCGCCAGCAGGACGCTTTGCAGTTTGTCGGTGTCGGTGCGATTGTTCTTGCGGTAGGCCGCAAGGCTGACATTGAGCGCCTGCACGCTGTAATTGACGGCAGCGGTCAGGACGCGATTCGGCTTGGTGCCATCGACCGATTCGCCCAGCCCGTAGGCAATTTCGCCGCTGAAGCCGTTCATCACCGTCGACTGGTACTTGATCGCATTGTTCATGCGGATCGCGCGATCGGCTTCGGCTCCGATCATCGTGACCGGGTCGTCTGTGAATCCTGTCGGTACAGGCCGCGGCAGCATCAGATTCTGCGCGTTGCCGGCAAGGCCAGCTGCGAACGGATCGGCGACCTGGCTCAGCGAGAGGAAGTAGGAGGTGTACTGGCGTCCGAGGGTCACGGTGCCGAAATCGCCGCGCACGCCGACGAAACTCTGGCGGGCAAAGACGTTGCCCTGGTTGGAGCCACCGGCGTCTGCGGCAATGCCGGTTTCGAGCACGAACAGCGCCTTCAGGCCGCCGCCAAGATCTTCCGTGCCCTTGAAACCGAGACGGGTACCGGATTGCGCGCCGCTGGTCAGCTTGCTGCCGGCCGGCGAGGTTGCCCCGACGGTGCCGGTGTCACGAACGAACCCCATATCGACGACGCCGTAGATGTCGACCGTCGTTTGCGCATGAGCCGTGGCGGTCAGGACGCCGGCGACAGCCAGCGCGATATGCAACTTTTTCATCGTGTCATCCCCAGTGAAAGTTATCGAGCGATCCGTGTGAGTCGGATGCGCTGAAAGTTAATTGCTATTCCGGAAACGACGCGAAGCTGGGCTTTCCCGTACCTGAACGCTTGGATCACGCGTTGGGGATTTGCAAAGCCTGTTGTTTTATTCACACCCCCCCGCGTTGACGCAAGTCGGCTGAGGCCGCAGAGTTTGATTGTTTTCGTTTTGATAACTCTGCAGTCCGCCTCCCGACCGATGGCCAACCGTGAAGAATTGCTGATACTCCGCGCCGCGCGCGCCGGACAGCCGCAGGCGCAGCTGGCGCTCGGCAAGCGTTACCTGTTTGGCAGCGCGAGCCTTCCGCAAAGCCAGCCCACGGCGCTTCACTGGCTGGAAAAGGCTGCCGAGCAGAATCAGCAGGAAGCCTGGCACCTGATCGGGGAAAACGTGTCTTTTGATATTGCGCGCCAGCACGGCGACCCGCTGCGCGTTGCGCTCTGGTACGAGCGCGCGTTCGAGGGCGGTTCTGCGCGGGCCGGACTGGTGCTGGCCATGCTGGTGTTCTCCAGCTGGGCGCGGGCCGACCAGACCTTGCGGCAGAAATCGATGCGCGCACTCAAGACCTCGGCCGAGTCGGGCCTGGCCGATGCGCAATGGCTGTACGCCCAGCAGCTGGGTATGCACGACCTGCTGGCCGGCAAGGAGTCGCCGGACCTGTCGCCGCAACAGCGGCAAAGGCGGGATCAGGTACTCGACTGGGCCGCAAAGGCCGCCAGGGGTGGCGTGGCGGAGGCGCAGCTGGCGCTGGCCGATCATGCGTGGATGAACGGCAATTTCGTGAAATTCATGTTCTGGGCGCTGCCGATGGCGCAGGAAGTCGATCGCCGAAACAGCAGCATGCAATCGCGGCGGCGCCCGTACACGGGCAGGGAGCTCGACCTGCTCACGCGCTGCGCCCGGGCCTTGCTGGTCGTGCAAGACCCGAACATGAAACTGGTCGAGCGTTACCTGCGCATCGGCGCCGAGGGCGGCGACAGCAGTGCGCAGCTTGCTTACGGCCTGTGGATTGCGCGGATGGACGAAAATGGCAACCGCGTGGCGCGCATCCCGGGCGTGGCCCACTACAAGAAAGCGATTCGCTGGCTGTCGCTGGCGGCCGACCAGGGCAACGCGGCAGCCTGGTTTGCGATCTCGCGCATCTACCTGAAACCGGAGTTTTCCCGCCGCAGCATCGCGGAGTCGCGGCGCTATCTGGAGATGGCGGCCGTCGCAGGACACGAGCGGGCGCAACTGGAGCTGGGGCTGGTCGCTTGGCGGTCACGCCGGATCGAGCAGCGGGCCGACATTCGCGCCGTGTACTGGCTGCAGAAGGCGGCGGGCCAGGGCAATGAGGAAGCCAAGGCACTGCTGGGCAAGATTGCGCCGCCGGTCCATCCGGCTGAATGGGCCGCCGCTGCGAGAACCAGCTTCAGCCGCGAGATCAGCAGCCAGTATCCCTTCCTTGCGGCGCGTATCGAGCTGGCCTACTGGTTCGGGCTGACGCGCGCGGAAGCGCTGCTGATCGATGTCGAGGCATCCGACCACGGGCATTGCCTTGAAGTGGACATTCGCGCCGTGCATCCGCGCAGCCGACGCCGGTTGGTCCAGGTACAGACCGGCGATCAGCGTCAGGCGCTCGACCGGGCGGCTCGCATGTTCGATGCGACCGATGGCGGCGGCGAACTGGGGCCGGAGGGAACCTATCGACAGCGCCTGTATCGCTTCCGCAGCCTGATCTCGCAACGTCGCACGCACGCCAGCGGGCGCGCATGACGTCGGCCGGCGGCGTCAGATCTCGCAGCTGCCTTCGAACACGCTGACCGCAGGACCCGTCAGCAATACCGGTGCCGAGCCGCCTGCCCAAGCAATCGACAACTCGCCGCCGCGCGTCGACACTGCGACCGGCGAATCCAGCAGGCCGAGCGAAATGCCCGCCACGACGGCTGCGCAGGCGCCCGTGCCACAGGCCAGCGTTTCGCCGGCGCCGCGCTCATACACGCGCAGCCGGACCTGCTGCCGGCTTACGACCTGCATGAAGCCGGCGTTCACCCGCTTCGGGAAGCGCGGATGGTTTTCGATCGCCGGGCCATCGCGCAGCACCGGCGCCGCCTCGACATCGTCGACCACTTGCACCGCATGCGGATTGCCCATCGAAAGCACGGCGATGTCGGTGGTGCCGCCGCTCACATCCAGCGGCCACAAGCTTGCATCGCCAACCTTGCGCGCGGCGAGTCCGCTGTCATCGAAAGGCACGCGTGCCGGATCGAAAACCGGCGCGCCCATGTCGACCGTGATGCGGCCGTCGTCCTCGAGGCGAGGGGTGATCACGCCGGACATCGTCTCAACGCGGATCTCGCGCTTCTCGGTCAGGCCTTTGTCGACCACGAATTTCACGAATGCGCGCGCGCCGTTGCCGCACTGCTCAACCTCGCCGCCATCGGCATTGAAGATCCGGTAGCGGAAATCGACGTCCGGCCGATTCGGGCGTTCGACCACGAGGATCTGGTCGGCACCGATGCCGAAGCGACGATCGGCGATCCAGCGCCATTGCTCGGGCGTAAAATTCGCAGGCTGGTTGATGGCGTCGATCACGACGAAGTCATTGCCTGCGCCGTGCATCTTGGTGAACTTGAGTGTCATCGCTTATCTCGAACGTATCGATTTCTTGTAGACCGGCGGCATGCCGGGTGGACGTGTCTTGAAGCGCTTGTGCGACCAGAAGTACTCGGATGGCGCTTCGCGGATGCGCTCCTCGATGAAGGCCAGCATGCGCCGCGTCGCCGCCTCGATGTCGTCGCCCGGGAAGTCATCCCACACCGGATGAAACTTTACTTCCCATCCACGGTAGTCGGGCAGGAAGCGGGTGGTGACCGGTATGACTTGCCCGCCAGTGGCGGCTGCCAGCCGTGCCGGGGCCGCGAGCGTGGCGGCGGGGACGCCGAAGAAGGGGACGAAGATCGATTCCTTGCGGCCGAAGTCCAGGTCAGGCAGCATCAGGAAAGGCCGACCGCCGCGCATCGCGCGGATGATCGGCTTGATGCCGGCCTTGCGCGACAGCAGGAACTGTTCCTTCTCCTGCGCGCTGGCGAAGCGTGCCCGTCCCTTGCGCAGCGCTTCGTCAAAGGCCTTGCTGCTGCGCTGCTGCGAATAGATCGAACACAACGGCCCTTCCATCGTGATGGCAACTCCCGCGACCTCGAGGCAGACGAAATGCGGGCACAGGAAAATCGTCGGTCGTTGCGCTGCCAGCTTTGTCGGCACGGAGGGGATGACGCGGATCAGGCGACGCAGCCGTTCAGGCGAAGCCCACCACAGGATGGCGCGCTCCAGCACACTGCGCGCATAGCCCTGGAAGTGCTCGCGCGCGATCCGGTTGCGCTCGCGCGCCGGCAATTCGGGGAAGCACAGCGCCAGGTTGGTCAGCGTGATGTAGCGGCGCTGGCGCATAAGCAGGAACAGCAGGTTGCCCAGCCCTTTGCCGATTCGTCCGAGCACGGGCAGCGGCAGCCAGTGCAGCAGCCACATCAGTGCAAGCAGCAGTCTCATGCCGCCTCCCCGGATACCACGACAGGCGGCTTGCCCTTGTAGCGGTTGTAGCTCCAGAAATACTGCGCGGGGCAGCGGGCGATCAGTTCTTCCATGGCCTCGTTGATCATGCGCGCCTGCTGTTCCGGCGTGCCTTCAAGCGTGCGCTCGAAGCGCACGAAACGGACTGCGAAACCCCTCCCGCGCGGAAGGCGCTCGGCGTAGGACAGCACCAGCGGCGCGCCGCTCATCTGTTGCATCTTGGCCGGCAGCGTCATCGTGTAGGCGGCGCGGCCGAAGAACTCGGTCCACACACCTTCACCGGCGCCGGGTGCCTGGTCCGGCAGCAGGCCGATCGCGCCACCGCCTTTCAGTCGCTTCAGCAAGGTGCGCACGCCAGCGAGGTTGGCCGGGGCCAGCGCCAGCCCTTCGCGGCTGCGTGCCTGCTCGAGCAGCGGGCGCAGTGCCGATTTTCGGGGCGGACGATACAGCGCGGTCAGCGGCGTCCGGCTTGCGATGGCCTGCGCGATGATCTCGAAGCAGCCAAGGTGCGGCGTCAGGAAGATTGCGCCCTTGCCGCTGTCCAGCGCCTGCTGTGCAACCTCCCAGTCATGCAGCGTCGCCGATCCGAGCACGCGCTGCGGGCGTGCGCACCAGACGAACGGCAGCTCAAGCACGCCCTTGCCGGCCTCCGCGATCGCGGCCGGCAGCAGGTGCAGGTATCCGGCGCGCTGCAGGTTGTCGCGCATGCGCCGACGGTAGGTCGGCGATACGGCGTAGACGGCCCAGCCGGCGACGACGCCGACGGCGTGCATCAGCGGCAGGGGCAGCACGGAGAGGAGTTGAAACAGGCGGAGCAGCATGCGGGAAAACGGGGGGTCGGTTTTGCTGAATCGAGGCAAGTTGCGTAAAATAGCACGCGTCTTTACCGCCGAGTTAATTGGACAACTTGCGAGGCGGTCTACAAATCTCGCTAAAGCGTCGCAGGCTCACTGAGTTGACCGCGACATTGTGTCAACTTTCCCCACAGGGAGCTTGCATGTCAAACGAATATCTCTTCACCTCCGAGTCGGTGTCCGAAGGTCATCCGGACAAAGTCGCCGACCAGATCTCCGACGCCATCCTCGACGCGATCCTCGCGCAGGATCCGCGCGCACGCGTTGCCGCCGAAACCCTGTGCAACACCGGCCTCGTGGTACTGGCCGGCGAGATCACCACGACCGCCAATGTCGACTACATCCGCGTCGCGCGCGACACGCTCAAGGAAATCGGCTACGACAACACCGACTACGGCATCGACTACAAGGGCTGCGCGGTGCTGGTCGCGTACGACAAGCAGTCGCCCGACATCGCGCAGGGCGTCGACGAAGGCAAGGGCCTCGACCTCGACCAGGGCGCTGGCGACCAGGGCCTGATGTTCGGCTATGCCTGCACCGAGACACCGGACCTGATGCCGGCTGCGATCTACTACTCGCACCGCATCGTCGAGCGCCAGTCGCAGCTGCGCAAGGATGGCCGGCTGCCGTGGCTGCGCCCGGACGCGAAATCGCAGGTGACGCTGAAGTACATCGACGGCAAGCCGGTCGCGATCGACACCATCGTGCTGTCGACCCAGCATGCGCCGGAAATGGAGCACAAGCAGATCGAGGAAGCCGCGATCGAGATGATCATCAAGCCGGTGGTGCCGGCCGAGTGGCTGCAGAACACGCGCTACCTGATCAACCCGACCGGCCGTTTCGTCATCGGCGGTCCGCAGGGCGACTGCGGCCTGACCGGCCGCAAGATCATCGTCGACACCTACGGCGGCGCCGCGCCGCACGGCGGCGGTGCGTTCTCGGGCAAGGACCCGTCGAAAGTCGACCGCTCCGCTGCCTATGCCGGCCGCTACGTCGCGAAGAACATCGTCGCCGCCGGCCTTGCGGAGCGTTGCCAGATCCAGATCTCGTATGCGATCGGCATTGCCAAGCCGACCTCGGTGATGGTCACCACCTTCGGTACCGGCAAGATCAGCGACCGAAAGATCGAAGAACTCGTGCGCGAGCATTTCGACCTGCGTCCGAAGGGCATCGTGCAGATGCTCGACCTGCTGCGCCCGATCTATCGCAAGACTGCCGCGTACGGCCACTTCGGCCGCGACGAGCCCGAGTTCAGCTGGGAGCGTACCGACAAGGCGGCCGCACTGAAGGCGGCGGCCGGACTGTAAGCCGCGTCCATTCGGAATCACGACGGGCAGGCATGACCTGCCCGTTTTTTTGCCTGACAAAAGCGGAAGACGGTTTTGCAATGCGTGCTCGTCGCGCGCATTGACGCATTTTCATTCGCGGGAATTGACCCGCATTTCCGGCTGACCAGTACCGAGCGCGCGATTTCCCCATCGCTACAGTGAGCGGCTTCAACACTGCAGCATCGGAACTTCGAGATGGGCTTCAACCTTGCGCCGCTTGCATCGAATGCGGCCGTCCGCGCAGCCGCCGCGCTGCTGGTCATTTCATTCACCGTTTGCACCCGCGCAGAGCCGGCCACGCCGCGGCCAAAGGCCGGATCGCGCAGCATGACGGCCGCACAGCAGGCTTCCGTACCGCCGCAGCCGCTGGTCGAGCGACTGATCATCACGCCGCATCCGACCCGTGGCGGCAAGCTCCATGGCCAGCTGCTGCAAAAAAACGCGGGCCGGCTGTCCGCGCTCGCCAGCACACCGCTGACCGTCGAGCGCAGGCTTGCCGATGGCTCGCACCTGCTCAAGCTCGACCGTCCCATGACAGTCGACGAAGCGCGCGCGCTGGCGGCGCAGCTGCGGCAGAGCGGCGAAGTGCAAGCGGCCGAGCCCGATCTGCTGATGCAGCCGCAGGCAATCGCGCCGAACGATCCCGGCTATGCCACCTGGCCCGGACAGTGGCATTACCTTGCGCCGGCCGGCGCCAATCGCGGTGGCGCCGACGTGCCAGCGGCCTGGGAGCTGACGCTCGGCAGCGGCAACGTGAACGTCGCCGTGATCGATACCGGCTACCGTCCGCATGCGGACTTGCAGTCCCTGCTGCCCGGTTATGACTTCATCAGCAGCGCGACCGTATCGAACGACGGCGCGGGCCGCGATGCCGACGCCTCCGACCCGGGTGATTACTCCGCGGCCGGCGCCTGCGGCAGCGGTTCCTCCGCACGCAGTTCGAGCTGGCACGGCACCCATGTGGCGGGCACCATCGCCGCGCTGATGGACAACGGCCTGTACGGCACCGGCATCGCGCCGCGCGTGCGGCTGCTGCCGGTGCGCGCGCTCGGGCGCTGCGGTGGCTATACCTCCGACATCGTCGACAGCATCCGCTGGGCCGCCGGCATCGACGTCGCCGGCGTTCCGCGCAACCTCAACCCGGCGCGCGTGATCAACCTGTCGCTCGGCAGTGCCGGCAGCTGCTCCGCGGCATTCCAGAGCGCGATCAACGATGCGAATGCCAGGGGCGCGATCGTCGTCGCGTCCACCGGCAACGGCGGCGCGAACGCGGTTTACCAGCCGGCCAATTGCAACGGCGTGATTGCCGTCACCGCGCACGCAATCGACGGCGACAATGCCGATTACGCCAACATCGGCGCCGAGACCACGATCAGCGCGCCGGGCGGCGGTTGCGGTACGCTGTCGGCGGCTTGCGTGCCCGGCTACACGGCCGACGGGCCGGCGGTTTACTCGCTCGGCAACAGCGGGGCGACGGTGCCCGCGTCCGACAGCGCCGCGCTGAAGTACGGCACCAGCATGGCCGCGCCGCACGTGGCGGGTACGATCGCGCTGATGTTGTCGGTCAATCCGGCGCTCACGCGGGCCGAAGTCACCTCGCTGTTGCGCAGCGCGGCGCGTCCGTTCGCTGCCGGCAGCACCTGCGCGCTGCCCGAGAACAGCGGCCTGTGCGGCGCCGGCCTGCTCGATGCGCAGGCAGCGCTGGCGGCCGCCACGCCTGTCGTGCAGGTGGTGGCGGCGAAGCAGGTGGTCGCGCCGTCGGCCACGGTCGTACTGTCCGGCAGCGCGCAGCCACCGGCCGGCCGCAGCATCGTCGCCTACCAGTGGCGTGCAGCGGCGTCGAACCCGGCACCGGTCACGCTGATGAACGCCAACAGCGCCAGCGCAAGCTTCGTTGCGCCGTTCACCGGCACCTATGCCTTCACCCTGTCCGCGACCGACGATCTCGGCATCACCGGCAGCGCCAATGCGACCGTGCGCGTCAACAGCGTGCCCGTGCTGCAGCCGGTATCGGCGCAGCAGCTCGCGTTCGGCGGCTCGCTGAAACTGCAGCTGCGCGCGACCGACCCGGATGGCGATGCGATCGTCTTCCACGCGTCGGCGCTGCCGCCCGGAGCGACCCTGTCGCCGGCTGGCTTGTTGACCTGGCGCAGCGCCGCGCCGGTCGGCAGCCATCAGTTCAGCTGGCAGGCAAGCGACGCCCATGGCAGCAGCCCGCCGGCACAACTCACCGTGCAGGTCGTCGATACCAGCGGCGGCAGCATCGCGGCGGCGCCCGCCGGCAGCAGCGGTGGCGGCGGCAGCATGAGCGGCGACCTGATGCTGCTCGCCGGTGGCGTGATCGCGGTCGTGCGGCGGTGGCGGCGGCGCTGAGAAGCCCGGCGCGGGGGCAGCGCTGCGCCCCCCGCCGGTTCGCGTCATGGCCAGCGCTGCTGCTCGCGCTGTTGTCGGTGGCGGGCACGGCGCTCCCCGGCGCGCTGGCCGCCTTCGGCTGGCAGCGCGCGGCGATCGACGGCGGTGACGTGTTCCGGCTGCTCAGTGCGCACGCCGTGCACCTCAACCTGCGGCACCTGCTGTTCAATCTGCTCGGCCTTGCGCTGCTGGCGGAATTGCTGATGGAGCGCTGGCGCGGCACGGACATCATGTCGCTGTGCCTCGCCAGCGCGCTCGGCACCAGCCTGCTGCTGTGGCGTTTCGAGCCGGCCCTGCAGTGGTATGCGGGGCTGTCGGGGCTGCTGCACGGCCTCTGGGGCGGCGCCGCGCTGGCCGGCTGGCTGGAGACACGCAGCCGGCTGCATGCGGGCGCGCTGGCCGCGCTGGCCATCAAGCTCGTGTGGCTGAATCCGGCCGCCGCCGGCGCAGGCTTGCCGGTCGTGCCGGTCGCCCACCTGTACGGTGCGGCCAGCGGCGTGGCGTGGGCGGGCCTGATCCGCGCTTGGCGGCGCTTGCGGCATTTGGATTAAAATGACGGCCTGCCAAGGAGCGTTGCGACGGGAATCCGCTTCCCGCCAGGCTTGGCAAATCAATACCGCAACGGCGCTCACGTACCTTTTTCATATTCATTGAAAGGAGGGCGTGATGAGCGCCGTACTGAAATCTTCCGCTTCCCCCGACTACCTGGTTGCCGACATCGGCCTGGCCGACTGGGGCAACAAGGAAATCAAGATCGCCGAGACCGAGATGCCGGGCCTGATGGCGATCCGCGAGGAATTCGTCGCCAGCCAGCCGCTGAAAGGCGCGCGCATCACCGGCTCGCTGCACATGACGATCCAGACCGCCGTGCTGATCCAGACGCTCGAAGCGCTGGGCGCGCAAGTGCGCTGGGCTTCGTGCAACATCTACTCGACGCAGGACCACGCGGCTGCCGCGATTGCCGCCAGCGGCACGCCGGTGTTTGCGTTCAAGGGCGAGAACCTCGACGAGTACTGGGACTTCACGCACCGCATCTTCGAATGGACCGACGGCGGCTACTCGAACATGATCCTCGACGACGGCGGCGACGCGACGCTGCTGCTGCACCTCGGTACCCGCGCCGAAAAGGACATCGGCGTGCTGGCCAACCCGGATTCCGAAGAAGCCGTCTGCCTGTTCAACTCGATCAAGAAGAAGCTCGCCACCGACCCGACCTGGTACTCGACCCGCCTTGCGCAGATCAAGGGCGTGACCGAAGAAACCACCACCGGCGTGCACCGCCTGTACCAGATGCACAAGGAAGGCAAGCTCGCCTTCCCGGCGATTAACGTGAACGACTCGGTGACGAAGTCCAAGTTCGACAACCTGTACGGCTGCCGCGAGTCGCTGGTCGACGGCATCAAGCGCGCGACCGACGTCATGATCGCCGGCAAGGTCGCCGTCGTCGCCGGCTATGGCGACGTGGGCAAGGGCTCCGCGCAGGCGCTGCGCGCACTGTCCGCGCAAGTCTGGGTCACCGAGATCGATCCGATCTGCGCGCTGCAGGCGGCGATGGAAGGCTATCGCGTGGTCACGATGGACTATGCGGCCGAGCATGCCGACATCTTCGTCACCGCGACCGGCAACTACCATGTGATCACGCACGAGCACATGAAGAAGATGAAGGACCAGGCGATCGTCTGCAACATCGGCCACTTCGACAACGAGATCGAAGTCGCCGCGCTGAAGCAGTACACCTGGGAGAACATCAAGCCGCAGGTCGACCATGTGATCTTCCCGGACGGCAAGCGCATCATCCTGCTGGCCGAGGGCCGGCTGGTGAACCTCGGCTGCGGCACCGGCCATCCGTCCTACGTGATGAGCTCGTCCTTCGCCAACCAGACCATCGCGCAGATCGAGCTGTACACCAATACGGCGGCCTATCCGGTCGGCGTCTACACGCTGCCGAAGCACCTCGATGAAAAGGTCGCGCGCCTGCAGCTGAAGAAGCTGAACGCACAGCTGACCACGCTGAGCACGGAGCAGGCGGCCTACATCGGCGTCAAGCCGGAAGGCCCGTACAAGCCCGAGCAATACCGCTACTAAGAAGGAACGCCGCCGCGACCACAGTCGCGGCGGCCCGAACTGATGCGCCTGCTCCTGCTCTGGCTGATCAACACGGTCGCCCTCTTCGCGCTGCCACACCTGCTCGATTCCGTGCAGGTCGACAGCTTCACGACCGCCCTGCTGGCGGCGCTGCTGCTGGGCCTCGTGAACACGCTGATCCGGCCGATCCTGGTCCTGCTGACGCTGCCCGTCACTTTCGTGACGCTCGGCCTGTTCATCTTCGTCATCAACGGCCTGATGTTCTGGTTCGTCGCCGACATGGTCGAGGGATTCCGAGTCGCCAGCTTCGGTGCGGCCATTCTGGCAGCGATCGTCTACAGCGTGATCTCCTGGCTGCTGTCAGCCCTCCTGATAAGAAATTAAATGTCACAACACAGCTTCAGCATTGAATTCTTCCCGCCCAAGACGCCCGAGGGTGCGGAAAAGCTGCGCGTTGCGCGCCGCACGCTGGCCGAAATCCGGCCTGAATATTTCTCCGTCACTTTCGGTGCGGCCGGTTCAACGCAAGCCGGCACGCGCGACACCGTGCTGGAAATCCATGGCGAAGGCTTGCACGCCGCGCCGCACCTGTCGTGCATGGGCCGCTCGCGCGCCGACCTGCGCGAGATCATTGGCGAATACAAGGCCGCCGGCATCCGCCGGGTGGTGGCGCTGCGCGGTGATCTGCCGAGCGGCTTCGGTGGCGCCTTCGGCGAGCTGCACTATGCCAGCGAGCTGATCGAGTTCATCCGCGCCGAGACCGGCGACTGGTTCCACATCGAGGCCGCGGCGTATCCGGAAATGCACCCGCAGGCGAAGTCGCCGCAGGACGACCTGCGGAATTTCGCGCGCAAGGTGAAGGCCGGTGCGAACTCGGCAATCACGCAGTACTTCTACAACGCCGACGCCTACTTCCGCTTCGTCGACGACGCGCGCAAGCTCGGTGTTGACGTGCCCATCGTCGCCGGCATCATGCCGATCACGAACTACACCCAACTGGTCCGCTTCTCCGACATGTGCGGCGCCGAGATACCGCGCTGGGTACGCCTGAAGCTTGCGAGCTACGGCGACGATGCCGAGTCGATCCGCGCCTTCGGCCTCGATGTCGTGTCGCAGATGTGCGAGCGGTTGCTGGCCGGCGGCGCACCGGGCCTGCACTTCTACACGCTGAACCAGTCCGGCCCGACGCTGGCGATCTGGCAGCGCCTGAAAGCGCGCTGAGCCGCGCTTTTCCTCACTGGCCGCCGGCAGCTTCCGGCGGCCAGCAGCCTTCGTCAGTGACGATCGCATCCAGCGCAATGTCATGCGGCTCGGCCGCAAACTCCACCTTTGAAAACGCGTACGCAATGCCGACCGCGCGTGGCCGTGGCGATTGCGCGAGCGTGCGGTCGAAATAGCCACCGCCAAATCCCAGCCGCAGGCGGGCGTCGGTAAAGCCGATGCACGGCGCGAGCACTGCGTCCGGCTGCAGGTAGTCGCCGCGCGCGGCCGGCGCCGGCGTGCCGCTGGCGTCGCGCGCGATCGCGTCGCCGGGCCGCCAGCGAACGAAGGCCAGCGGATGATGCCTCTCCAGCACCACCGGCATCGCGAGCGTGACGCCGCGTTCCCGCAACAGCGGATACAGCGCTGACAGGTCCGGCTCGCCCGGCATCGGCAGGTAGGCACCGAGCACGCGCACCTGATGCCGATCAATCCAGTCGGACAGCTTTTCGCCGATGCGCGCGTCAGCCTGAGCCTTCACAGCAGGGTCGAGCGCACGCCGTGCTGCAATCAGCTGGCGGCGCAGTGCAGGTTTGTCATTTGGGCTTTTCATGGGGGGGAAATCGTGTTGATCTGGCGATTCGCGCTGGCGCTGCATGCTATTCTAAAGAATGGAATCCATTGCAGTAACTCTTGCAGGCAGAACGCATGAAGCTTCGTCCCAGTTGGTGGTTGGCCGGTTTGCTGGTGTGTGCGGGCACGGTCGCGATGATGCCACCCTCGCCTGTGTCCGCTGCGCAGAACAAGCGCGCGGTGCAGCCGTCGGTATCCGCCGACGTCGATTTCGTCGCGCTGCGTGAAGCAGGCCTGCGCGGCGACACCGGCGAGGCAGGTCGCCTGTCCGCCCGGCTGATCGACTATCCCATCCCGTCCTACGTCGACTACTACCGGCTGTATCCGCGGCTGGCTGCCGCGCCCGAGGGCGAGATCCGCAGTTTCCTCGAGCGTTACGACGGCACCGCGATCGCCGACCGGCTGCGCAACGACTGGCTGCTGCTGCTCGGCCGCGCGCGTGACTGGCGCGTGTTCGACGAACAGTATCCGCGCTTCGTGCTGAACGATGACACCCAACTCAAATGCTATGCGCTGATGTCGCGCGCGGCGAAGGCGGAGAACGTCGCGCCGGTGGCACGCGAGTTGCTGGTGCAGCCGAAGTATTACGGCGAGGCCTGCGTCGAGCTGATCGGTCGTCTCGCGCAGGAACGGCAGTTTGGCGAGGACGACATCTGGCGCCAGGTAAGGCTCGCCGTCGAATACGGCCAGCCCGGTACCGCGCGCCGCATCGCCGCTTTCACCGATGTCAACGAAAAGCAGCTGCTCCAGGCCATCGAAAAGCCCGCGCCGCTGGTCGAGCGCGGCGCGTCCGGCGGCCGTGCGTCGCGCGAACTGTTCCTGATCGCGCTTGGCCGCGTCGCCCGCGAGAACCCGGAAAAGGCGCTGCTTGCGATGCAGCGTTCGCAGTCGCGGCTGACGCCGGCGGAGCAGGCGGTCGGCTGGTCGCAGCTGGCATTGCCGGCCTCGCTGTCGCTGGCGAAGGAAGCGCCGGACTACTGGCGCCGTACCTGGGAAGCCGCCTTGTCGAACGATGCCAGCCAGTGGCGCGCGCGCGCGGCATTGCGTGTCGGTGACTGGGCCATGGTGATGCAGGCCATCGAAGCGATGCCGGCCGAGCTGCAGGCCGATCCGGCCTGGGTTTACTGGCGTGGCCGCGCGCTGGGCACGCAGGGCCGTGCCGACGACGCGCGCCGGCATTACCAGCAGCTCGCCGGGCAGCACCATTTCTACGGCCAGCTCGCCACCGAGGAACTCGGTCGCCCGATCGCGCCGCCGCCCAAGCCGGCCATGCCGACCGCGCAGGAGTTCGCCGAAGCCGAAGCGAACGCCGGCCTGCGCGATGCGCTGAAATTCCTCGAACTCGGCCTGCGATTCGAGGCCACCCGCGAATGGAACTGGCAGCTACGTCGGATGACCGACCGGCAGTTGCTCGCCGCCGCCGAACTGGCGCGTCGCAACGACGTGCTCGACCGCATGGTCGCGGCAGCCGACCGCATCCGTGACGAGCACGACCTCGCGTACCGCTACCCGACCCCGCATGACGACATCATGCACGGCGCGACCCAGCCGATCGGGCTCGACAAGGCCTGGGTCTACGGACTGATCCGGCAGGAGTCGCGCTTCATCAAGAGCGCGCGCTCGTCCGTCGGCGCGTCCGGCCTGATGCAGATCATGCCGAACACCGCGAACTATGTCGCGAAGAAAATCGGCATGGCCGGCTTCACGCTCGCTGGCCTGAACGACACCCGTACCAACATCACGCTCGGCACGCAATACCTGAACATGGTGCTGTCCAACCTCGGCGGCTCGCAGACGCTGGCGACGGCCGCCTACAACGCCGGCCCGGGGCGGCCGCGGCAGTGGCGCTCGCAGCTCGATCGTCCTGTCGAGGGCGCCATCTTTGCAGAAACCATACCGTTCTCCGAAACGCGCGGCTACGTGAAGAACGTGCTCGCGAATGCCACCTGGTATGCGGCGCAGTTCGAGAACCGTCCGCAGTCGCTGAAGGCGCGCCTTGGCGTCATCGCGCCGCGCGATGCCAACCTCGCCGAGCTCGGCGACCTGCCCTGAGGTGAACGATGCGGCATGAATCCATCCTGCTGATCGGCGGCAGCGGCTTCATCGGCGCCCATATTGCGGCGCGCCTGGCGGCCGACGGACGCACGGTGACGGTACCGACCCGCCGGCGCGAGCGCGCCAAGCATCTGCTGGTCCTGCCGACGGTGCAGGTCATCGAGGCAAATGTATCCGACGAAACGACGCTTGATCGCTTGCTGGCCGGCGCCGATGCCGTGATCAATCTGGTGGGCGTGCTGCACTCGCGTCGCGGCGAACCCTGGGGGCCCGAGTTCGAGCACGCGCACGTTGCGCTGCCCCGCCTGCTGGCGCGCGCCTGCGAGCGCCGGCACGTCAGGCGCGTGCTGCACATGGCCGCGCTCGGCGCGGCCGCCGATGCGCCGTCGATGTACCAGCGCTCCAAGGCGGCCGGCGAAAAGATCCTGCTCGATGCTGCCGGCCTGCAGGTGACTTCATTCCGTCCGTCAGTCGTGTTCGGCCCCGACGACCGTTTCCTCAACCTGTTCGCCCGGATGCAGGCGCTGCTTCCGGTGATGGCGCTGGGCGGCGCCGATGCGCGTTTCCAGCCGGTGTATGTCGGCGATGTCGCGCAGGCCTTCGTTGATGCGCTCGACGATCCGGCCACGGCCGGCCACGTGTTCGAACTGGTCGGCCCCCATGTGTACACGCTGCGCGAACTGGTGCGGCTGGCCGGCGTCTACAGCGGACACCAACGCCCCGTGGTCGGTTTGCCTGAAGCATTCGCGCGGCTGCAGGCCTTCGTGCTTGAACATATGCCGGGTGGCCCGTTGATGAGCCGTGACAACCTCGATTCCATGAAAGCGGACAACATCGCCAGCGGCCGCCATCCTTTGCCGCCGCACTGGACGCCGACGCCGCTGGAGGCGGTCGCTCCCGATTACCTGCGGCGCTGACCGATGCCAGGCTTCAAGTCCTATGTCGTCGGCGGCGCGGTGCGCGATGCGCTGCTGGGCCTGCCGGTGAAGGACCGCGACCATGTGGTGGTCGGCGCAACGCCCGAGCAGCTGCAGGCGCGGGGTTTTGTTGCGGTCGGCAAGGATTTCCCGGTGTTCCTGCATCCCGCCACCCACGAGGAATATGCGCTTGCCCGCACCGAGCGCAAGACCGCGCCTGGCTACGCCGGTTTTGCCTTTCATGCTGCGCCCGACGTCACGCTCGAACAGGACTTGCAGCGTCGCGACCTGACGATCAATGCGATTGCGCAGGATGAGGACGGCACCCTGATCGACCCCTACGGCGGTCGCGCCGACATCGAGCGCCGCGTGTTCCGTCATGTGTCGCCCGCGTTTGCGGAAGATCCGGTGCGCATCCTGCGGATCGCGCGCTTCGCTGCACGGTTCACGGATTTCACGGTGGCACCGGAGACGCTCGCGCTGATGCAGTCGATGGTCGGCTCGGGCGAGGTCGATGCGCTGGTGCCGGAAAGGGTCTGGCAGGAAGTGTCGCGCGGGCTGATGGAAGCGACACCGTCGCGCATGTTCGACGTGCTGCGCAGTTGCGGCGCGCTCGCGCGCATCCTGCCCGAGATCGAAGCGCTGGCCGGTGTGCCGCAGCCGGCGCAGCATCATCCCGAGGTCGATACCTATGTGCACGTGATGATGGTGGTCGATGCCGCAGCGAGGCGCGAGCTGCCGCTGCCGACCCGCGTTGCCGCCTTGCTGCACGACCTCGGCAAGGGCACGACCGATCCCGCCGCCTGGCCGCGCCATATCGCGCATGAGGCGCGTGGCGTCGCGCTGGCAGAGCAGCTGTGCCGCCGGCTGAAGGTGCAGAACGACGTGCGCGAGCTGGCCGTGATCACCGCGCGCGAGCACGGCAACGTCCAGCGCGCGCAGGAGTTGCGCGCGGCCACCATCGTGAAACTGCTGGAACGTTGCGATGCCTTCCGCAAGCCGGCGCGCTTCGCCGCGCTGCTCGACGCAAGCGAATGCGACCATCTGGGACGGCTAGGTTTCGAAGACAGGCCGTTCCCGCAGAAGCCCCTGCTGCTGCAGGCGCTGGCCGCAGCGCAGTCGGTGAATGCCGGCGCGATTGCCGCGGAAGTGACGAGACAATCGCCTGAACAGCCTGCGCAAAGGATTGCCGAGGCGATTCATGCGGCGCGCGTGCGCGCTGTCGAAGAGAGCAAAAAAAAAGCGGACTCGCTGCACTAACGAGTCCGCAACACGCCGGGGGCTGGCGTGGGTCCGGAGGAGATCAGGTCCGGGCGTTGCGCCGGACAGTCCAGTTCATCTGGACTGTGGCGGCGCAGGCTGCCGATGCAGCATCATGCCGCCACGCATTTCGTCGGTGCTCAGCTTGCCGTCCTTGTTCCTGTCGAGTTTCTCGAAATTGCGCGACATCATGGGCATGTCTGCCGCATCGACTTCAGCGCGTGACAGCGCGCCGTCGCCATCCTTGTCGGCGCTCTTCCAGCGCTCCTGCATCTTTGTCTGCATCCGGTCGTGCATCTTCCCGTGATGCGCGCGCATTTCGTCTTTCGTGATCACGCCATCCTTGTTCGCATCCGCATCGGCGAACATCCTGTCGACGCCTTTGTTGACCTCGTCGCGGCTGAGCTTGCCATCCTTGTTCTCGTCCATCATCCCGAACATCGGAGCCATATGCTCAGGCTTGCCGTCGTCGCCGTGATGGCGCTTGCCGCCTTTCTGCGCTGCCTGCCCATGCGCGTCATGGCCGTCATGCGGGTTCGTCTCCGGTGCGGCCAGCGCCGCGCCACCCGAAAAAAGGCAAGCCGTCAGGAATGCAATGCCGGAACGCGTTTTCATCATGAAGATCCTCGATGGGTTGACTCAATGACAGCGATCGTCGCCGACGCGCGTGGCCTCACCGTCACGATTTACCTGCTGTTACAGGTGTAATCGCGTGTCAATAACCGTAGGCATGCAGCAGGAATTGCTGCAGTGCTTCGGCGGCAGCGCTCATTTCTGCGTCCGGGTGCCAGATCGTGCCGACTTCCATCGGCGGCACCACGTCAAGGATAGGGCGCGCCTCGATACGCTTTCCTTCCAGCGACCAAGGCCGGAACACCATGTCCGACAGCGCGGTCACGCCAAAGCCATGGGCAACCAGTCCGCGCACCGCCTCGATCGACATCGTGCGGAATACGATGTTCGGTTTCATCCGGCGTGACTTCCAGTAAGCCAGCGTGGACTCCTCCGCTTCATCAGCCGTCACCATGATATAGGGGTGCTGCGCGATGTCCTTGAGCGAAGGCGAAGCCAGCTTCGCCAGCGGATGGCCGGGCGCGACCCACAGCTGGCGCCGCGAGCGCACCAGCACCGCATGGCCGAAACGATCGAGTCGGTCGATGTTGGACAGGATCGCGACGCCGAGGTCGACCTCGCGCTTCATCACCGACTTCTCGATCGCGGCGCGGTCCATGTCGCGCAAGTCGATCTCGACATCCGGGTAGGATGCACGAAAGCGCGCCAGCAGGTCCGGCAGAAAATAGCCCAGCACCGTGTACGAGGCGGCCACACTCACCGTACCGCCCAGCTTGGCGCTGCGAAAACGCGGCTTGTGCGTCGCGTCGCGAACCGAATCGAGGATGTGGCAGGCGTGGTGGAAAAAGTCCTGGCCATCCGCCGTCAGCGACACGCCCTGCGCGAGGCGGTCAAACAGGCGCACGCCCAGTTCCTTCTCCAGCGCCAGCACCGCGTTCGTGATCGCCGATTGCGACACGTTCTCGCTGGTCGCCGCCATCGAGAATTGCCCGTTGCGCGCGGCAGCGACGAAATAACGCAATTGCCTCAGGGTGACATTGTTGGCAGACATGACGGTGGCCTCCCGATCGCTGCGGCGCAGCACGCCGGATTGGAGCTGACTATCTGTTTTTCAGATACCAAGCTTCTTAATTTGTGATTTTACGATACCTTATCCCCTGCCTATACTTCCGGCACACCTATCTATAAAACGCAGGAGACCGTCATGAACGCCCCGCTGCCTTCGCACGCTTTGCATCCCGACGACATCACGCTCGACGACAAGTACACGCTGGAACGCGGCCGCGTGTTCATGACCGGAACGCAGGCGCTGATCCGCCTGCCGATGATGCAGCGCCAGCGCGACCTGAAGGCCGGGCTGAACACGGCGGGCTTCATCACGGGATACCGCGGCTCGCCGCTGGGCAGCGTCGACCAGACCGCCGCCAAGGCGCGCAAGTACCTCGAGGCGCACCACGTGCGCTTCCACCCCGGCGTCAACGAAGACCTCGCCGCCACCAGCATCTGGGGCACGCAGCAGGTGAACCTTTTCCCCGGCGCGAAGTACGACGGCGTGTTCTCGATCTGGTACGGCAAGGGTCCGGGCGTCGACCGCAGCGGCGACGTGTTCAAGCACGCGAACGCCGCCGGCACGGCGCAGCACGGTGGCGTGCTGGTGCTGGCCGGCGACGACCATGCGGCCAAGTCGTCCACCAATGCGCACCAGAGCGAGCACATCCTGAAAGCCTGCGGCACGCCGGTGCTGTATCCGGCCTCGGTGCAGGAATACCTCGACTACGGCCTGCATGGCTGGGCAATGAGCCGTTACGCCGGCCTGTGGGTCGCGATGAAGTGCGTCACCGATGTGGTCGAGTCGGGCGCGACCGTCGACATCGATCCTGACCGCGTGCAGATCGTGCTGCCCGACGACTTCGCGATGCCCGAAGGCGGCCTCAACATCCGCTGGCCCGACGGCATCCTCGACCAGGAAGCGCGGCTGGTGAACTACAAGTGGTATGCGGCGCTCGCGTATGCGCGCGCCAACAAGCTCAACCGCGTGATCTGGGACAGCCCGAACGCCCGCTTCGGCATCCTCACCGCCGGCAAGTCCTATCTTGACACCCGTCAGGCGCTGGACGATCTCGGCATCGACGAGCAGGTCGCGCGCGACATCGGCCTGCGGCTGTACAAGGTCGGCATGACCTGGCCGCTCGAGGCGCTGGGCGTGCGCGAGTTCGCGACCGGCCTCGAGGAAATCCTCGTCGTCGAGGAAAAACGCCAGCTGCTCGAATACCAGCTGAAGGAAGAGCTGTACAACTGGCGCGACGACGTGCGCCCGCGCGTGGTCGGCAAGTTCGACGACACCGGCGAATGGAGCAGCACCCGCCGCGCCGGCCCGGGCGAATGGCTGCTGCCCGGCACCTACGAACTGAGCCCGACCCTCGTCGCGCGCGCGATCGCGGCCCGCATCTCGAAGTACTTTGCCGGCCATCCGGTCGAGCAGCGCGTGCGCGAGCGCATCGCCTTCATCGAAGCGAAAGAGGCGACGCTGAAGGTCACCACGTCCGACCCGCAGAAGGACCGCATTCCCTACTTCTGCTCCGGCTGCCCGCACAACACCTCGACCCGCGTGCCGGAAGGCAGTCGCGCGCTGGCCGGTATCGGCTGCCATTACATGGCGCTGTGGATGGACCGTTCGACCGCGACCTTCACGCACATGGGCGCCGAGGGCACGACCTGGATCGGCGAGGCGCCGTTCACGGATGAAAAGCATGTGTTCGCCAACATCGGCGACGGCACCTACTACCATTCCGGCCTGCTGGCGATCCGCGCATCGGCGGCGTCCAAGGTCAACATGACCTACAAGATCCTGTTCAACGACGCCGTCGCGATGACCGGCGGCCAGACCCA
>CAZTIF010000032.1:7486-31827 GCA_964613635.1 uncultured Bifidobacterium sp. | reverse complement strand
TGGATTAGCTGAAGTGCTGCATCGACGAGGAGATGCAGCAGTTCAGCTGGTGCCGCATTCATTAGCGCAAGCAGGAGAGAAATGCTTGCGCCGATGAATAATCCGCCTAGGCCTCGAGCCCGGTCGGGTTTCCTACTTGTACCTTGTGATATCACGTCACGTGAAGGAGAACGAAATGGCAACAGCTAAGAAAAAACCTGCAGCTAAGAAAAAGCCGGCGGCCAAGAAGCCGGTAGCAAAGAAGGCAGCGGCGAAAAAGCCGGTAGCCAAAAAAGTCGCTGCCAAGAAGCCGGTAGCGAAGAAGGCCGCGGCGAAGAAGCCGGCAGCCAAGAAAGTCGTCAAGAAAGCCGTAGCGAAGAAGCCAGCGGCCAAAAAGGTCGCCAAGAAAGCCGTAGCGAAGAAGCCAGCGGCCAAAAAGGTCGCCAAGAAAGCCGTAGCGAAAAAACCTGCGGCCAAAAAAGTCGCCAAGAAAGTCGTAGCGAAGAAACCGGCGGCTAAAAAGGTCGCCAAGAAAGCCGTAGCGAAAAAGCCGGTCGCCAAGAAGGCTGCTGCGAAAAAGGTGGCGCCTAAAAAAGCGGCACCAAAGAAAGCGGCACCAAAGAAAGTAGTCGCAAAAAAAAAGTCGGTAGTTAAGAAGCCGGCAGCGGCACCGGCAACGGCCGCCAAGACCGTGTTGAGTCCGGCAGCCGCCTGGCCGTTTCCGACTGGCGTGCGCCCGTAAGCCTGCCCGGTTTGGCGGCCTGACTCGTTTCAGGCAAAATCACCGCTGCATGCCCGCAAGGCTGCAGCGGTTTTTTTGCGTGTACTTCAATGCAGATAAGCGGTGAAAGCGTGATCCATTCCATTTTTAATCTCGTTATAGATACTGTCGCGAGCATTCTGGCCGGCCTGCTGCTGATCCGTTTCTGGATGCAGGCGGTGCATGTGCGCCCGCCGTTCTCGCTCGGACAATTCATCTTTCGATTGACCGACTGGCTGGTGCTGCCGCTGCGTAAGGTGCTGCCCGGTGTGGGTGGCTATGACTGGGCGAGTCTGTCGGGTGCCTGTCTGGTGTTACTGATATCGATTGCCGTGCAGTTGGGAGTGCGGTCGTCTTTTGTCATCAGTACCTGGCTGATGCTGTCATTGCTGGCGCTGATCCATGCGGTTGCTTACGGATTGATTGGACTGATCATTCTGGAAGTCATACTGAGCTGGGTGAATCCAAATGCACCAATTGCACCGATCGTGCGCGCTCTGACCGATCCGCTGCTCCGGCCTTTTCGGCGCTTGGTGCCGTCGATCGGCGGCATCGATTTGTCGCCCATCTTCGCGTTTCTTGCGCTGCGCATCCTGGTGTTTGTCGCCGAGAGCCTGGTCTACGGCGTGTACTGATCTCGTGAGCGATGATGTGCGCCGGACTGCCAGACCACGCCATGCCCGGTCCGGCGGTTCGTCAGAATCGGTATCCGAATTCCTTCTGGAAGCGCTGCTCGATTTGCTCAACTGTGGGCGCATGGTTTTGTCCCCCCTGGCTTTCGATCTTGAGTGCACCCATCAGTGATGCGAGGCGACCGATCGTCATCCAGTCGAGGTCGCGCGTCAGTCCGAACAGCATGCCCGCGCGGAAGGCATCGCCGCAACCGGTGGGGTCGACGACCTGATTGACTCGCACCACCGGTATGTCGATTTTTCCGCTGGCGGTAAAGATTTCTGCGCCCTGTTCACCGCGGGTGACCACCAACGCTGATACGCGTTCCGAGATTTCCGGCAAGGTCAGTCCCGTCCGCTCGGTCAGCAGCTCGGCTTCGTAATCGTTCACCGCGACATAGGTGGACAGTTCGATGAATTCCTTCAGCTCGCCACCGCTGAACATCGGTAGTCCCTGACCCGGATCGAAAATAAAGGGAACGCCGACGGTGGCACAATCGCGTGCATGCTCGACCATGCCGTCGCGACCATCAGGCGCGATGATCGCGAGCTTCACGCCACCGGCGTCTCTGACCTTGTTGTGATGTGAGTTCGACATCGCGCCCGGATGAAAGGCGGTGATCTGGTTATTATCCGCATCTGTGGTGATGAAGGCCTGCGCGGTGTAGGCATCGTCGTAAGAGCGAATGCAGCGGGTCGCGATGCCGAGTTTTCCAAGCCGGTCGAGATAAGGCGCGCCATCCTGCCCCAGGGTGGCCATGATCAGCGGATCGCCACCCAGCAGCTTCAGGTTGTAGGCGATATTTCCGGCGCAGCCGCCGTACTCGCGACGAATGTCGGGCACCAGGAACGCGACATTGATCTTGTGCAGCTGGTCTGCCAACAGCGCTTCGGAAAAGCGGCCGTGGAAAGACATGATGGTGTCAAAGGCGAGCGAGCCGCAGATCAGGGAAGTCATAGGGCAAAAGCCAGCATGGGGGATCAGTGATAAAAGAGGGCCGCTTCAAATCCGGCAGGCGCATCGCCGGCCAGTTCGAATGAAATCCGTATTTCCGTTTCGGAGTGGGCCAACAGGCCAGCCTCGATGTCGTCGGCGCGCAGATATTGCGCTGGCAGGAAGGACTTGCGCACGATGACTTTGCCGTCGGCCGTTTTCAGTTGCAGATCAATCGACGGCCAAGCTTGCGCGGTATCACCCCGGTTGCGTAGCAAAGCCACCAGTGTCAGGCGTTGTGCAAGCGGCTTGTCCGCCGTAGCGTCTGCCTGGCTGTCTGGCTCAGCAACGTGTGTTGGCAGCGGCGATGCGTCAAGCTGGGTCGCATCCAGCGACAGTTTGTCGAGGTGCATTGGCAGCCGAATCGCGCAACCCAGCTGGATGCACAGCGCGCGCAACTGCTGCGCTGCCTGGGAAGAGCGTGCAGCGATATCGTTGCGGAAGTAGTAGACGAGTTGCGCGGCCAGCGCCAGCGTCAGCAGCGGGACGAAAATCCACAGCAGCACCTTCCACACACGTCGGCCGCGCGAACGGCGACGGGCAGACTGAATGAAGGGCGGCACCCGTATGTCGCCGTCAAAAGCAAGTACGGGCTCGGCGCCGTGCGAGTCGAAGTCCACATCGCGCTCTTCCAATGCCGGCTCAATAGTGGCGGACTCTATTTGCGCTGTTGACAGCGGCTCGGACCAAGGCTTGGCCTGCAGGCCGGCAATGGCCTGCGACAGGGCATCCAGTTCGGCCTGCATGGACGAACCAGTCGGCCTGCCGGACGCATTCTCCGCCAGGCCGAAGTTGATGGCGGTCATGCGGTCGGTCGGATCGCTGGCCAGGCTTACCGGCACCAGATTGAAATCAAGCGCGGACGCCGGCGAGCCGGTCACGGTTTCTGTTCGGGGTAGCGCCAGCGTTTCACCGTGATGATCGATTTGCTGCGCAATGCCATCGAAGCTTTCCCGGCAGACGCCACAGCGGACTTTGCCCGCGCGCAGCCTGAGCTGCTCCTGAGTCACGCGGAATGTCGTCTGGCAATGCGGGCAGCGAGTGGCGAGCTGTTCCATCGTCATGATTCCTTGCTGCCAGCCAGCGCGACCCAGCCTTCGCGTTCGGCCCAGACCGACAATGCGATGTGGGGCGCGTAAGCGGCAATGACTTCGTCGGCCTGCCGTGCCAGCACGCCCGACAGCACCAAGGCGCCGCCGGGGGCGACCCGGCCACACAACATTGGCGCCATCAGCTTGAGCGGACCGGACAGGATATTCGCGGCCACGACGTGGTAAGAGGTCACTGCGTGCTCCGCGCCGAATGGCTCGGGCAGGAACCAGTGGATGTCATTGCAGTGATTGCGCTCGCCGTTGTCCTGCGCAGACAAAATCGCCTGTGGATCGATATCGACACCATCGACCGGCGACGCGCCCAGCTTGCGACCGAGCATCGCGAGGATGCCCGAGCCGCAGCCGTAATCGAGCAGCGACTGGCCGGCGACGACGTTCTGCTCCAGCCATTCCATGCATAGCCGTGTTGTCGGATGGCTGCCCGTGCCGAATGCAAGTCCCGGGTCGAGTTCGAGCACCAGAGTGCCGGGCTCGGGGACATCGTGCCAGCTTGGCACCACCCAGATGTTCTGGCCGATGTGGATGGGGTCGAACTGCGATTGCGTCACGCGCACCCAGTCCTGTTCGGCCACGTTGCGCAGCGTGAACGGCAGTGGCTGCTCGATGCCGCACTGTTCACAGGCTTCGCGCAGAATCACCTCGGCATCAGCGCCGGCATCGATCAGGGCAACCACTCGGCTGCGGTCCCATGCGTGCTGCTCGGGCTCCATGCCCGGTTCGCCGAACAGCGGGCGTTCGGCTTCGGTGCCTTCGTCCGCGTCTTCCACCGATACCGACAGGGCGCCAGCTTCCATCAGCGCATCCGACAGCTGCTCGGCATGCGCGTGCGGCGCTTCGATAACGATCTCAGTCCAGCTCATTCAGGTCACTTCTTGTCGGCGAGCTTCTGCTCAAGGTAATGAATATTGGTACCGCCTTCGGCGAAGCGGCCGTCCGCCATCAGTTCGCGGTGCAGCGGAATATTGGTCTGGATGCCTTCGACCACCATTTCCGACAGAGCAATCTGCATGCGGCGGATCGCCTGTTCACGCGTTGCTCCGTACGAGATGACCTTGCCCACCATCGAATCGTAATTCGGCGGCACGTAATAGCCAGCATATGCATGTGAGTCAACGCGAATGCCTGGCCCGCCCGGTGCGTGCCACGCCTGGATGCGACCTGGCGACGGAGTGAACTTAAACGGATCTTCCGCGTTGATGCGGCATTCGATGGCATGGCCCTTGAGCACGATATCGCGCTGGCGGAAGCGCAGTTTCTCACCGGCCGCAATGCGGATCTGTTCCTGCACCAGGTCGATGCCTGTAATCATCTCGGTGACCGGATGCTCGACCTGAATGCGGGTGTTCATTTCGATGAAATAGAACTCGCCGTTTTCAAACAGGAATTCGAAGGTGCCGGCGCCGCGGTAGCCGATCTTGCGGCACGCTTCGGCGCAACGGTCGCCGATCTTCTCGATCAGCTTGCGCGGGATGCCCGGTGCCGGCGCTTCCTCGATCACTTTCTGGTGGCGGCGCTGCATTGAGCAGTCACGTTCGCCAAGCCAGACGGCGCTCTTGAATTCATCGGCCAGAATCTGGATTTCCACGTGACGCGGATTTTCCAGATATTTCTCCATATAGACTTCCGGATTACCGAAGGCGGCACCCGCTTCGGTCTTGGTCATCGTGACGGCATTCAGCAATGCAGCCTCGGTGTGTACCACGCGCATGCCACGGCCGCCACCGCCGCCGGCAGCCTTGATGATGACGGGATAGCCAATGCGTCGCGCCGTCTGCACGATCACTTTCGGATCGTCCGGCAGCGCGCCATCCGAACCCGGCACACAAGGCACGCCAGCCTTGATCATCGCCTGCTTAGCCGACACCTTGTCGCCCATCAGGCGGATCGAGTCGGAGCGCGGGCCAATGAACACGAAGCCGGATTGCTCGACGCGCTCGGCAAAGTCTGCATTCTCGGACAGAAAACCATAGCCCGGATGGATCGCTTCTGAGTCGGTGACTTCGGCCGCACTGATGATGGCCGGCATCGACAGGTAGCTTTGCGCGGACGGCGCCGGACCGATGCAGACCGACTCGTCGGCCAGCTTCACGTATTTCGCTTCGCGGTCGGCTTCGGAGTGGACGACGACCGTCTTGATGCCCATCTCGCGGCACGCGCGCTGGATGCGCAGCGCGATTTCACCACGGTTGGCAATGAGGATTTTTTCAAACATTTTGCGGGACGCCGATAGGGGGCGCCTGCGGCGGCTCAAGCCGCCTGTTGCAGGCGCGATCCGGATTTAACCGATGATGAACAGCGGCTGGCCGTATTCGACCGGCTGGCCATTCTCGACGAGAATCTGCTTGATCGTGCCGCTGGCATCGGCATCGATTTCATTGAGCAGCTTCATCGCCTCGATGATGCACAGGGTGTCGCCTTCCTTCACGGTCGATCCGATGTCGACGAAAGGCGCAGAGCCCGGCGCGGACGAGCGATAGAACGTGCCGACCATCGGCGATTTGACGACGTGCCCCGCCGGTGCCGCCTCGGCAGCCGGCGCCGCGGCCTGTGCTGCCACGGGCGCGGCAGCCGGTGCTGCGGCCATTGCCTGCGGAGCCGGCGACGGCATCATCACGACCTGGCTCTGCTGGGCCGGGGCGCCGTTCTTCACGATGCGGACCTTGCTTTCGCCTTCGGTGACTTCCAGCTCCGAAATGTCGGATTCAGCCACGAGGTCGATCAGTGTCTTGAGTTTTCTTAGATCCATGGGAGGTCTGCCTGCAAAGTTGATAAATGCCGGCGCCTTTCTCGCCCGCCCGCTTCATGGGGGCAGGGCAAGCGCCGGAGGATGTCGGGTGTTGCCTAAATCCTGTTCAGCGCGAAGTCGATCGCATGGCGATAGCCATCGACGCCGAGCCCGCAGATGACGCCGATGGCGATTTCCGACAGGTACGAGTGATGGCGAAAAGCCTCGCGCCGGTGAATATTGGAAATATGCACTTCAATGAACGGAATCGCGACCCCGGCCAGCGCATCGCGCAAGGCCACGCTGGTGTGGGTGAGCCCGCCCGGATTGATCACGATGGCGTCCACGCCCTCGCCACGCGCCGCATGAATGCAATCGATCAGCTGACCTTCATGATTGCTCTGGAAATGCGCCAGCGACGCCCCTGCGGCCTGCGCCTGATGCACGGCTGCCCGTTCGACATCGGCGAGCGTCGTCGATCCGTAGATCTCGGGCTCGCGTGTCCCGAGCAGGTTCAGGTTCGGGCCGTTCAGCAGGAGCAGTTTTTTTGCCATCGAATGGGCCGCGTTTTGACGAAGAAGGGGGCATTTTGCTGCAAAATGCAGATCAATGGCAAGTGGAAACGCTTAGCGGGGCAGCAACGGAGCCAAATCGGCACGGACTTTCTGCATGTCCAGTCGCCCCATATAAGTCTTCTGCACCTTCCCGTCGGGTGTAATCAGTACCGTGAATGGCAGGCCGCCGGCGTCGTTGCCGAACTGTTTGGACACTCCCGTGCCTTCCATTCCGCCCACCAGCAGCGGATAGCTGATCTGGTGCTTGTTGCTGAAATCGCGGATGTTGCTCGGTGAATCAATGCCAATGCCAAGGACTTGCAGGTTTTTGGCGGCCAAGTCCTTTTGCAGCTGCACCAGTTCCGGCATCTCCGACACGCAGGGCGGGCACCAGGTAGCCCAGAAATTCAGCAACACGGTTTTTCCTTGCCATTCCGACATCTTGTGCGGTTTGCCTTCCGCATCCGGCAGGGACAATTGCATCAGCGCACCCACCGCAGTGGCGGCGGGTGCCGCCGGTTCGGTGCGTTTGTTGCCAAAATAAGCGCCGATGCCGGCAAACAGAACGGCAAAGGCGAGCACGGCGAAAATGTTCTTCATTGTTCTTTGTTTTCCAGCAGCGCACGGACGGCCGACACATCCGCCCGCTCGGTTTGGCGGCGGCCGCCTCCGCCGCGCAAATCATCGCGATCATACAGCGTCAGGTGAATCCCTTCCTTCTTCCACATGAATGACAGGGTTTCCACCCGTTCGTCCGGATGGCGGAAGTGCGGCGATTCGGAGACTTCGTAGTCGATGCCGGCGTTGAGCAGGAACACCGCGACATCCTTGCTGCTGTCGGCAAACAGCTGCAGGTGGATGTCGGAATGCTCGGTTGCCGTGCCGTTCAGCACCGCGCCGGTCAGCATCGGCTGGAATTCTGCCAGCCTGTCCATCAGTTCGACGGCCAGCTGCCGCAAGTGCCGCAGCCTTTGCGCATGCTCCTCGCCGAAAAACAAAGCCTGGTATTCGCGCACCTGATCTTCGATCTGCGCATTGTCCGGCAGGATGTCGCCCCGCACCTTCTGGTTGCCGAGCACGAGCCGGGCTGCCTTACGCTTGGCGGTGCCGTAATCGGCGCCGTCCTCGGCAATCATCCGCGCGGCGGCGGCAGCGATTTCGGCACGCAGCAGTTCGGCATCGCCCGGATAGTAAATAGTCATTTGGAAAAATGTCGGTGATCGTGCAACGGCCCGGCCGCAGTGCCGCAGCCGGGTTGGTCTTGCGCGCGTCTGGCCGAGATTGGCCGTCGGGGCGCGGGGGGCGTCAGGTAAAATCCCGCACTTGTCCAAGCGTTCGCCCGACTCTGATTATATGCATATCCACATCCTCGGCATCTGCGGCACCTTCATGGGGGGGCTCGCCGTGCTGGCCAAAGAAGCCGGCCACAAGGTCACCGGCTGCGACGCCAATGTCTATCCGCCGATGAGCACGCAGCTGCGCGCGCAGGGCATCGAGCTGATCGAGGGCTTCGGCCCCGAGCAGATCAGCCTCGAGCCCGACCTGTATGTGGTCGGCAACGTGGTCTCGCGCGGCAATCCGCTGATGGAAGTGATCATGGACCGCGGGCTGCCGTATGTGTCCGGCCCGCAGTGGATAGGCGAACACATCCTGCGCGACAAGTGGGTGCTGGCCGTGGCCGGCACGCACGGCAAGACCACCACCTCATCGATGCTGGCCTGGATCCTCGAGGATGCCGGCTACCATCCGGGCTTCCTGATCGGCGGCGTGCCGATGAACTTCGGCATTTCCGCCCGTGTCGGCGGCGAAGACGGGCAGGGCGGCGGCTTTTTCGTGATCGAGGCCGACGAATACGACACCGCCTTCTTCGACAAGCGCAGCAAGTTCGTCCACTACCGTCCGCGCACCGCGATCCTGAACAATCTCGAATACGACCACGCCGACATCTTCCCCGATCTCGGCGCGATCGAAACGCAATTCCATCACCTCGTCCGCACCGTGCCGTCCTGCGGACGGCTGGTGGTGAATGGCCGCGAGGCCTCGCTGGATCGCGTGATCGCGCGCGGCTGCTGGAGCGAAGTCGAGCGTTTTGCCGGCGATGCCGGCTGGATCATGGCCGAACATGCGGACGGCAGCTTCGACGTGCTGTTCAACGGCGAGATGGCCGGCACCGTGCTCTGGTCGCTGACGGGCGAGCACAACCGCTGGAACGCGATCGCCGCCATTGCCGCCGCCCGGCATGTCGGCGTGCCGCCGGCGCAGGCGATCGCCTCGCTGGCCGCCTTCGAGAATGTGAAGCGCCGGATGGAGACGCGCGGCGTCGCCGCCGGCGTGACCGTCATCGACGATTTCGCGCATCATCCGACCGCGATTGCGACCACGGTGGCCGGACTGAGGAAGAAGGTCGGCGACGCGCGCATCCTTGCGGTACTGGAGCCGCGCTCGAACACGATGAAGCTGGGCACGATGAAGGATGCGCTGCCCGGCAGCCTGGCCGATGCCGACCTGGTCTTCGGCTATGGCGCGAAGGGCAACGGCAAGGAAGCGCTCGGCTGGGACCTCGGCGCGGCGCTGGCGCCGCTGGGCGAGCGGGCGCGGGCCTTCGATGATCTGGCGGCGCTGGTCGGTGCGGTCGTCGCTGCCGCGCGACCCGGCGACTCGGTACTGGTGATGAGCAACGGCGGTTTTGGCGGCGTGCACCAGAAGCTGCTCGACGCGCTGGCCGCGAAGCCCTGAGCCTTGCGTACCGTCCTTTACCTGCACGGGTTTCGCTCGTCGCCGGCGTCGTTCAAGGCGCGCCGGCTGCAAGAACATTTCAATGCGCGCGGCGAAGCGCAGCGTTTCGTCTGTCCGCAGCTGCCGCCGTCGCCGTTCGAAGCGATGGCGCTGATCCGCACGCTGATGCGAGAGCACGCGGCTGAAGGTCCGGCCGACGGCCTTGCCGTGATCGGCTCGTCGCTGGGCGGGTTCTATGCGACGGCCGCGGCGGAGGAGGCCGGCTGCCGCGCGGTGCTGATCAATCCCGCGGTCTGGCCGGCGCGCGATCTTGCCAAGTATATTGGCGAGCAGAAGGCTTGGCATTCCGACGAGCGCTTCTGGTTCCGGGCCGAGTACATTGCCGAGCTCGAGAGCCTGACGGTGCCGGGCATCACCCGGCCGCAACGCTACCTGCTGCTGGCCGCGACCGGCGACGAAGTCCTCGACTGGCGCGAGATGACCGCGCGTTACGCCGGCGCCTGCCAGCACGTGATCGAGGGAAGCGATCACGGCCTTTCCGATTTTGATGACTACCTCGACGAGGTGGTCAGGTTTTGTGAAGAAATATGAATTTATTTTTTGAAGAGTCCGGCGATTTCAAGGTCGGAGCCGTGCTGAGCCAGCAAGGCGAAGCATTCCAGGTCGAGACGCCGACGGGCAAGCGCACCAAGGTGCGCTCGCGCGACGTGCTGCTGCAATTCGACACGCCGTCTGCGGCCGACATGATCGCCAGCGCGAACCGTCTGGCCGCCGAGATCGACGTCGCCTTCCTGTGGGAAGTTGCGGGCGAGGAGGAGTTCGGCATCGCCGAACTTGGCAGCGAATATTTCGGCCATGCGCCCAAGCCCGACGAGGCGGCCGGACTGCTGCTGAAAATCGCCGCATCGCCGATCTATTTCCACAAGAAAGGCAAGGGCCGCTACAAGGCCGCGCCGGCGGCCACGCTGCAGGCCGCGCTGGCCGGCATCGAGAAGAAGCGGCTGCAGGCCGAGCAGCAGGCGGCCATGGCCGAGGAGCTGAAGGCCGGCCGCCTGCCCGACGCGATCCGAGCGGCGGTGCGGCAGCTGCTGCAGAAGCCGGACAAGAACAGCATCGAATACAAGGCGCTCGAGTCCGCCTGCGCGGACATGCAGACCACGGCCGCACGGCTGCTGCTGTCGGTCGGCGCCATCGCTTCCGCGAAAGAGCTGCACCTGTCGCGCTTCCTGACCGAGCACTTCCCGCGCGGTACCGGCTTCCCGGCGATCACGCTGCCGGCCCTGCCTGACCTGCCGACCGCCGATGTGCAGGCGTTCTCGATCGACGATGTGACCACCACCGAGATCGACGACGCGCTGTCGGTGCAGCACCTTGCCGATGGCAAGGTGCGCGTCGGCATTCACATCGCTGCACCGGCGCTCGGCATTGCGCGCGGCGATGCGATCGATGCAATCGCGCGCGACCGCATGAGCACGGTCTACATGCCCGGCGACAAGATCACCATGCTGCCGGACGAACTGGTGAATCACTACACGCTGGCCGAAGGCGCGCCGCGCCCGGCGCTGTCGCTGTATGCGACGCTCGATCCGGCCGACTGGACCGTGATCGACACGCAGACCGTCGCCGAGAACGTCACCATCGCCTCCAACCTGCGCCACAACGAGCTCGACGAGCATGTGACCGAGGAAGCGCTGGCGGCCGGCAGCGGCGACTATCCGCACAAGGCAGAGATCGCGCTGCTGTGGCAATGGGCGCAGTCGCTTGAAGCCGGCCGGATGGCAAAGCGCGCGGCTTTTGGCCTCAGGCCCGAGCAGAACAACCGCGTCGATTTCAATTTCTATGTCGATGACGATGTCGTCACCATCAGCCGCCGCAAGCGCGGCGCGCCGCTGGACAAGATCGTCGCCGAGCTGATGATCTTCGCCAACAGCAGCTGGGGCAAGCTGATGCACGACCACGGCGTGCCCGGCATCTACCGCGCGCAGGGCGGCGGGCAGGGCTGGGCCACGCGCATGCAGGTGCGCATGCTGACGCACGCTGCGCCGCACCAGGGGCTGGGCGTCGACCAGTATGCATGGAGCACCTCGCCGCTGCGGCGCTACACCGATCTCGTCAACCAGTGGCAGATCCTCGCCTGCGTGAAGGGCGGCGTGACCGCGCCACTGGTCGCGCCGTTCAAGCCGAAGGACGCCGATCTGTTCGCGATCGTTTCGGCCTTTGACAGCGCCTATTCCGCCTATGCCGACTTCCAGTCGACGATGGAGCGCTACTGGTGCCTGCGCTGGCTCGCGCAGCAGGACGCGCGGCTGGTCGATGCGGTGCTGCTGAAGGATGAACTGCTGCGGCTGGTCGACATACCGCTGGTGATCCCGATGACCGGCGTGCGCCATGCGCGCGGCACGCAGCTGAAGCTCGAGCTGATCGACTGGGACGAGGTCGACCTGTCGGTGCAGGCGCGAGTGCTCGAAGTGACCACGGTGCTGCCGTCACTGGCCGACGAGATCGAACTGGAAGAGGCCGATGTCGCCGATGAAGCCGAACAGGCGGCCGAGCAGACGGCCGAGGAATCGGCGCAGCAGGCCGACGCCGGGAGCGAAGAGAGCGCGGAGGGCATGGAAGACGCGCCCGTGCCGCAGGCTGGCGGAGACCAGCCCGCGTGATCCGCGCGGCCGCGAGCGACCGGCAGTTGATGGCGGCCGCGGTTGTCGTCTCGCTGGCCGTGCATGCGGTGCTGCTCGCAACGCGCTTCGTGCCGCCACCCTTGCCGGGCGCCCGGCCTTTCGACAGCCAGCTGCCGGTGATCCTCGTCAATGCACGCAGCGATGCGGTGCCACTGAAAGCCGATGCACTGGCGCAGTCCAGCCTCGACGGCGGCGGGCCGGCCAGCGCGGGCAGGGCGCGCTCGCCGTTGCCCGACCTCGGCCAGCTGGCCGAAGGCAGCCTGCTCGATGCGCAGCAGCGCCGCGTGGCCGAGCTCGAGCAAAGGCAGCATCAATTGCTGGCGCTGCTGGATCGCCGCGACCACGCAGCGCTGGACGGCGCGCTGCCGGCGGTCGAGCCGTCAGCGGCACTCGCCCGGCGGCAGGCCGAGATCGCCAGCGACATCGCCGACTACCAGTCAAGGCCGCTGAAACGCCTGCTGGGACCGAATGCCCGCGAAGTGCCGTACGCGCTGTATTACACTGCGCTCCGGAAAAAAATAGAACAGACCGGCACGCTGCATTTTCCGCAGAGCGGCAGCGCGAAACTCTACGGCGACCTGATCGTTTCCATCCCGCTGCAGCCGGACGGCTCGCTGTACGGCCGGAATGGCGGTCCGCGCGTCGAGCGCAGCTCCGGCAATCCGGTGCTCGACGCCGCAGCGCTGGCCATCGTGCGCCGCGCCGCGCCGTTCGGTCGCCTGCCTGCGGCAGTGGCCGGCGACGGCCGGGCGCAGGTCTGGGAGATCGTCACCCGTTTCTCGTTCACCCGCGAGCAGCGGCTGGAAACGCAACCGTCAGTTGAAGGCAGAGAATGACCGACCAGTACGTCGTGATCGGCAATCCGATCGCCCACAGCAAATCGCCGCAGATACATGCGCGCTTCGCGCAGCAGACCGGGCAGGACATCGGCTACGAGCGCCTGCTCGCGCCCGTCGATGGCTTTGCGCCGGCCGTGCGTGCCTTCATCGCCGCCGGCGGGCGCGGCGCGAATGTCACCGTGCCTTTCAAGCTCGATGCCTTCGCACTGGCCGGCGAACGCAGCGCGCGTGCACAGGCTGCCGGCGCGGTGAACACCTTGAAGTTCGACGGTGGCCGCATCTACGGCGACAACACCGACGGTGTCGGGCTGGTGCGCGACATCGTCGCGAATGCCGGCGTGGCGGTGGCCGGTGCGCGCGTGCTGCTGCTCGGTGCCGGCGGCGCGGCACGCGGCGTGATCCTGCCGCTGCTCGAGCAGCAGCCGCAGCAGATCGTGATCGCGAACCGTACGCTGTCCCGGGCCGATGAGCTGGTCGCGCAGTTTTCCGCGGCGGCAGGCAAGCTGTCCGCCGCCGGCTTCGACGCGCTGCAAGGTGATTTCGACATCGTGATCAATGCGACCTCGGCCAGCCTGTCTTCCGAGCTGCCGCCGGTGCCGGCCTCGACCTTCACCGCCGCGAGCTTCGCGTACGACATGATGTACGGCGCCGCGCCGACGGTGTTCATGCAGATGGCCGCCGCACAGGGCGCGCGCGTACGCGACGGGCTCGGCATGCTGGTCGAGCAGGCCGCCGAATCCTTCTTCCTCTGGCGCGGCATACGCCCCGACACCGCGCCGGTCTACCAGTGGCTGCGGGAACAGCTGTGAGCCGGCGCCGTACCTTCCTGCTGTGGATCGTCGGCGTGCCGCTGGCGCTCGTGCTGCTGCTGCAGTTCTGGTATTTCATTCATATCTGCTGGTGGGTCAATCACAACCCCAGCTCGACCGCGTTCATGCGCGAACAGATCGAGCGCCTGCAGCAGAAGAACCCGAATGCGACGCTGAAGCACCAGTGGGTGCCGTACAACCGGATCTCGAACCACCTGAAGCGCGCGATCATTGCCTCCGAAGATGCGAACTTCGCCGAGCACGAAGGCGTCGACTGGGAGGCGCTGCAAAAGGCCTACGAGAAGAACGCGAAAAAGGGCAAGGTGGTGCGCGGCGGCTCGACGATCACGCAACAGCTCGCGAAAAACCTGTTCCTGTCCGGCGAGCGCAGCTATGTGCGCAAGGCGCAGGAAATGGTGATCACCTTCATGCTGGAGGCGATGATGGACAAGCGCCGCATCTTCGAGATCTACCTGAACGTGGTCGAATGGGGCAATGGCGTGTTCGGCTGCGAGGCGGCGTCGCGCAAGTACTTCGGCAAGCCGGCAGCGGCGCTCGACCAGGGCGAGGCGGCCCGGCTGTCGGTGATGCTGCCGAACCCGCGCTTCTTCGGCCGCCACCTCGACTCGAATTACCTCGCCCGGCGTTCGGCGCTGATCCTGATGCGGATGAACAGTGCCGATTTGCCCTGAAACGGCAGGTGGGCGGGCATCAATCCTTGCCTGCCCCCGCGCAAAAAAAGTAAACTCTCGGTGTTTTGAACAACGGAGACACCCCTTGGGCAGTCCCACCTCACCTGATCGACCGTCAACCGGCGGCCCGTCCTCAAGCTGACGCTTTCCCTGAATGCGTGCCGCTTGCCGGGCCCTTTTGACGGCGAGCGGGCGCATGGCCACAACAGGCCACGCTCCCTGAAAAGTAATGAATTGTCATCTGCGTGCGCATGCGCCGCAGGCATGCCGCAGACTTGCGGCCGGGAGAGCTGATGATCAATGTATTCGTGCTGCAGAACGGCCGGCTCAGCCAGGTCAACATCGAGACGCGCGCCGACCTCGAGCGCGCGACGCCGATCTGGGTGGACCTGACCGACCCCAGCGACGAGGAGCGCGACTGGGTGCGTGGCATCTACGGCGTCACGCTGCCGGACGAGGACGATGTGAAGGACATCGAGGCGTCGGCGCGTTATTACGAAGCCGACAATGGTGATCTGCACCTGCGTTCCGACTTCCTGCTCGAGGAAGACGAGGGCGAATCGCGCGTGGTGACGGTCGCGTTCATCCTCGCGAAGAACATGCTGTTCTCGATGCACAGCGACGACCTGCCGGTGTTCCGGCTGGTGCGCATGCGCGCGCGTTCGCGCCCGGGCTCGATCGGCGACTTCAAGGACGTGCTGCTGGACCTGTATGCGACCGACGTCGAATACTCGGCCGACGCGCTCGAAGGGATTTACCAGAACCTGGAAGAAGTCAGCCGCAGCGTTCTGCAGAAGGAATTCAGCGATGCCGACGCCGCCGAGTCGCTGTCGGCGATGGCGCGTGAGGAGGACTTGAACGGCCGCATTCGCCGCAACATGATGGATACGCGTCGCGCAGTCAGTTTCATGATGCGCGGACGGCTACTGAATTCAGACCAGTTCGACGATGCGCGGCAGATCCTGCGCGACATCGAATCGCTCGACGGACACACCGCGTTCCTGTTCGAAAAGATCAACTTCCTGATGGATGCGACCGTCGGTTTCATCAACATCAACCAGAACAAGATCATCAAGATCTTCTCGGTCGCGTCAGTCGCCTTCCTGCCGCCGACGCTGATCGCCAGCATCTACGGGATGAACTTCCGCGTGCTGCCGGAGCTGGACTGGACCTTCGGTTATCCGTTTGCGCTGGCGGTGATGCTTGCCAGTGCGGTGACGCCGTTCTGGTACTTCAGGCGGAGAGGGTGGCTGAAATAAGCTTCGGGGTTTATCGGGCATGGATCCCAGCTTGCGCTGGGATGACGATTTAAGAGATATCGGCTCTCGATTCGTCGTCCCAGCGAACGCTGGGACCCATCGCCGGGCGAGGTTCGTCTCCCGCCTCGCGCTTGACTGGCAGGGATTCGGCCTGCGCCGGAATCCAGCCTCTCCCGCACTCAGCCCTTCAGCTTCGCAAACGCGCCGCGCGCCGCTGCAATCGTCTCGTCGATCACTGCGTCCGTATGCATCGCCGACACGAAGCCGGCTTCGAACGCCGACGGTGCGAGGTAGACGCCGGCGTCCAGCATCGCGTGGAAGAAGGCATTGAAGCGGTTCTTGTCGCACTCCATCATCTGCGCATAGGTCTGCGGCAGCTCTTCAGTGAAATAGATGCCGAACATGCCGCCGACCGCATCCGCGCAGAAGGCCTCGCCAGCGTCCTTCGCGGCGGCCGCAAGGCCATCGGCCAGCTTCTTCGTCTGCGCACCGAGCTGCTCGTAGAAGCCCGGCTGCTGGATGATCTTCAGCGTGCTCATGCCGGCCGCCACCGCGACCGGGTTGCCCGACAGCGTTCCGGCCTGGTACACCGGGCCCAGCGGCGCGAGATGCTTCATCAGGTCCGCGCGTCCGCCGAACGCGGCCACCGGCAGGCCGCCGCCGATCACCTTGCCCAGCACCGTCATGTCCGGCCGGGTGCCATACAGCGACTGCGCGCCGCCGAGCGCCACGCGGAAGCCCGACATCACTTCGTCGAACATCAGCACCGCGCCGTGCTTCGTGCACAGCGCGCGCATCGTCTGCAGGAACTCCGGCGTGGCGCGCAGCAGGTTCATGTTGCCCGCGACCGGCTCGACGATCACCGCGGCGATGCGGTCGCCCATCTTGCCGAACACTTCTTCCAGCCCGGCGCTGTCGTTGTAGTCGAGCACCATCGTGTGCTTCGCGAAATCTTCCGGCACACCGGATGAAGTCGGATTGCCGAAGGTGAGCAGGCCGCTGCCGGCCTTCACCAGCATCGAGTCCGCATGGCCGTGGTAGCAGCCTTCGAACTTGATCACGAGGTCACGGCCGGTCGCGCCGCGCGCCAGGCGCAATGCGCTCATTGCGGCTTCGGTGCCGGACGACACCAGGCGCACCTGCTCAATCGACGGCACCAGCTTGCAGATCTCTTCGGCCATCAGGATCTCGCCCTCGGTCGGCGCGCCGAACGACAAGCCGTTCACCGCTGCCGCCTGCACCGCGCGGATCACGTCCGGGTGCGCATGGCCGACGATGGCCGGGCCCCAGGAGCCGATATAGTCGATGTAGCGTTTGCCGTCGGCGTCCCAGAAATGCGGCCCTTCGGCGCGGATGATGAAACGCGGCGTGCCGCCGACCGAGCGGAACGCGCGCACCGGGGAATTCACGCCGCCGGGGGTGCTGCGCTGCGCGCGGGCGAACAGGGTATCGTTGTTGGACACGTTGGCCTCTCTTGTCTCTGGAGTCTGTGTAATAAGGTCAGGGTGCGGCGCTGCCGTCGCCGGCGTCCGGCTCGCGCGCCCAGAAGTAGCGGTCGGGCACCAGCTTGCCCATGCCGAGCCGCTGCGCATTGCCCAGCGCGGCATTGGTGAATTCTTCCGCCTCGAACACCGCTTCCGGCACGTCGAGGCCGTTGGCGAGCATCGCGGTGACCGTCGCCGACAGCGTGTTGCCGGCGCCGATGAAAGGCCCGGCCTGGCGCTGCCAGCTGTCCTTGCGCACCAGTCCTTCGCTGCCGAACAGCGCGTTCGCGACGTCGTGCGCATCGCCGGGCATGCCGGTGACGAACACGTATTCGCAGCCGAACTCGATCAGCTGCATCGCGTCGACTTCGAGCATGTCGTCGTCGCTGGCGTCGCGCCAGGTCTCGGCCAGCTGCGCGAGCTCGTCGGCCGACAGCTGCAGCAGCGTGGTCTGCGGCACCAGCAGTTCGCGCAGTGCCAGCAGCAGCTCCTCGTCGACGTCCTGCGCCGGCAGCGTGGTCGCAAACGGATCGAGCACCAGCGGGATTTCCGGATAATCGGATACGATTTCGGCAATTACCGAAATCGCCTCGATGCTTCCCACGTAGCCGACCTTCAGCGCCGCCACCGGCATGTCCTCCAGCAGCGCGCGCGCCTGGTCCGATACCCACTCCGGATCGATCTCCTGCAGGTCTTCGGTGCCGGTGGTGTCACCGACCGACAGCGCAGTGAGCACCGACAGGCCGTGACAGCCCATCGCGGCGACGGCGGCAAGGTCGGCCTGGATGCCGATCGCACCGACCGGGTCGGCCAGGCCGAAGGTCAGGACGAGCGGGGAAGTTTGGTTTTGCACAGGGAAAGCATTAAGATAGCTGGCTGTGCATTTTACTTTAAGGGCTGTACCGTGAGTGACAACAAGACAACCGGACAAGAATTCAAGACCTGGATGTGCCTGATTTGCGGCTGGGTCTACGACGAGGAAGCCGGCCTGCCGGAAGAGGGCATCGCCCCGGGTACCCGTTGGGAAGACGTGCCGATGAACTGGACTTGCCCGGAATGCGGTGCGCGCAAGGAAGATTTCGAAATGGTCGCCATCTGACCGTCACTGTCTGATGTCCTGCCGCGAACCGGTTCCGGTTCGCGCCTCCCTGCCTTCTGTTGCCGATCGATTGAGCGAACACTGGCTCGATCGTTCGACCTCCGCAAGCTCTTCATGTCCGCCTGCTCCCGGGCCTTGCACCGGCCTGCTGCGCGAAAAGCCGTCGGCGCTCGCCGAACTGTGGCCTAAATACCGACGCCGCACGATGTTTGACTTTTCATCGTATTAAGAAGATGCCAATTTTGTTACATTGCGCGCCGTTGCAAGAGTCCTTCAACGGGTGCGGCGATGGTGGCTTCTCAAGGCGGTTCCGAAATCCTGGTCATCGATGACAGCAGCACGATACGTCGCTCTGCTGAAATCTTCCTGTCGCAGGCTGGCCATCCGGTGATCCTTGCGGTCGACGGTTTTGCTGCGCTGTCGCTGATCGTCGAACGCCGGCCCGCGCTGATCTTCTGCGACATCCTGATGCCCCGGCTGGATGGATTCCAGACCTGCGCGCTGATCCGGGCCAGTCCGGTCAGCGCGCACATTCCTGTCGTCATGCTGTCCTCGCGCGACGGCCTGTTCGATCGCGCGCGCGGCCTGCTTGCCGGCGCGACCGCCTACCTGACCAAGCCTTTCACCAAGGACAGCCTGCTGCGGGCCGTGCGCGACCATGCGCTGGCGCCGCAGGCGGCCGCCTGAAATCCTGCCCTCGCAACCCTGCCGCGGAAACCCCATGCCGATCAAGCACATCCTTGTGGTCGATGACTCGCCGACCGAGCGCCATTTCCTGTCCGAGCTGCTGACGCGTCACGGCTACACCGTCAGCACGGCCGACTGTGCCGAGGCCGCGCTGCAGCAGGCGCGGCAGAATCCGCCGCAGCTGATCCTGATGGATGTCGTGATGCCCGGGCAGAACGGCTTCCAGGCCACGCGCGAGATCACGCGCGACCCGGCCATCGGCGGCGTGCCCGTCATCATCTGCAGCAGCAAGCAGCAGGAAACCGACCGCATCTGGGGCTTGCGCCAGGGCGCGCGCGACTATCTGGTGAAGCCGGTCGATCCGGCCGAGCTGCTGCAGCGCATTGCTGCGTTGTCGCGCGTGTCCGCCTGAGCCGGGTGAAGCCGCTCGCCAACCCGGGGCTGCGCGATTTCCAGCAGCAGCTGTCGCGCCGCCTGCAGCAGGCCGCCGACCTGCGCGGCACGGCGCAGGACTGCGTGGCCGGTGCGACCGCCACGCGGCAATGGCTGTTCGAACTGGCCTGCATCGCCGAGGTGACCGCCATGCCCGCGATCACGCCCGTGCCCTTCACCTGTCCGTGGTACCTCGGGCTGGCCAACCATCGCGGCGAGCTGGTCGGCGTGGCCGACCTCGACGGCCTGGCCGGCGCAGCGGTCCCGCCACCACGCGACGGCGACCGGCTGCTGGTGCTGTCGCCGTCGCTACCCGTTCGCTGCGCCATTCGCGTGGCGCAGCTGGGCGCAACGGTCGAGCGTGCCAGCCTGCGTGCAGCCGCACCCGACCCGGCCTTGCCGGCGTGGGCGTCGATGCGCTACGAAGACGCCGCCGGCCACCCGCACAGCTGGGTCGACATCGACGCGCTGATGCGCGACCCCGCCTTCATCGACATCGGCCGCCGCTGATGTCCTGCCGATTCACCGTCACCGGAGCCACGCATGCAACCAGACCTGCGCCATGAGCCCTTGGCCGAGTTCGCCGCTTCCCGTTTCGACTGGCTGCGCGGCCGCTGCGCCGCATGGGCGCGCCGCCTGCGCCCGCGCAGCACGGCGGCGCCGCGCCGCTGGCAGCTGCCTGCCGTGCTGCGCGCGCTGCAGGCTTCGCTCGCCTTGTCGCTGCTGGCGCTGGCCGCGCTGGCGTGGCTGTATGCGGACCGCACCGTCACCGCGGCGCTCGGCACCCAGATCGCCGGCGAACTGGTGATGCATTCGCAGCGCCTCGGCAAGGCCGCGCCGAACGCGATCCAGGGCAACCGCGATGCGTTTCGGCAGCTTGAACAGAGCCGCGCCGAGATCAACCGGGCGCTCGACCTGCTGGCCGGTGGCGGCGACCGCGCCGGGCGCACGCTGCCTGCGGCCGATGCCGCACTGCTGGCGCGCGTCGGCGCGATCCGGCAGGCATGGCAGCGCAGCGATCGCTCGGCCGCACAGATCCTTGCGCTCGAAAAGCAGCTGACCGGCTTTCGCAGCACGCTCAAGACGCTGAACGCGCTCAACCCGGTCCTGCTCGAACTGGCCGAGCAGGTCGCGACGCTGTCGGCGCAGAACGGCGCGTCGCCGCGCGAGGTTGCGGCGGCCGGCCAGCTGGTGATGCTGACCCAGCGGCTGGGCAAAAGCGCCAACGAATTCCTCACCCCCGACGGCATCAACCAGGACACCGCCTTCCTGCTCGGCCGCGACGCCGGCACCTTCCAGGACATCATGAATGGCTTTGCCACCGGCAGCGCGGTGCTGCGCCTGCCGCCGACCGCCAGCGCCGACGCGCGTGCACGGCTGGCCGAACTGCAGGCCGCATTCGGCCGCTACCAGCGCGAGCTGGCGGGCATACTCGGCAACCTGAAGCAGTTCATCGCCGCCAAGGAAGCCGAGCGTCGCATCTTCGGCGACAACGAGGCGCTGCGCGAGAGCCTGCTCGCGCTGCAGCAGGACAGCCGCGCCGGCGAGAGCGGCGGCTGGATGCGCTGGGCGCTGGGCGCACTGGCCGCGCTGGCGCTGGCGCTCGGGCTGCTGTGGTCGGCGCTGCAGCTGCGCCACGGCCGCCAGCGTGCGGCGGCGGCCGAACAGGCGCGCGCCGATGCCGAGCGGCAGCGCCAGCAGGCACTGGCCGACGAGGAAGCGGCGCGCCGCGTGAACCAGCAGAACCAGGCGGCGATATTGCGGCTGATGAACGAGCTGCAGGCCGTGGCCGACGGTGACCTGACCGTGCAGGCGACCGTCTCCGAGGACATCACCGGCGCGATCGCCGACTCGATCAACTTCACGCTGGAGGAACTGCGCCGGCTGCTCGGCCGGGTGCGCCATACGGCAACGCACGTGGCCGCGTCCTGCACCGGCGCGCGCAACATTTCCGACGACCTGCTGGCGCTGGCGGCCCGCCAGTCGGACGAAATCCAGCAGACCGGCGAGGCGGTGCTGCGGATGACCGGACAGATCCGGCAGGTGTCGCGCGCGGCCGGCGAATCGGCCGATGTGGCGCAGGCCTCGGTGAACGCGGCAGCGCAGGGCGAGGCCGCAGTGCAGGAGGCGATCGCCAGCATGCAGCAATTGCGCGAACAGGTGCAGGAAAGCGCCAAGCGCATCAAGCGGCTCGGTGATTCGTCGCTCGAGATCGGCGACATCATCGACCTGATCGCCGGCATCACCGAGCAGACCCATGTGCTCGCGCTGAACGCCGCGATCCAGGCGGCCTCGGCCGGCGAAGCGGGGCGCGGTTTTGCGGTGGTGGCCGAGGAAGTGCAGCGACTGGCCGAGCGCTGCGGCGACGCCGCGCGCCAGAGTGCGCAGCTGGTGAAGGCCGTGCAGGCCGACGCGCAGGAAGCGGTGGCGGCGATGGAGCGCTCCACGCAGCGCGTGGTCGACGGCGCACGCCGCTCCGACAGCGCCGGCGCCGCGCTGGCCGAGATCCGCCGCATCTCGCATCACCTGGCCGACCTGGTCCGCGGCATCTCCGCCACCGCCGGCGAACAGGCCGCGCTGGCCGACCATGTGGCACACAACATCGACAGCATCCTGACCGTCACCGAGCACACGAGGCAGGGCACGCAGATGACGGCCACGTCGGTGCAGGAACTCGCGACCCTGGCCGGCGAGCTGGGTGGCGCGATCGAACGTTTCCGCATCGGGAACTGACGGCGGTGCGGGCCATGCGGCACGGGGGCGGGGATGAAGCGGCGACGCAGGCCGCATGGCATGCGCTGGCCGGGGCAGTGGCGTCGACGCTGGCGCGCGCGGCGCAGCGGCCGGGGATGATGCAGGGCGAGGCGCCCGGTGGTCCTGTCGATGGCACAGGCGACGAGGCGGCGGCGCTGCTGCTGCAGGTCGAGGGAGCGCTCGCGCTTGCGCAGCAGCCGGCAGCGGCCGCGCTCGTGCGGGTGATGCGCGCGCAGGCCGGTGCCGCCGGTATCGGCCGCTCGGCAATGCCCGCCGGATTCGCCGAAGCCATGCGCGCGCTGCAGCGGGCCGTGGCCCATGCGTTCGAAAGCGCGCAGCGGCAGCGCGAACCGCGCGCGGCGCGGCTGCTCCCGTGCTGGCGGCAGCTGGCGGCGCTCGGCCATGCCGTCGACGCCTCGCCGGCGGTGCTGCTGTCGCTGCAGCTGCCGGCCGACGCGGTGTTGCCGCTGCCGGATGCGTCGCCCGGCGGCGACGGTCTGGTCGATCCTCTTGCCGACGCCCTCGCAGCCCCGCTCGCCGGTGCGGAGCGGGCACTGCTTGCCTGCCTGCGCGCCGATCGCTGCGCAGTGCCCGGGCAGGCGGCGCAGGCATTCGCAAACGCGGTCGCCGTCGCTGCCGCCGAGGCTCTGCAGGATGGCGAGCGCGCATGCTGGCTGGCATTGCATGCGTACCTGCGGGAACTTGCGGTTGCGCAGGACGAACTGCCGGAGTCAGGCAAGCGCTTCCTCGCCGCGACCCTCAGGGCGCTGCGCCACCGGCATCGTGCGGGCCTGTGTGCGGTGCTGGAGCCACTTGCGCGCGACGCCTTGCTGGCGCTGTCGCAGCGGCCGTTGCAGACGGAACAGGGCATGGCCGTTGCACGGCTGTTCCGGCTTGACGAACAGCTCGGCGAGCCGGCGGCAGGCGACGAGGATGCGCCGCCGTGCGAGGCCGCGCTCGCCGGCTTCGCTTCGGCACTCGCGCAATGCATCGCGGAACTCGAGCTTGATCCCGCGCCCGTCGCGGATCCGTCGCTCTGGCAGGCGCTGGCCGGCGAGGCGGCGCTTGCGCGATGCGCTGCGGCGCTTGCCGATCCGCTGCGCCGGCTGGCGGCGCGTTCGCCGCAGATGCAAGACCCGCCACAGCGCGAACTGCTGGCTGCGCTGCTGATGGAACTACAGGCCTGGTCGGCGCAAGGCCGCCGTGCTGACGCGCTGGTGGCCATCATCGACCTGGCCGGCACGGCGGAGCCGGCAGTCGCCGGCCTCGCGCTGCACAGGCACCGGCAGGTCGGCGGTGCGCGGCAGCGGCTGACCGAACTGTGCGCTGCGCTGTGCGCGGAACTCGATGCTGCCGAGCCGCCTCTGGAGGCTGCGTGGCAAGGGTGCGGTGGCGCGCAGGCCATGCAGCAGGCCGCCGACGCCTTGTCCCGGGTGGCTGGCGCGCTGGCCGTCGCCGGACTGCGCGACCTGGCCGATGCGGCGAACGCATTGCGCGAGCGCTTCGCGGCCAGCCGCGACGACGACCCGCGCACGTCGTTGCCGGCGCTTGCGGCCGACTGGGTCAGGCTGGCCGCCGGCGTGGCGCTGCTTGCCTGCCTGCCCGAAGCCGAAACGCATCGCGCGAGCAGCGCTGAAGACACGCCGGCGGCGCACGCGCACGACGCCGGGCAGCGGCTGCGGACCATCTTCATCGACGAGGCCGCCGGCTACCTGCACCAGCTGCGCCGCCTCGCGCAGCAGTGCGAAGCTGGCGAGATGGTTGCGGCGCGTCGCGCGGCACACACGCTGGCCGGTTGTTCGGCCACGGTCGGCCAGCCAGCAATGGCCAGCCTCGCACTGGCGCTCGAAAGCCATCTGCTGGTCGGCGGATGGCGACCGGGCAATGCCCTGCTGGCCGGCGCGCTCGATGCGCTCGAACAGATGCTGGCCGATTTCAGCGAGGCCGGACAATGCGACGCGCCCGCCGGACTGCTGGCGCAACTGCGCGCCGAGGCCGCCGGCCCGTCCGCGTCCGAAGACGGCGGCGGGCAGCAGGCCGCGGTGCAGGACGATGCTGCGGAGGATGCTGCGGA
>CAZTIF010000032.1:0-7386 GCA_964613635.1 uncultured Bifidobacterium sp. | reverse complement strand
ACGGCGGCGGGCAGCAGGCCGCGGTGCAGGACGATGCTGCGGAGGATGCTGCGGAATATGCCGCGGACTATGCCGCAGCAGATGCCCGCGATGCGGCGGGCGGACGGATCGACGCCTGCGCAGAGAGTCTGCCCGATGAGCCGAACGAAGCCGTCGGCATCGTGCCGGCCACCGGCGACCATGACGGCGACCGGGCAAGCGACGCTGTCGCCACGCCTTGGCCGTCCGCCGCCGACGCGCCGTACGACGAGCTTTCGTCGCAGGAATTGCTGGCCAGCTTCCGGGAAGAGGCGGCCGACCTGCTGCCGCAACTCGAGCTTGCGCTGCATGCGTGGCAGCAGCATCCGGACGGCAGCGAGCCGCCACGGCAGTTGCTGCGCCTGCTGCATACGCTCAAGGGTGGCGCGCGCATGGCGGGTCGGCTGGCACTGGGCGAGGCTTTCCACGCGGCCGAGGCCGAGATCGCCGCGCTGGCGCAGCAGCCGGCGGACACGGTGCTGCGCGCCTTGCCCGTCTTGCAGGCACGGTTCGATGGCTGGATGCAGGGGAGCATGCCAGCCGCGCCGGCCGCGGCGCCTGCGGCGCACGCCGGCGCCGCAGGCGACTGTGGGCAGGAGCAAGGCGCGGCCGTCCCGCATGACGCGGCAACGGACGCAGCCTCGCCGGCGCCGCAAGACGATCCGGCCGGTGCCGCGCGGCAGCGCGCGCAGACGCCGCCGGAGCTGCCGGCGCCGCAGCTTCGCGTCAGCGCCGACCGGCTCGCGCGCGTGGCCGATGCGGCCGCCGCGTTGTGGGTCGGGAATGGCGGCATTGCCGACGCCGCGCAGGATCAGCGGCTTGCGGTCGCGTCGCTGTCGGAAGATCTGGCGCGCCTGCGCGCGCAGCTGCGCGAGCTGGAGATCGAGGCCGAGTCGCGCATCGTGGCGCATGCGTCACCGGGGGGCGACGCCGGCTTCGATCCGCTCGAGTTCGATCGCTACACGCGGCTGCATGAGCTCACGCGCCTGATGGCCGAGAGCCTCGCCGACCTCGCGGGCACGCAGCGCGGGCTGGCGCGGCAGGTCGAACGGCTGGCGTCGGCCGCGTCCCTGCAGGCGCGCGACTTGCGCCGTTTCGGGCTCGACCTGCAGGCGATGCGCTCGCAGCCCCTGCGCACGATCGAGCCGCGGCTGCGCCACCTGCTGCGCCAGGCGGCGCAGGAAGCCGGGCGCGAGGCAACGCTGCGGCTCGCCGGCGCGGATGTCGAGATCGAGCGCAGCGTGTTCGACCGGCTTGCCGGACCGCTCGGCCACCTGCTGCGCAACGCGGTCGTGCATGGCATCGAGGCCCCGGAGCAGCGACTCGCGCAGGGCAAGCCGCGTGCCGGCGCGGTGACGCTCGGCGCCGCGCTGGCCGGCAGCGAGCTGCGGCTGTGGCTGCACGACGATGGCGCCGGCATCGATCGCGCGCGCGTGCGCAGCCGCGCGCTGGCGATCGGCCTGCTCGGCGCGCACGACGAACCCGATGACGCCGCGCTGGCCGCGCTCATCTTCGCGCCCGGATTTTCGACCGCCAGCGAAGTCACCGCGCTGTCCGGGCGCGGCATCGGCATGGACGCGGTGCGCGCCGAACTGCAGGCGCTCGGCGGCCGCATCGCGGTCGACAGCGTCGCAGGCCAGGGTTGCCGCTTCACGCTGACCTTGCCTGTCGCGCTGGCCAGCCTGCCCGTGCTGCTGGCAACCGCCGGCACGCGCCGCATTGCGCTGCCGGCCGCGCAAATACTGCAGGTCGTGCAGCCGCGTGCGGGACAGGTCGAACAGGCCGCCGGCGGCCGGCAGCTTGCCTGGCGCGACAGCCGGCTGGCCTTGCGGCATCTCGGCGAGGCGCTCGGCGAACGCTGCAGCTTGCCGGCCGGCGACGCCGAACGCTTGCCGGTGGTGATCGTCGGGGAAGGCGAGCGCCGGCTGGCGCTGCAGCTCGACAGCGTGCAGGGGCAGCGCGAACTGATGTTCCGGCATCCCGGCCCGCAGCTGTCGCGGGTGCCGGGGATCGCCGGCGCGACCCTGCTCGGCGACGGCAGTATCGCGCTGATCCTCGATCCCTTCCGGCTGCCCGACACGCCGCCGGCCGTGGCCGAGCCGGCGCCGGAGCGGCCGCTGGTGCTGGTGGTCGATGACTCGCTGACCGTGCGGCGCGCGAGCCAGCGGCTGCTCGAGCGCCACGGCTATGCGGTCGCGCTCGCGCGCGATGGCCTCGAGGCGCTGGAGCGGCTGGTCGAGCGCCGGCCGGCAGCGCTGCTGCTGGACATCGAGATGCCGCGCATGGACGGATTCGAGCTGCTTGCGACGCTGCGCGCCGATGCCGGCCTGTGCGACTTGCCGGTGGTGATGATCACCTCGCGCATCGCCGGCCGGCATCGCGAGCGGGCGCAGCAACTCGGCGTGCTCGGTTACCTGGGCAAGCCCTTCGATGAAGAGGCCTTGCTGGCCCTGCTGGACGGCCTGCACGGCGGCGCCCGGCTGGCGGCCTGACGAGAGAAGGCGCCGGGCCGGCCAGGCAAGGACGGATCGGACAGATGCGGATCAGGGAGGCGCGATGAAGGTCGACTGGAAATCCAACCGGAAAAACACCGGGCTCAAGCGCGCGCATGACGTGATCGCGCTGGTGCTGCAGGGCGGCGGCGCGCTCGGCGCCTACCAGGCCGGCGCGTTCGAGGAACTGGCCGCGACCGCCTGCGAGCCCGACTGGGTGGTCGGCGTGTCGATCGGCGCGATCAATGCCGCGATCATCGCCGGCAACCCGCCGGCCCGCCGCGTCGAGCGGCTGGCCGAGTTCTGGCACCGGGTGTCCTCCGGCACGCCGCAATTCACCGACCCGACCTCGCTGATGCCCTGGCTGCGCGCGCTGACCGAGAACGGCGAGCAGCGCGGCGCGCTGAACCAGTTCAGCGCCTGGCATGCGGCCTGGGTTGGCATACCGGGCTTCTTCCAGCCGCGCATCCCGCCGCCGCCGTTCCAGCCGCCGGGCACACCCGGCGCGCTCAGCCTGTACGACACGACGCCGCTGCGCGGGACACTGGAGGAACTGATCGACTTCGACCTGATCAACGACGGCGCTATCCGGCTCTCGCTGGGCGCGGCGAATGTGCGCAGCGGGAATTCGCATTACTTCGACAGCACGCAGACCCGCATCGGCCCGGAGCATGTGATGGCCAGCGGCGCGCTGCCGCCATCCTTCCCGCCGGTCGAGATCGACGGCGAGCTGTGGTGGGACGGCGGCATCGTGTCGAACACGCCGCTGCACCATGTGCTCGACCTGCGCGACGACGACCGGAGCCTGCTGGTGTTCCAGGTCGACCTGTTCAGCGCGCGCGGCGACTTTCCGCGCAATTTCGATGACGTGCTCAAGCGCCACAAGGACATCCTGTACTCCAGTCGCACCCGCTACGGCAGCAACATGGTGGCCGAGCTGACCAACACCCGCTGCGCGATCGCGGAACTGCTGGCGCAATTGCCCGAGCAGCTGCGCGACCATGCGGCTGCGCGCTTCCTGAAGGATGTCGCCGAGGTGGCGCCGCTCGACATCGTGCACCTGATCTACCGGCAGGGGCCGCACGAGCGCGAGTCGAAGGATTACGAGTTCTCGCGCGCGACCGTGCTCGAGCGCTGGGAAGCCGGTCGGCGCGACCTGCGCGACACCATCGCGCATCCCGACTGGCTCAAGCGCGCCGGCTGGGACAGCGGCGCGACGCAGTACGACCTGACGCGCCACAGCCGCCCTGTCAGTGATGCGGCCGAGTAGCGCAGGACGCTATTTCTTCACGACGGCATAGCGTTCCAGCGTACGCTTCCTCGCCTCGTCATGCGCGACGACAGGGCGGGGATAGTCCTTGCCGAGCGCCACGCCGGCCATTTGCAGCGTCAGTTCCGGCGCCAGCCACGGCGCATGCACGTATTTCGGGTCGAGCTTCGCCAGCTGCGGCAGGTAGCGCTTGATGAACTTGCCTTCCGGGTCGAACTTCTCCGACTGCGTGACCGGATTGAAGATGCGGAAATACGGCTGCGCATCGCAGCCCGACGATGACGCCCATTGCCAGCCGCCGTTGTTGGCCGACAGGTCGAAGTCATTCAGCAGGCGCGCGAAATACGCTTCGCCGCGCCGCCAGTCGATGCCGAGGTCCTTGATCAGGAAGCAGGCGGTGACCATGCGCAGCCGGTTGTGCATGTAGCCGCTGCGGTTCAGCTGCAGCATCGCCGCATCCACCAGCGGGTAGCCGGTGCGTCCCTCGCACCATGCGGCGAAGGCGGCGTCGGCGTCCGCTCCTTCTTCCCAGCCGATGCGTTCGTATTCCGGCTTGAACGATGCGCCTTCGGCGACCTGCGGATGGTGATGCAGGATCATGAAATAGAAATCGCGCCAGACCAGCTCCGACAGCCACACGGCCGCGCCGTCGGCGCCGCTGCCCGAGCGCATCGCGTCCATTGCGTGACGGGCGAGCGAGCGTATCGACACCGTGCCGAAGCGCAGGTGCACCGACAGGTAGGACGGCCCCTTGACTGCGGGATAGTCGCGCGCCTTGCCATAGCGCGCGATGCGCGGCAGGAAATCATCGAGCAGCGCCTGGCCGCCGGACATGCCGGCCGGCAGGTTCAGCGCGGCGAGGTCGCAGTCGTCGAAGCCGAGCTGCGCCAGCGTCGGCATCGGGCATTCGTTCGGTGCGGCCAGCTGTCCCGCTGCCGGCGTGCAGTCGAAATGCGGCAGCAGGCCGCTGTCGAGATCGCCGGCCGGCAACTGGAATTTCTTCAGCCATGTGTTCTTGTACGGCGTGAATACCGAGAACGGCTTCACCGACAGCGACAGCACCTCGTCCTTCTCGAAGATCACCTGATCCTTGAAGCTGTGGAATTCCCGGCCTGCAGCGGCCAGCGCCGCCTGCACCACCTGGTCGCGCGCGACCGCAGTCGGCTCGTAGTCATGGTTGCAGAACACCGCATCGACGCCGAGTTCCTGCGCCAGCTGCGGAACCGCATCGGCCGCGCGCGCATGGCGGATAACGAGGCCGCCGCCGTCGGCGCGCAGCGCTGCATCGAGTTCCTGCAGGCTGGCAAGGATGAAGGCCACGCGCCGGTCCAGCGTGCCGCCGGCGCGCAGCGGATCGAGGATGTCCTTGTCAAAAATGAAAGCGCAGTACACCGTCCGGCTCGATGCGAGCGCGTGCTGCAGTGCCGCGTGGTCGAAGTTGCGCAGGTCGCGCCGGAACCAGACCAGCGCGCTGTCGAATTTTTTCATGGGAGTGACTCAGCGATAGTGCATCGGGGGAAGCCGGCAGTGTAGCGGCGCTTCGGGAGCTGCGTGCAAAGCTGCTAAAATGCGCGCATGGGCAAGCAAGGCCAGCCACCATCTTCCACGTCCTCCGCGCCTGGCGCGGATGCGACCGATTTTTCTTCAAAGACCCCCGAACTCCAGCTCGCCGATCACTTTCTGATCGCGATGCCGTCGATGCTCGACCCGATTTTCGGCGGCACCGTCGTCTACATCTGCGAGCATCACGCCGGCGGCGCGCTGGGGATGATCATCAACCGTCCGACCGACATGACCATGGACGTACTGTTCGAGCGGCTCGAACTGTCGCTCGAGATCAGTCCGCACGCGCCGTTGTCGTCCGACCAGCCGGTGCTGTTCGGCGGCCCGGTGCAGGTCGAGCGCGGTTTCGTGCTGCATGCGCCGGACGACAGCTTCACGTCGTCGCTGCAAGTGTCCGACGAAGTCGCGTTGACCACCTCGCGCGACGTGCTCGAGGCCGTGTCCGAGGGGCACGGGCCCCAGCGGCTGATCGTCACGCTCGGCTGCGCCGGCTGGAGCGCCGGCCAGCTCGAAGACGAGATCCTGCGCAATGGCTGGCTGACCGTGCGCGCCGACCCGGCGATCATTTTCGACACGCCGATCGAAGATCGCTTCGTCGCCGCGATGCACCTGCTCGGCATCGACCCGAGCCACCTGACCGGAGAAGCCGGCCATGCGTGAGGAAGCCCGGTTTCCTCCCGCATGAGCACGGTGATTGCATTCGACTTCGGCCTCAAGCGCATCGGCGTTGCCGTCGGCAATACGCTGCTGAAGCAGGCCACGCCGCTCGCGCTGATCGACGAGCCGACCAATGACGGCAAGTTCAGGGCCATCGGCGCGCTGCTCGGCGAATGGCAGCCCGATACGGTGGTGGTCGGCCTGCCGCTGCATCCGGACGGCGCCGAGCACGAGATGAGCGTGCGCTGCCGCCGCTTCGCCAACCAGATCCATGGCCGCTACGGCATTCCCGCCGTGCTGGTCGACGAGCGCTACACCTCGGCGGTGCTGACGCAGCAGCGCGGGCAGCATGTCGACAGCGATGCGGCGGCACTGATACTCCAACAATACTTTGACCAACATGATCCCTGCTGAACTTGATGCCGAAGCGCTGTATGCGCAGCTGGAGAAGGATGTCGTTGCCGCGCTCGGCGGTACCGACAGGCTGGCGGTGGTCGGCATCTACTCCGGCGGCGCGTGGCTGGCCGACCGGCTCGCGCGCGCGATGGGCGTGGCCGATGTCGGCTATGTCGATGTGTCCTTCTACCGTGACGACTTCGCCGAGCGCGGGCTCTCGCCCGAGGTGAAGCCGAGCCAGATACCTTTCGACGTGAACGGCGCGACCATCCTGCTGGTCGACGATGTGCTCTACACCGGGCGCACCACGCGTGCCGCGATCAACACCCTGTTCGACTACGGCAGGCCGGCGCGCGTGATGCTCGCCGCGCTGGCCGACCGCGGCGGCCGCCAGCTGCCGGTCGCCGCCGACTTCGTCGCACGCAACGTTACGCTGGCAGACGACGAGCTGCTGGTTTTGCAGAAGGCCGACGACGGCCGCCTTACCCTGACGATAGACCATGCATAACCCGCAACTGAACAAGCACGGCGAGCTGCAGCACCTGCTCACGCTCGAGGGCCTGCCGAAGGCCATCATCAACCGCATCCTCGACACCGCCGCGTCCTTCGTCAGCGTCAGCGACCGCGAAGTGAAGAAGGTGCCGCTGATGCGTGGCAAGAGCGTGTTCAACCTGTTCTTCGAGAACTCCACGCGCACGCGTACGACCTTCGAGATCGCGTCGAAGCGACTGTCGGCCGACGTGATCAACCTGAACATCTCGGCGTCGTCGGCCAGCAAGGGCGAATCGCTGCTCGACACCATCGACAACCTGTCGGCGATGCACGCGGACATGTTCGTCGTGCGCCATGCGCAGTCCGGCGCGCCCTACCTGATCGCGAAGCACCTGACCGATACCGGGCAGGACCATGTACACGTGGTGAACGCGGGCGACGGCCGCCATGCGCACCCGACGCAGGGCCTGCTCGACATGTACACGATCCGCCACTACA
>CAZTIF010000031.1:0-31844 GCA_964613635.1 uncultured Bifidobacterium sp. | reverse complement strand
GCGCTCAAGTTTTTCCAGGGTTTCGACTGCAGTTGCCATGTGAATCGTCCAAAAAAATTAATCATTAAGTCGGCTGGTGCGAGGAGGGGGACTCGAACCCCCACACCATTGCTGGCGTCAGGACCTAAACCTGGTGCGTCTACCAATTTCGCCATCCTCGCGGCAACGTCCCGCAGCCCTTCCGGCACGGGCGCCGTTTCAAGAAATGCAAAGGGCGACCCTGCGTCAAAGCGGTCGCCCTGCGTTGCCATGGTAGTGGCTGTTTGACTTCAGCGGCGAATTTTACTGAAAAAAGCGCAAGTCGTCCCGAAAAATCGCTGCCCTGCCCGACTGCAGCCGCCTCAGGCCGGCCGCTTTACCCGGAACCAAGCCGCATACAGCGCCGGCAGGAACAGCATGGTCAGCAGTGTCGCCACTACCAGCCCGCCCATGATCGCCACCGCCATCGGGCCCCAGAACACCGAACTCGACAGCGGGATCATCGCCAGCACCGCCGTCGCGGCGGTCAGCACGATGGGCCGGAAGCGGCGCACCGCCGAGCCGACAATCGCATCCCAGGCCGGTATGCCCTGCGCGATGTCCTGCTCGATCTGGTCGACCAGGATCACCGAGTTGCGGATGATCATGCCAAACAGTGCGATCACACCCAGCTGCGCGACGAAGCCGAACGGCCGCTGCAGGATCAGCAGCGCGGCAGCGGCGCCGGCAATGCCGAGCGGGCCGGTCAGGAACACCAGCAGCGAGCGCGAGAAGCTGTGCAGCTGCAGCATCAGCAGCGTGAACACGATGAAGATCACCAGCGGCACATTCGCCGCGATCGCATCCTGCGCCTTGCCGCTGTCGGCGATCGCGCCGGCCAGCTTGATCTGGTAACCGGCCGGCAGCAGCGCGCGGATCGCGTCGAGCTGCGGATCGATTTGCGCGGAGACCGTCGGGCCCTGGATGCCGTCGGCGACATCGGACTGCACCGTGATCGCCCAGTCGCGCCCTTCGCGCCAGACCACGCCCGGCTCCCACACGAAGCGCGGCGTGGCCAGCTGCGACAGCGGCACCGCGCGGCCGGCAGCAGTCGGAATGCTGACGCTGTTGAGCGCGGTAATCGTCGAGCGCTCGTCCACCGGCTGGCGGATCACGATGTCGATCAGCTTGTCGCGTTCACGGAATTTGCCGATCGCGCTGCCCGACAGGATGGTATTCGCCGCCTGCATCACCGCCTGCGAGCTCAGCCCGATCGCGCGCAGCTTGTCCTGGTCGAGGTCGATGCGCAGCACCTTCACCGATTCGTTCCAGTTGTCGTTCACGCCGATCGCATTCGGGTTCTTCTCGATGACGGCGCGCACGCGGTCGGCGAAATCGCGCACCACGCCGACCTCCGGGCCGGTCACCTTGAACTGCACCGGATACGGCACCGGCGGGCCGTTCGGCAGCAGCTTCACGCGGCCGCGCACCTCGGGGAAATCGGTGCGGAAGACTTCGATGATCTTCAGCCGCAACGCATCGCGGGTCTTCGCATCCTTTGGCAGCAGCACCAGCTGCGCGACGTTCGACTGCGGGAAGATCTGATCCAGCGGCAGGTAGAAACGCGGGCTGCCGGTGCCGACATACGCGGTCACGCTCTCGACGCCGGGCTGGCGTGCGACGAAGGCCTCGAACTTCTTCACCTGCGCCTCGGTCGCCTGATAGGACGTGCCTTCCGGCAGCCACAGCTCGACCATCAGCTCGGGCCGGCTCGAATCGGGGAAGAACTGCAGCTCGATGAAGCGGAAGCCGAAAACACCGAGGAAGAAGCCGGCCACGGTCAGCACGATCGTCGTCTTGCGCCACTCGACGCACCAGTTCACCACCCGCTTCAGGCGGCTGTAGAAAGGCGTGTCGAACAGCTCGTGATGACCGTCCGCATTCGACGCCGGCTTCACCTTCAGCAGCATGAAGCCGATGTAGGGCGTGAACAGCACGGCCACGAACCACGAGATCAGCAGCGCGATCACGTTCACCGAGAACATCGAGAAAGTGTATTCGCCGGCCATCGACTTCGCAAAGCCGATCGGCAGGAAGCCGGCGGCGGTGATCAGCGTGCCGGTCAGCATGGGCATCGCGGTCGATGTGTATGCATAAGTGGCCGCGTCGAAGCGCGACAGCCCTTCCTCCATCTTCCGCACCATCATCTCGACCGCAATGATCGCATCGTCGACCAGCAGGCCGAGCGCAATGATCAGTGCGCCGAGCGAGATCTTGTGCAGGTCGATGCCGAAGATGCGCATCGCCAGGAAGGTGGCCGCCAGCACCAGCGGTATCGTCAGCGCGACCACCAGGCCGGGGCGCGCATCGATGCGGAAAGGCCGCGTGTGCAGGCCGAGCGACACGAAGCTGACCACCAGCACGATCAGTACCGCCTCGGCCAGCACCTTCAGGAATTCATTCACCGACGCGCTGACCGCGCGCGGCTGGTCGGCCACCCGCTCGAGCGTGATGCCGACCGGCAGCTTGGCCTGGATTGCGGCCGCCTTGTCGTCCAGCGCGCGGCCGAGCTTGATGATGTCGCCGCCCTTCATCATCGAGACGCCCAGGCCGATCACTTCCTTGCCGTTGTAGCGCATCTTGTCGCGCGGCGGATCGATGAAGCCGCGCGTGACGGTTGCGAAGTCGCCCAGCCGCAGGCTGTTGCCGTTGATCCGCAGCGGCATTTCCTCCAGCTCTTTCACCGTGCGGGTCTGGCCGGACACGCGCACCTGCAGGTTGTCGGTCGGCGTGACCAGCACGCCGCTGCCCTGCACCGCGTTCTGCGCATTGATCTGCTGGACGATCGTGTCGAAGGGCACGCCGAGCTGCGCGAACTTCTTCGTCGAAAACTCGATATAGATCTTTTCGTCCTGCACGCCGTACAGCTCGACCTTCGCGACCGATGACACTGCCAGCAGCTGCTGGCGCACGAAATCGGCATAGTCCTTCACTTCGGCCATCGTAAAGCCGTCGCCGGACAGCGCGAAGATGGAACCGAAGGTGTCGCCGAACTCGTCATTGAAGAAAGGCCCCTGCACGCCCGGCGGCAGCGTGTAGACCATGTCGCCGATCTTCTTGCGCACCTGGTACCAGACGCCCTGCACTTCCTTCGGCGGCGTCGACTCCAGCAGTTCGAGGATGATCACCGTCTCGCCCGGCTTCGAATAGCTGCGGATCTTGTCGATGTACGGCGTTTCCTGCAGCTTCTTCTCGAGCTTGTCGGTGACCTGCTCGGCCATCTGCACCGAGCTTGCGCCCGGCCAGTAGGCGCGCAGGATCATCGCGCGGAAGGTGAACGGCGGGTCTTCGTCCTGCCCCAGCTTTTCATAGCTCATCACGCCGCCGAGCAGCAGCACCACCATCAGGTAGCGGATGAACGGTATGTGCTCGAGCGCCCAGCGCGACAGGTTCAGGCGTCCTTTCATTTGGCCGCTCCGGCCGGCGCGGGCTTCGCCTGCTGGCCAAGGATGCTGACCTTCTGGCCCTCGCGCAGCAGGTTCACGCCGGCCGTCACCACGGTCTGGCCGGGGTTCAGGCCCGCGGCGACCAGCAGTTCGTTGCCGGTCGCGCCGGCCACCTGCACGGCAACGCGGCGAACCTTGTCGTTTTCAACCACCCAGACCGAGGTCTGGTCCTTGTCGTTGTACAGCGCCGTCAGCGGCAGGCGGATCGCCGGCGGCGTCGGCGCGGCAAACGCGACGGTAGCGGACATGCCGAGGCGTACCGCGTCGCCCGGCTTGGTCAGCGCGATCTTGGTGGTGAAGGTACGGGTGGCCGGATCGGCCGCCGGCGCCACTTCACGAATCCGGCCCTCCAGCGCCTGCGCCGGGTTGGCCCAGGTGCGGACGGTGACCGCGGTCACCTGACGCAATGCGCCCACCTGGTCTTCGGGAATGCTGACGCGCACCTCGATGTCGCCGCTGCGCGCCACCCGGACCACCGGCGTGCCGGCAGAAACCACCTGGCCAACCTCCGCATCCAACGCGGTCACCACGCCGTCGGCGTCGGCGACCAGCGTCGCATAGCCGCTCTGGTTGGACTGCACCTTGAGTCCGGCCAGCGCCTGCTCATGGCCCGAATTCGCCGCCTTGTAGGCGGCTTCCTTCGCGTCCAGCACGGCCTGGCTGACGAAATTCTTCGCGTGCAGCTCGCGGTAGCGTTCGAGGTCGGCCTTCGCCAGCGTCAGGCTGCTCTCGGCCGACACCAGCGCGGCCCTGGCCTGCGCCTGCGACAGTTGCAGGTCGGACGGGTCGAGCTGCATCAGCACCTGTCCGCGCTTCACCACCGAACCGATTTCCACCTTGCGCGCAATGATCTTGCCGCCAACGCGAAAGCCGATGCGCGACTCATAGCGCGGCACCACCTCGCCGGACAGCTCGACGCTGGCCTCGCCGGCCGCCGGCGCCACGGTCAGCGTGCGCACCGGCCGGATGTCCTCAGTCTGTTCGACGGGCTTGGAGCAGCCCGCAATCAACAGCAGGAAAGACAGCAGCGCGGGAAGGCACAGGGCGACGGCAGGATGCCGGACAGGCGCGGAGTGGGACACGGTTTATCCTTTACTATTCGGCCGGCTTCTGCCGGTACGGGTGCGGATGGCTGCGGCCCTGCAATCCCGGCCGCAAATATAAATGACTCGAAGGTTAGCAATTATAGCCAACCTGAAAGATTGCAGAACCCCCGATTTCGATCGAGCCAGACATTGCATGCCCAATTCGCACTATGAAAACTTCCCGGTGGCGTCGCCATTGCTGCCTCCGACGCTGCGCGCACCCGTCCGCGTGATCTACGCTTTCGCGCGCAGTGCCGACGATATCGCCGACGAAGGCGATGCCACGCCGGCCGAGCGGATTGCGGCACTGGATGGCTATCGCGCCGAACTCGATCGCATCGATGCGCACGAGCCGCCGCATGGCGAGCTGTTCGTCGCGCTGCGCGCCACATTGCAGGAGCGCGGCCTGACCACGCAGCCGCTGCGCGATTTGCTGTCGGCCTTCGAGCAGGATGTGACGACGACCCGTTATGAGCGCTTTGACGAGCTGCTTGATTATTGCCGCCGCTCTGCCGACCCGGTCGGCCGGATCATGCTGGCGCTGTTCGGCGAGACGCGCAGCGAGTCGCTGGCACAGAGCGACGCAATCTGCAGCGGCCTGCAGATCATCAATTTCCTGCAGGATGTCGCGATCGACTGGCAAAAGGCCCGGGTCTACCTGCCGCAGGAAGACCTGCGCCGCTTCGGCGTCAGCGAGCAGCAGATCGCCGACGGCATCGTCGACGAGCGCTGGCGGCAGCTGATGCAATTCCAGGTCGCGCGTGCGCGGCAGATGATGCGCTCCGGTGCACCGCTGGCACGCCGCCTGCGCGGGCGCATGGGCTGGGAGCTGCGGCTGATCGTGCTCGGCGGGCTGCGCATCCTGGAAAAGATCGAAGCAGTGGATCACGACGTATTCCATCGCCGGCCGACGCTGGGCAAGGCCGACTGGCTGCGGCTGGGCTGGCGCTCGCTGCGCTTTGTCGTATAGGATTCGGGGCCATCTTCCACGCTCGATACCGAATTACCCAAGCGCTGCCCATGACCCCGGAACAATATTGCCAGCAGAAAGCGGCGCAAAGCGGATCCAGTTTCTATTACAGCTTCCTGTTCCTGCCGCCGGAGCGCCGGCGCGCGATCACGGCGCTGTATGCGTTCTGCCGCGAGGTGGACGACGTGGTCGACGAGACCAGCGACCCGCAGGTCGCGCGCGTGACGCTGGACTGGTGGCGCAAGGAAGTCGCGCAGATGCTGGCCGGCCAGCCCGGCCATCCGGTCACGCAGGCACTGCAGCCCCATCTGAAGCCCTTCGACATCCGCGGCGAACATTTGCTGGCCGTGATCGATGGCATGGAGATGGACCTGACGCAGACCCGCTACCTCGACTTCATTGCGCTTGAACGCTACTGCTGGCATGTCGCCAGCGTGGTCGGGCTGATGTCGGCGCGCATCTTCGGCTACAGCGACGAGCGCACGCTGCAGTATGCGGAAAAGCTCGGCCTCGCCTTCCAGCTGACGAACATCATCCGCGACGTCGGCGAAGATGCGCGGCGCGGCAGGATCTACCTGCCGGTGTCCGAATTGCAGCAATTCGGCGTGCCGGCCTCCGACCTGCTGAATGCGCAACACAGCGAGCGCTTCGAGGCGCTGATGCGCTTCCAGACCGAGCGTGCGCAGCGCTGCTATGACGAGGCGCTCGCGCTGCTGCCGGCGCAGGACCGCCGGCCGCAGCGTGCCGGGTTGATCATGGCCGCGATCTATCGCGCGCTGCTGGTCGAGATCGAACACGACGGCTTCCGCGTGCTGCAGCACCGGATTTCGCTGACACCGCTGCGCAAGCTCTGGCTCGCGTGGAAGACCTGGGTGCGTGCCTGAGATGAAGCCGACGTCGGTCGCCGTCATTGGCGCCGGCTGGGCCGGCTGCGCCGCTGCGGTCGAGCTCGCACGACGGGGCGCAAAAGTCACGCTGATCGAGGCCGCCCGCATCGCCGGCGGCCGCGCGCGCCGCATCGACTACCACGGGCAAGTGCTCGACAACGGCCAGCACATCCTGCTCGGCGCCTATCACGACACGCTGCGAATGATGGCCCGGGTGGGCCTCGAGCCGTCGCAGCTGCTGCTGCGGCTGCCGCTGCAGATGCGCTACCCGGAGGGCAGCGGCGGCATGGATCTCGTCGCGCCACGGCTGCCGGCGCCGATGCACATGGCCCTCGGTGTGCTGCGCGCGCAAGGCTTGTCGATTGCGGACAAGCTGTCGCTGGCGCGCTTTGCCAGTGCCGCGCGCTGGATGGGCTGGCAGCTGAATGTCGACTGCACGGTGACGGAGCTGCTCGAACGCTTCGAGCAGACCGACCGGCTGACGCGGCTGATGTGGCGCCCGCTGTGCATCGCCGCGCTGAATACGCCGCCGGAGCGCGCGTCGGCGAAGGTGTTTCTCGCGGTGCTGCGCGACAGCCTGGGCGCTAGCCGCAGCGCCTCCGACATGCTGCTGCCGCGCGTCGACCTGTCCGCGCTGTTCCCCGATGCGGCGCTGGCCTGGCTGCAGAAACACGGCGGCAAGCTGATCACCGGCGTACGGGTGAGCGCACTGCATGCGGAAGGCGACGACTGGATCATTGGCGCTGCCGGCCATCTGCAGCGCGTGCGGCACGTCGTGATCGCCACGTCGCCATCGCATGCGCAGGCACTGCTGGCCGATCTCGATTCGGAGCTCGCGCAGGCACTGGATTTCGATTACGAGGCGATCACCACCTGCTACCTGCAACATGCGCCGGACGTGACTCTGCCCTCCCCGCTGCTTGCGCTGGTCGATGATCCCGACGCCGGGCACTGGGGGCAATTCGTGTTCGATCGCGGTCAGCTTGACGCGGCGCAGGCGGGCTTGCTGGCGGTTGTGACCAGCGCATCGGCAGCAGCGACCGAAGGCGGTGCCGCAACGCTGGAAACCGCCGTCGCGCAGCAGCTGGCGACGGTGCTGCGCCGGCCGGAACTCGCATCGCCGTTGTGGAGCAAGGCGGTCACCGAAAAACGCGCGACCTTTGCCTGCGTGCCGGACATCAAGCGTCCGCCGAATGCGACTGCGCACCGCGGGCTGTGGCTGGCCGGCGATTACACCGAAGGCGACTATCCGGCGACGATCGAGGGCGCGGTCAGGAGCGGCCTAGCTGCCGCAGCGCAGCTGTTGAACGCTGCAGGCTGAAGCAGGCGTCCGGCACCGAAGCGCCGGACACACCCTGCAGCGCCGCCTTAAAGCATCTTCGCCCAGAACGAAGGCGGCGCGAGCGGAACAAACGGATCCGGGCTGCCGATGATCTTCACCGACACGTCGCCTGCGTCGAGCGCATGCATGAACGACGACGTGGCCTCGGCCATCTTCTGTTGCGCTATCTGGCTTTGCAGCAGCATGTTCACGTTCACCAAGTTCTGCACCGGTTGCGACACCGGAGCCTGCGGGGCGTTCAAGCTGAGCTGGTGGACTCCCTGCATCGTGTCGAGCAGGTGTGTCAGCGGCAGGTTACCCAAGTCTTTCGGCAGATTCGGGCCGGTTTGTACGTGCGACATGGCCTTGCTGACTTGTGCTTGCCACTGCGCCATCACCTCGTCCATCTTGTCAAGCATCGCCTGCTGGGAGTGCTTCGGCCGGTCGGATGGCTTGCAAATTTCCTTATCCGTGTGCGCATTTTCAAGACTCATCACGGCACTGACGGTCGCATCGTTTTGGGACGAGCCCGGCGGCGTTCCATCGGTACGCACGTCACCCAGCAGATCGAAGTTCAGCAGGAAATCGCGGTCCGCTTGCATCTTCGCTTCCCAATCCCCGCGCGGAAGATCAGGCGTCGGGCTGACTGCCACCAGCGTACCCGTCACGTGGGGTGGTGTCGTGGACGGTGGCGTTGTGGCAGGCGGCGTGTCAATGATGTCGTGGGCCCAGGTGGCCGAAATCACGTCGTTGTTGGCAATGGTTCCCGGAACTCGATGGGGAGGAATCACCAAAGCGTCGGACAACCGCGTGGGCAGCAACAAGGCATCAAGCGAAATCAACGGGGAAATGGATCCCGTGGAGACAAGTTCTATGGGCATCGGGCACCTCGTGCAATGAGTACAAGCGTGGCTTCATGCCATCGCGCAGCGAAGTCGATTCGCAAAGCGGCAACACGAAGGCGAACCCGGCCGGAAGCTCAACGATGTGGCGCATTTCCGGACGCAGGGCGGTGCCGATTCTTTTTGATGAGCTTGTGCATGACCAGCATCATGCACAAAATGGGAAGCCTAACTTGGGGTGAGAATTGTCTGAATTATTCAGCGAACAGCCAGCCTGAGACCGGTCATCAAGCCCATTCCCTGACCTTGGACATCGCCTCGTCGATACGTTCGACGCCGATCACTTCGAGGCCTTCGATCTTTTGCTTGGGCAGGTTGGATTTGGGGACCAGCGCCATCGAGAAGCCCAGCTTGGCTGCCTCTCGCAGCCGTTCCTGCCCGCGCGGTGCCGGACGAATTTCGCCGGCCAGTCCGACTTCGCCGAAGGCCACCAGCCCGCGCGGCAGCGGACGGCTGCGCATGGAGGACTGTATCGCCAGCAGCACTGCCAGGTCGGCCGCCGGCTCGCTGATCTTCACGCCGCCGACGGCATTGATGAATACGTCCTGATCATGGGCTGCCACGCCCGCATGCCGGTTCAGCACGGCCAGCAGCATCGCCAGCCGGTTCTGCTCGAGGCCGACCGACAGCCGGCGCGCATTCGGCACATGCGAGGTATCGACCAGCGCCTGTATCTCGACCAGCAGCGGCCGCGTGCCCTCCTGCGTCACCATCACGCAGGAGCCCGGCACCTGCGTCTGGTGCTGCGACAGGAACAGCGCCGACGGGTTCGATACGCCCTTGAGACCTTTCTCGGTCATTGCGAACACGCCGAGTTCATTGACGGCGCCGAAGCGGTTCTTGAACGCGCGCACGAGTCGAAAGCTCGAGTGCGTGTCGCCCTCGAAATACAGCACGGTATCGACGATGTGCTCGAGCACGCGCGGCCCGGCCAGCGCACCCTCTTTCGTTACATGGCCGACCATGATGATGGTGATGCCCGACTGTTTCGCCACCCGCGTCAGCTGCGCCGCGCACTCGCGCACCTGCGCCACCGAACCGGGGGCGGACGTCAGCGCGTCCGAGTACAGGGTCTGGATCGAGTCGATCACGGCCACCTGCGGCTTCTGCTCGGCCAGTGTGTTGAGTATCTTTTCGAGCTGGATTTCGGCCTGCAGCTGCAAATCGTCGGCGTCGATCGCCAGCCGGCGCGCACGCAGCGCGACCTGGGCGCCGGATTCCTCGCCGCTGACATACAGCACCTTCTTTTCCTTCGCAAGCTTGGCCAGCGCCTGCAGCAGCAGCGTGGACTTGCCGATGCCCGGGTCGCCGCCGATCAGCACGACGCCGCCGGAGACCAGGCCGCCGCCGAGCACGCGGTCGAATTCATCGATGCCGGTCGGATAGCGCGGCACGTCGGCCGCCGCGATCTCGGACAGCTTCAGCACCGGTGAGCCCTGCACCAGTCCCTGCGGCTGCGACGAGAATCGGTGGCCGCCGGTATCGACGAGCGTCTCGACCATCGTGTTCCACTGTCCGCAGGACGGGCACTGGCCCGACCATTTGTTGCTGACGCCGCCGCACTCGGTGCAGGTGTAGTTGGTCTTTGCCTTGGCCATTTATTCTCCCCGCACCTCGCGCCGCACGCGCGGCGCGATCGCGCACATCAGCTCGTAGCCGATGGTGTCCGCGGCCCCGGCCACTTCGTCGATGGGCAGGCCTTCGCCCCACAGCGTGACGCTGCTGCCGACGCGCGCGGCCGGCACCGGCGTGAGGTCGACGCTCAGCATGTCCATCGACACGCGGCCCAGCAGCCGGGTGCGCACGCCGTCGACCAGCACCGGCGTGCCGGTCGGTGCGTGGCGCGGATAGCCGTCCGCATAGCCGCAGGCCACCACGCCGATGCGCATCGGTTCCTGCGCGCAGAACAGGCTGCCGTAGCCGACGCTGTCGCCGGGCTGCAGGTCCTGTACCGAGATCAGTTCGCTGCGCAGTGTCATGGCCGGCTTCAGGCCGTGCTGCTCCGGCGAGCCGCCGCCGGGCATGCCGCCGTACAGCATCACGCCCGGGCGGATCCAGTCGCAGCGCAGGCCTGCCGATTCCAGCAGCAGCGCGGCCGAGTTGGATACGCTGATCTCGGCGTCGAGCCCGGCGGTGCAGTCGAGGAAGCGCTGCATCTGCAGCTGCGGTGTGAGCGCCGCCGTCGGGTTTTCGGCGTTGGCAAAATGCGTGAGCAGCGACATGCGCGCCACGGCGGGCAGCGCCTGCAGCGTGCGGAACACTTCCTGCACGCGCGACGGATGAAAGCCGAGACGGTTCATGCCGGAATTGACTTTCAGGTGAACCGACAGCGCCGCAGGGCCGGCTTCGGCGAGCATGGCCAGCTGTTCGTCCTGATGCACGACGATGTCTAGCCGGTAATCACGAACGACGGCCAGTTCGGCGCGGTCAAACATGCCTTCCATCAGCAGGATGGGCTTGTCCCAGCCCATGTCGCGCAGGGCGACGGCACGATCGATCTCGACCAGCGCCAGGCCATCGGCCGCCGCGAATCCGCGCAGCGCGTTGTGCAGGCCGTGGCCATAGGCATCGGCCTTCACCACTGCCCACGCCTTCGCTTCCGGCATCCTGGCTTTGGCCACCGCGAGATTGGCTCGCATTGCATCGAGATCGGTAACGGCAACAAGCGGACGGGACATCGGCGGCGACAACCGGGAGCAGATGGAAAGACCCGCATTTTACCGGAGCCGGCGCTCGCCGCCCGCCTTCCGGGGGCTGCGTTTGCATTTCATGGTATAAAGCATGCCGCCAGCCACACCGCAAGAGAATCATTTGAATGAATCGCGGCTTCTATACCATCATGGCAGCGCAGTTTTTTTCGTCGCTGGCCGATAACGCACTGCTGATCGTCGCCATATCCATCCTGGTGTCCCTCCAGTCGCCGGACTGGATGACGCCGATGCTGAAGCTCTTCTTCGTGCTGTCATACGTGGCGCTGGCGCCCTTCGTCGGCGCTTTTGCCGATGCCTATCCGAAAGGCCGGGTGATGTTCATCACCAATCTGGTGAAGATCGCCGGCTGCCTGATGATGTTCTTCAGCGTGCATCCGCTGCTCGCCTACGCGGTGGTCGGCTTCGGCGCTGCCGCCTATTCGCCGGCCAAGTACGGCATCCTGACCGAACTGCTGCCGCCCGAAAAGCTGGTGATGGCCAATGGCTGGATCGAAGGCCTGACGGTGCTGTCGATCATCCTCGGCACCGTGCTCGGCGGTGCGCTGGTCAGCGCGCGCTTTGCTGCGGCAATCACCGACATGCTGCCGGTGAATTCCTTCGAACTCAGCCTGTCGCTCGAAGTGGCGCTCGGCATCGTGATGCTCGCCTATGTGGGGGCGGCCGCCTTCAACCTGAAGATCCCGCAGACCAACGCGCATTACCCGCGCCAGGAGCACGGCCCGTGGCGGCTGGTGCTGGATTTCTCGCACTGTTTCATGGCGCTGTGGCGCGACCGTCTGGGCCAGATCTCGCTGGCGGTCACCTCGCTGTTCTGGGGCGCCGGCGCGACGCTGCAATTCATCGTGCTGAAATGGGCGGCGGCGGCGCTCGACATGCCGCTCGCACAGGCGGCCGTATTGCAGGGCGTGGTGGCGTTCGGCGTGGCCTTCGGCGCGATGGGCGCGGCGCGCCGCGTGCCGCTGAAGAAATCCCTGGGCGTGATGCCGATGGGCTTTGCGATGGGCCTGATCGTCTGCGCGATGGCGGTGGTGGAATCGATTCCGGTCGCCTACCCGCTGCTGGTGCTGATCGGCGCGCTGTCGGGCTATTTCGTGGTGCCGATGAATGCGCTGCTGCAGCACCGCGGCCATGTGCTGATGAGCGCGGGCCATTCGATTGCGGTGCAGAATTTCAGCGAGAACCTGTCCATCCTGCTGATGCTGGCACTGTATGCGCTGCTGGTGAAGCTCGATGTCGATGTGAACATCGTCATCGTGCTGTTCGGCCTGTTCGTCTCCGCGATCATGTGGCTGGTGATGCGCCGCCATGCCGCCAACCAGCGCGAGTACGACTCGCTGCACCTTATCGGCGAGCAGAAACACTTCGGCACCTGAGGCCGGGCAGCGCTGCGCTCAGCCGCCCAGCCGCTTCGCGGCATCGCCCGGCCACTGGTCGGGCACCACGAAGCCGCGCTCCGTTTCCAGCCATTCGCCGCCGTGCCGCTCCAGCGCGGCAACCATCACCGGCATCGGATCGCGCCCGAAACCCTGCCGCAAGACATCCGCCAGTTGTGCCGCCGGCATTGCCTGTTCGTCTGCCAGCCGTGCCGGCGCCATCCACGCAAGGCGCGGGATGATCGCCGCCCGCTCGCCGACATGCGACGCCAGTTCGCCCAAGGTGCACCACCAGCCGCGACAATGCTGCGCCGACACGCCGGCCTTCAGCACAGGCGGCACTTCCCCGCGCCGGTAAAACAGCCAGCCCTTCATCAGCGCCTGTGCGCCGGCCAGCGGCTGCGGCAGCACGGCCTGCGCGGCCGGATGGCTGCCGAGCATCAGCTGGCGGTCGAGGGTCTTGCGGATCTTCTTGCCCAGCGTGTCGGACAGGTTCGGCCCGACGAAATAATCGGCCTGCTGCACGTTCGCCAGCGCCGGATCGTCCGACCACAGCAGGTAGAACTTGGTCGCAAACTCCCAGTGCAGCAGCGCATCGCCCTGCCGAAGCAGGAAGTCGAATTCGCCGACCGTCGCGTCCTTGCCGGCGCGCACCTGCAGCCCGTGCGCGGCGAGTATCCCGAGGTGATCGAAGTACCAGGCCAGCAGGTTCTCGGCATAGCGGCCCAGCCGCGTCTGCGGATGCACGCCGAGGAAGGCCTCCAGCGCCTGCGGCGCGGCGTCGAGCTGCAGCAGCCAGTCGTGCGCGTCGTCGGCCGCTTGCGCCGGCAGCTGAGCGATCCGGCCCTGCCAGCGCGGCGCGGCAGGATCCAGCAGGTCGGGAGAATCGAGCAGCCAGGCCAGCGCGCGCACATGCGGATTGCGCAACGCTTCCCAGCGGCTGTGGAAGCCTTGCTGGAAGCTGGCGTCAGCGGCCATCGACCAGGCTTTTCGCGACGCACAGGTCGCGCCACGTCCTGGCCTTGTCGACCGGCTTGCGCAGCAGGTAGGCGGGGTGATAGGTGATCACGAGCGGTATGCCGGCGTACTCGCGCGGATCGCCGCGCAGGCTGCCCAGCGACGTGTCTTCGCCGAGACCGAGCAGCGACACCGCCGCGGTCTTGCCGAGCGCAACGATCACGTCCGGACGGATCAGCGCAACCTGCCGCTGCAGGTAAGGCAGGCAGGCCGACACTTCGGCGGCGGCCGGCGGGCGGTCGCGGCCGTCGCTGCCGACCGGGCGGCATTTGACGATGTTCGCGATATAGGTGTTCTCGCTGCGCGCGAGGCCGAGTGCGTGCAGCATGTTGTCGAGCAGCTTGCCGGCCGGGCCGACGAAGGGTTCGCCCTGCTGGTCCTCGTTGCGGCCCGGGCCTTCGCCGACGAACAGCCAGCGCGCGCTGCGGTCGCCGACGCCCGGCACCGCATGCCTGCGGCCTTCGCACAGCCCGCAGCGCGTGCATTCGCGTACCGTCGCCTCCAGTGTTTCCCAGTCCATCGCGCCGATGTCGGCTGCAAGGGATGGCGCTGCTGCGGCCGACGCAGGATCGGCCAAGGCCATGGCGGCATTGTCCGTTGCGGCCACCTCGGGCGCCTCCGCAGCTTCCGCACCCTCCGCAGCTGCGCGCCGCAGCCACACGGGCCCGAGTCCCATCTGCTGCAGGCGATGGAGCTTTGCCGGGTTCATGCCGGCTCCGCTGCGAGTGCCAGCCGCATCACGATCGCGTCTTCGCGCGACTGCGCGGCAGCCGGGTAGTAGCTTTTGCGCAGGCCGATCTGCGTGAAACCAATATGCCGGTAGACCGACAGCGCATTCAGGTTCGACGGCCGCACCTCGAGCAGCACCGCCGCGATGCCGGCCTCGCGCGTCAGCGTGCAGACCTTGTCGAGCAATTGCCGGCCGATGCCGCGGCCCTGCAGGTCGGGCCGCACCGTGATGTTCAGCAGGTGCATGTCATCGACGGCGGGCATCAGCAGGAAGTAGCCGGCCAGCCGGCCGTCTGCCTCGCGCGCGATCCGGGCGACATAGCCGCTCGCCAGCGAGTCGAGGAAATTGCCGCGGGTCCAGGGAAAGGGATAGGCATCGTCCTCGACGCGCGACACCTCGTCGACATCGTTTGCGCGCATCGGCGCAAAGGTGAGCGGCGCGCCGTAACGCGCCGGCGCCTGCGGCAGCGAACTCACGCGGGGACTCCGGACGTCGCCTTGCCGGCTGCGGCCGCCATGCGCTCGCTGGTGGTCAGCGCGATCTTGTTGCGCAGGTATAAAGGCTGAGCATCGCGCGCCTCGACCCATTCGTCGCGCGCGAAGCGGGCGGCGGCCAGCCTGGCGATGGCCGTCGCATGCGGAAGAATGTTCGGCCAGCGCGGCAGCGCGCCGATTTGCGTGAAGTCATCCGGGTAGGCCAGCAGCGCGTTGCCGCAGATGGCGGGGTTGCCGCCGTCTGCCTGCACGTCAGCCGCCCGCGCCAGCACCGGTTCGACCCTTGCCTGCCATTCGCCGTCGAAGCGATAGCGCGCCCAGTACACCTCGCCCATGCGCGCATCGAGCACCGCGATGATGTCGTCGCCGGCGCCGGCGGCGCGCGCGGACTCGGCCATTGCCAGCAAGCTCACCACCGGCACGGCCTTGCGCTGCGTGCCGATGGCCAGCCCCTGCACCAGCCCGCAGGCGGTACGCACGCCCGTGAACGAGCCGGGGCCGCAGCCAAAGGCCAGCGCATCGACGGCAGCGATCGTCAGGCCCGCGCCGGCCAGCAATTGCTGCAGCATCGGCAGCACGGTGGCCGAATGCGTCTGCACGCCGGCGGATTCGCTGGCGTGGATTTCACCGTGATGCAATAGTGCGACCGACGCCAGTTCGGTGGACGTCTCGATCGCGAGGATTGTGGGCGTGGAAGAAGGCATGGCCGCCATTTTACCAAGCGCGCCATCGGGTAGAATCCTTGCATGAGCTCACTTTTCCTTGTGCCCGACAATTTTCCCCGTCTGGCGGCCGCGCTCGATGCCGGCCAATGGGTCGTGGCCTGCCTGTGTGCGGGCTGGTGCGACGTGTGCAAGCAATACCGCGCCGGCTTCGAGGCGCTGGCTGCCGATTTCCCGGACGCGCAATTCGTCTGGATCGACATCGAAGACCAGGCCGATCTCGTCGGCGACCTTGACGTCGACAACTTCCCGACCATCCTGATGCAGCGCGACGACATCGTCGCCTTCTACGGCACGATGCTGCCCGAGCCGCGCCAGGTGGCGCGCCTGCTGTCGGCGCAGATGGAGCGCAGCGACGACGAACTGCGCCGCGAGGCCGCCGGTTCGGCCGAGCGCCAGCAGTGGCAGCGCGAGTGCAACCTGCGCGCCAGGCTCGAGGAAATCGGCTCCTGAACCGTCCGCCGCGCGCGACGCGGCTTCAGGCCAGCGACAGCGGCAGGCTGCGCAGCCGCCGCCCGGTCAGCCGGAACACCGCATTGGCCACGGCCGGCGCCACCGGCGGCGTGGCCGGCTCGCCCATGCCTTCGGGCGGCGCATCGCCGGGCAGGATCACCACCGCCACCGGCGGCATCTGCCAGCATCGCAGGGTCGGGTAATCGACGTAGTTCGTCTGCGCCACCCGTCCGCGCTCGACATCGATGCGCTCGTGCAGCGCCGCCGACAGCCCCATGCAGACTGCCGACTCGACCTGCTGCCGCACGCCGTCCGGATGCACGGCGATGCCGCAGTCGACCGCACAGCTGATCCGGTGCACGCGGATGCGTCCGTCCTGCACCGACACCTCCGCGACCTGCGCAACGATGCTGCCGAAGGCTTCGTGCAGCGCGACACCGTGCGCCCTGCCCGGCGGCGCTTCGCCGGCCAGTGCCACGGCCGCATCCAGCACCGCGCGATGACGCGGCCGGCGGCCGAGCAGCACGCGGCGAAACGCCACCGGATCGATGCCGGCCGCCGTGGCCAGCTCATCGATGAAGCTCTCCTTGAAGAAGGCATTGTGCGAATGGCCGACCGAGCGCCACGGCCCCAGCCGCAGCGGTGCATCGACGGTCATGTGCGCGATGCGCTGGTTCGGGATATCGTAAGGATGGTCGAACAGGCCTTCGACGGTGGTCCTGTCCGGCCCGACCATCGGCAGGCCGAACGCGCGGTGCAGCAGTTGCTGCACCGGCGCGCCGGAGGCCGACGTCGATTCCAGCGCCAGCACGCGCCCGATGTCATCCAGCGTCGCGGACAGCCGCACGACGGCGGCCGGCCGGTAGAAGTCATGCGCGAAATCCTGTTCGCGCGTCCACATCAGCTGCACCGGTGGGCCGTCGAGCGCGCGGGCGATCGCTGCGGCCTGCGCGATCATGTCGGCCTCCAGCCGGCGACCGAAGCCGCCGCCGAGCCGGGTGACCTGCAGGTCGACCGATGATTGTGGCAGGCCGGCCGCCCGTGCGGCAGCTGCCACCGCGACCGACGGCGCCTGCGTCGGCGCCCAGAGCGCCAGCCGCCCGTCTTTCAGCTGCGCGGTACAGTTCACCGGCTCAAGCGCAGCATGCGCAACGAAAGGCGCACTGTACTCGGCGCCGACGCGCCTGCCCTTCGCACTCGCGGTATCGCCACGTCGATGGAACACGAAGCCGTCGCCGACGCTGAGCGCGTGACGCAGGCCAACCATCGCCTGCTCGCCGGATCCGTTCGTGCGTGGCCCCTCGTTCCAGCGCACCTGCAGCCGCTCGAGCGCCTGCAGCGCCGCCCAGCGCGTCTTCGCCACAATGGCGACGGCGTCCGGCGCGCCCGAGCGATCCGCAGCCAGTGGCAGCAGCCTGACGATGCCGGACAGCCCGGCCAGTGATTGCGGATCCCAGCCCAGCGGCTTGCCGCCGGTGACAGGGCACATCGCGACGCTGGCATACAGCAAGCCGGGCAGGCGGATATCCATGCCGAAACGCGCGCTGCCGTCGACCGTGGACGGCAGGTCGATGCGCGGGGCATCGTGCCCTATCAGGCGGAAGTCGCGCGCTTGCTTCAGCGTGTACCGCACATCTCCGATGCCCGCAGCGCGCGCGGCCAGCTCGCCGTAGCCCAGCGAGCGGCCATCCGCATGCAGCACGCGACCGGCCTGCGTGCGGCAGGCAGATTCGGGCACGCCCCAGGTGGCGGCGGCGGCGGCCAGCAGGCGCGCGCGCGCCGCAGCGCCGGCCTGCCGCAACGGCAGCCAGCTGTCCTTCACGCTGGATGACCCGCCGGTGACGACGATGCCCAGCTCGCGCATGAGCTTGCGCGTGATCCACCGCGCGCCGCGCGGCAGTGCGCCGTTGTCGTCCGGCCGGAACGGCAATCCGTCGACCGCCATTGTCGTGTCGCCGTAGAGCGACTGCAGCGGCGCCTGTGCCATGTCGATGGACGACAGCGGCACGTCCAGCTCCTCGGCCGCCAGCATCGCCAGCGCCGTCGTGATGCCCTGCCCCATTTCGCTTTTGGGCAGCATCACCGTCACGCGACCGTCGGGTGCGACGCTGATCCAGCCGTTCAGGGAAAAGGACGAGGGTGCGTCAGCACGGCCAGCCGACCCATGCAGCCGCTGGCGCGGCGGCAGCAAGCCCCAGCCGACCACCAGCGCACCGGCCGCGCCCAGCCCTGCCAGCAGCAGCCGGCGGCGCGTGCGCCGGCGGCTTCCCTTGTCCGTACGCTCCATCCCCTCTCCCGTGCAGGCCGCAGCCTGATATTTCGTGGCATCCTAACCTGAACTTCCGCAGCGGAGCCGCCATGACCGAAAGCTTCTTCCAGTCCTTCATCCTGCTGCTGCTCGTCACCGACCCTTTCGGCAACGTGCCGCTGTTCGTCAGCGCATTGCGGCGGGTCGCGCCGGAGCGGCGCAACCTCGTGGTCGTGCGCGAGTGCCTGATCGCCTTCGCGCTGCTGCTGGCGTTCATGTTCATCGGGCGCCCTTTTCTCGAGGCGCTGCAGCTGAGCGAGATTTCGCTGCGCATCGGCGGCGGCGTGATCCTGTTCCTGATCGCGCTGCGGATGGTCTTTCCGCAACCGGGCGGAATCTTCGGGGATGACGCCGGCGGCGGGGGCGAACCGCTGATCGTGCCGCTGGCCATACCGGCGCTGGCCGGCCCGTCGGCGCTGGTCACGGTGCTGCTGTTCTCGTCGCAGGCCACGATGGCGATGTGGCTGTATGCCGTCGTGATCTCGCTGGTCGCGGTGGTCTGGCTGCTGGTGCTGCTGTCGGCTGAACGCCTGCAAAGGGTGCTCGGCGATGCGGTCGTCACCGCGTTCGAGCGGCTGATGGGCCTGATCCTCACCGCCATCGCGATCGAGATGCTGCTGGCCGGCGTGCGCGCCTATGTCGGATCTTTTTAACCAAAAACTTGCATAAGCCTTGGGTCAAATGCGCTTATCATTGCGTTTCAGTTATAAATCAGCGCGCGCATGGACCAGTTCAAGCAGATTTCCACCTTCGTCGACGTGGCTTCGCGCGGCAGCCTGTCGGCCGCTGCGCGCGCCGAAGGCATTGCACCGGCCGTGATCGGCCGCCGCCTCGATGCGCTCGAGGCGCGCCTGGGCGTGAAGCTGCTGCAGCGGACCACGCGCAAGATTGCGCTGACCAACGAAGGCATCGCCTTCCTTGAAAACTGCCAGCGGATATTGCACGACCTCGAAAACGCCGAGGCCGAGGTGTCCGAGCGCAGCGCGCGTCCCAGCGGCCACCTGTCGATATCGGCGCCGGCGGGGTTTGGACGTCAGCATGTCGCCCCGCTGATTCCCTCCTTCCTCGCCGAGCATCGCGATGTCACGCTGACGCTGAACCTGAACGACCGCGTGGTCGACCTGATCGGCGAAGGCGTCGATGTGGCGATACGGATCGCCGACCTGTCGGACTCCAGCCTGGTCGGCGTGAAGCTGGCGGACAATCGCCGCGTGGTGGTCGGTTCGCCGGATTATTTCAAGCGGCACGGCAGGCCGCTGGCGCCGGACGAACTGTCTCGGCACAACTGCCTTGCCTTCTCCAGTGCCGGCAGCCAGCGCGGCTGGACCTTCCGGCAGAACGGCAAGAATGTCACGATCAAGGTCGGCGGCAACATGGGCTGCAATGACGGCGCAGTGCTGCACGATTGGGCGCTGGCCGGGCGCGGACTGGCGTGGCGATCAATGTGGGAAGTCGGCACCGAAATCGAATCCGGGCAGTTGCAGACCGTGCTCGATGAATTTGCGGCGCCCGGCAATGACATCTACGCAGTATTCGCGCAGCGCCAGCAATTGCCTTTGCGGATACGTGCGTTCGTCGATTTTCTCAGGCGCGCGTTTGCACAACCAGACTACTGGCGCAAGGCCTGATGGCTTGAGATTTTTTCAGCTGGGATGAGGATTCGTGCCGCTGCCGCTGCTGCAGGAAAATGAAGCCCTAAAACAAAAATCCCTGCCGAGGCAGGGATTCGAGCTGAGTGATCGGGGAACGATCAGATCGGCTTGATGTTGGAGGCTTGCAGGCCTTTCGGGCCGTTCACCACGTCAAACTCAACCTTCTGGCCTTCGGCCAGCGACTTGAAGCCCGACGACTGGATAGCCGAGAAGTGAGCGAACAGATCGCCACCGCCGCCTTCCGGGGTGATGAAACCAAAGCCTTTTGCATCATTGAACCACTTGACAGTACCAGTTGCCATTTGCATTTCCTTTCGTTGGGCCTTTCCAAAGGCCCTGGTTAAGGCGGACACTCCGCCGGACGACCGTCTCAACCAAGTAAGGAATTACAGCCTGATACTGCACCGCTACTACCTGAGCCTCAACGTCCGAAGAATTATACTTGAGAAGATTCGGCGTACTAAAACTTTCATCATTTTTTTGAGCCACCTCCAAACCGCCCTGTTTTCAGAGCGCGCCTGATTGACCATCACGAAACGACTGGTTCCAAGCTCGGACACACGCTGCGCTGCCAAATCGCATATAGTTCCGGGACGCAAAACACACTATGCACATGAAATTCGACGTCGCCATCGTCGGCAGTGGCCTTGCCGGCCTGTCTGTCGCACTGCATCTCGCGCAGCAGCGCAGGGTAGTCATCATTTCCAAGCGGGCGCTGCGCGATGGCGCCAGCGACTGGGCCCAGGGCGGCATCGCCGCGGTGCTGGACTCGCACGACAGCCACGACCAGCACGTCAATGACACGCTGGTGGCCGGCGCCGGCCTGTGCGACGAGACCGCGACGCGCCACATCGTTTCGCACGGCCGCGAGGCGATCGAATGGCTGATCTCCCAGGGCGTGCCGTTCACGCGCGACAACGAGGCCGAACTCGGTTTCCACCTGACCCGCGAAGGCGGGCACAGCCAGCGCCGCATCATCCACGCGGCCGATGCGACCGGGCATGCGGTGCAGGTGACGCTCGAGGAAAAGGCGCGCGCGCACCCGAACATCACGCTGCTCGAGCAGCACATGGCGATCGACCTGATCACCTCGGACAAGCTCGGCATCCGCAACGGCGCGCCGCACTGCTACGGGCTGTATGTGCAGGACGTGAAAAGCGGCGAGGTGCAGACGATCTGCGCCGACCAGACTGTGCTGGCCACCGGCGGCGCGGGCAAGGTCTACCTGTACACGACCAATCCCGACACCGCCACCGGCGACGGCATTGCGATGGCATGGCGCGCCGGCTGCCGCGTCGCGAACATGGAGTTCATCCAGTTCCACCCGACCTGCCTGTACCACCCGTATGCGAAGTCCTTCCTGATCACCGAGGCGGTGCGCGGCGAAGGCGGCTTGCTGAAGCTGCCGGCGACGGCCGGTGCGGCGGCCGGCCAGCGCTTCATGCCGGCGCATGACGAGCGCGGCGAACTGGCGCCGCGCGACATCGTCGCGCGCGCGATCGACTATGAAATGAAGAAGCGCGGCCTCGACTATGTCGACCTCGACATCAGCCACCAGCCGCCGGAATTCCTGCGCGAGCATTTCCCGACCATCTACGCGCGCTGCCTCGAACTGGGCATCGACATCACCCGCCAGCCGATACCGATCGTGCCGGCAACGCATTACACCTGCGGCGGCATCGTCACCGACCTGCACGGACGCACCGACATCCAGGGTCTGTATGCGGTCGGCGAGACCGCGTATACCGGCTTGCACGGCGCGAACCGGCTGGCCAGCAATTCGCTGCTGGAATGCGTGGTGCTCGGCCGCGCGGCCGCGACGGATATCGAGATGCAGCCGAGGCCGACGCTTCCCTCACTGCCGGCCTGGGATGAAAGCCGCGTGACCGACGCCGACGAGGAAGTCGTGATCACGCAGAACTGGGACGAGTTGCGGCGGGCGATGTGGAGCTTCGTCGGCATCGTGCGCACCACCAAGCGGCTCGAGCGTGCGCAACACCGCATCCGCTTGCTGAAGGAAGAGATCGACGAGTACTACGCGAACTTCCGCATCACGCGCGACCTCCTCGAACTGCGCAATCTCGTTGAAGTGGCGTCGCTGATCGTCAACAGCGCGCTGCTGAGGCGCGAGAGCCGCGGCCTGCATTACAGCCTGGATTTCCCGTACACCTTGCCGAAGGCGGTACCGACGGTGCTGTCGCCGCAGCGCCGGAAGCGCGCTTGAGGGGGATGCGTGTGGCATGCCCTTGCGGCACGCCACACCGCGCCAGTCCAGGCGTCAAGAGTCGCTATTTTTTTGCAATTGCTGCGAAAGATAGTCCTTGAGATAAGCTTCTACCGAATTCCCGAGCCAGCACCAGTGGTTGAATTCTTCCAGCATTTCCGACGATTTCACATCGGCTCGGGTGAGCAGCCCGTGGTGCACCGCTGCCTTCATATACAGGCTTTTTACGCCCGGAATGCGCAGGTGGTCATTCAGCAGCCGCACCAAGCCCTGGATCAAACGAAGTTCGTCGGTGCTGCAAACGATTTCCAGCCGGGTCCAGTGTCGGTCCGCTTTCGGCAAGCCATCGAGGAAATGGCACATCAGCTTCAGCGCCCGCTGACAAATATCACTGGCTGTACGGGTGCTGGCATGGGCCAGGACCACTCGCAAGCACTGGTCGAGTGAGCGCATCGGAAAACAAGTGTGGTTGACCAACGCGCTGTTCCATTGTTGCGGGATCAGGCCTTCGATATCGAACAGGATATCCACCCTCGCCGAGTCGACCCCCTCCAGCGGGAGATTCGACAGCTCCTCGATGCAGTACGACAGCTCATGCAGGGCCAGCGACTTCAGTCCGACCGGCAGCTTCAGGGCCACGGCCATGCAGTCTTCGGCGAAATATCTTTCCCCGTTGGCCAGCAGCACATTGAAGTCACCGCCATTCATCACGCCAATGCAGTCGGCAATGAAGCGCTTGAGTGCCTGACCTTCGAGCTTGCTGAAGGTCCAGCGCTGTGTGCCATCGTCGACGGGCAGCGCATAGGTGGATTGGGCGACTGATTTCACCAGCTCGGCTTTGGTCGCCGGCTGCAAACGTGAGCCGGCACGGGTCATCAGCATCAAGGGCAGTGCCGACTGATTCGGGCAAGCCGGGGTCTTGGGCAGCGTGGCCAGCGTTACCGTCAACGCCGGCATGGGCAATACGGACGCAAAGTGCTCTGCAAGATCCAGCACACGCAGCGCGGGGCAGGTGAAGCGCACGGCCTGAGCAAATTTGGCCTTGCACACATTGGCCGGCGCCAGCCAGCCGACCTCGAGCAGCAGACTGCGGAAGTATTTGTTCGTCGTACCCCATGACCGCATGGACGGCATCCAGACCGTGAATGTCGAGGGTTCCTGCGCGAGGTGCTCAGCGATTTGCAGGTGGATATCCCTGCCCGCTGACTGGAGACTGTCCATGGCTTTCCCTTTCAGAAGGACGTGACAGCCGGATGAGTAGCTCGCGGTTCCGTCATGGTTCAGGTGCAATGTGCGCGGCCAAGGGCCCGCTGGAAGACAGTGTCGCCCCCATGAAAAAAAACAGGCTCCATCCACGGAGCCTGTTTTTGTACGTCTGAGCTTTTCAGGTAAAAGGCAGTGGTTGCGCCTCCAGAACCTGCTCCTTGCCGCGCTTGATGAACCCGCACTCGATCAAACGAGTCTTGCAATGGTCTTTGAAGGATTGGGAGACATTGCCCACCCCGTACACCGCATTCAGCAGATCCCTCAGAAAGTGCGGCTTCAGGGTTTGGGTGTCATGCATGATCTTCTTCCAGTACCGCTTACCGCCCGGATATGACTTGATCAGATTTATCGCTATATCCAGCAGTCTCCCGCGAAGCCCATTGGCCTCCCCTGGCATATTGGCAAGGCAGAAATTCACAGCCACGAGAAAGGGATTGCGTCCGTGCTCGTAGCTCTCCACCCATCGCATATGCAAATCCCTGGGTAACAATTTTTCTGCCACAGCAGAAAAATCAGCAGCGATCCCCTTCTTGGCTGACCAAAAGCGCTTTTTTTCATCTCCGTGAAATTGACGCTCTGCCAACAGTTCGGTCAGGGCGATAAACGCAAAGGTGCGCGGACCAGATCGCAACTTCGTGAGGATGTTCAGACAAGGCTTGAAGACTTGTCGCACCAAGTCACGGGATCGATCGGCATCGCCCTCGGAATCCTTCTGAGCAACCACGCCGGTCACACATTCCACCAGAAAGCCATTGATTTTCCGCCGCTCCACCTCGTTACATTCCCATGCATTCTTCCGCGAAATGCCGCTCAACGAACTTGGCACCTGAAAGCAATACGATGACTTCACGCGCGGCCGCAGCAGCGTGAAGAACGTCTTCTTGCGCGGCATATCGCATTGCGTGGAAGCAGCGTCGTAAAAGCGCTCGACTGCACCTATCCCATGCACCTCGATCAACTTGCTTGCAACGTTCAACGCGCGCACCACGGGTTTGCTGGAATTGTGAACGCGCATGACCGCGTGCCCAAACAGTTTCTGAGGCAAATCCCATTCCTCTTTCAGGTACGTGTTCCAACTCTTGCTGGTTTGTGCCAGCGAGCGCATGGAGGGAATCGTCAAGTGACTGACGATGGGCGGCGTGACATCCGCGACCAGGGATTTGAACGCAGGACGGGCTACAGGGCTGTGGGGTTTGGCAACAGACACGGCGCTTGCTCCAGAAAGAAATAACGAGCGCATTCGTACCATCAACGGAAACTTGGTTCAGAGATCGAAGCTGGCTGCCTCTGCGGTGCGCGAGAACGAGGCTTGCAGCGATCAGCGCTGAATGCGCATCATGCGTTCGCGAGATGGAAGGACGCGCACATGATGCCGGATGCTGATCGCTGGTTCAGGAGACCGTGCGCCGGGATACTGCGGTGTGTCAGCGCGTGCAGCGAAACGTACGCTGCCGCGCTTGCAGGGAAGTGCGCGTGTCAGCCTGTCAGTGCATCCGTTTTTCAGGCTGGTGATTCAGCCAATCACGCGCAAGGAATAATCGGTGGCAGCGACATCCTTGGTCAGGCTGCCGATGGAAATCCTGTCGACACCTGTTTCGGCAATGGCACGCACGCTATCGCGATTCACACCGCCGGACGCTTCCAGCAGCGCCCTGCCCGCCGACAGCTGCACGGCGGCGCGCATCATGTCGGTGCTGAAGTTGTCCAGCAGGACCGAGGTCGCGCCGGCATCGAGCGCCTGCTGCAGTTCGTCGAGGCTCTCGACCTCGATCTGTATCGACACGCCGGCATTCAGCGCCTGCGCGGCCCGCATTGCCTGCGGGATGCCGCCGGCTGCGGCGATATGGTTTTCCTTGATCAGGATGCCGTCATACAGCGCGAGCCGCTGGTTCATTCCGCCACCGACACGTACCGCGTATTTCTGCGCGAGGCGCAGACCAGGCAACGTCTTGCGCGTATCGAGGATGGCTGCCCTTGTGCCCTCGACGAGCTTCACGTAGTCGCGGGTGGCGGTGGCCACGCCGGACAGCAGCTGCAGGAAGTTCAGTGCGCTGCGCTCGGCGGTCAGCAACGCGCGCGCCGGCGCCCTGATCGCCACCACTTCGCTGTCGGCCGCCATCAGGTCGCCCTCGGCATAGCGCCAGTCGAGCACGATGCGCGGATCGCAGGCGATCATCACTGCCTCGAACCACGGCGCGCCGCACAGCACGGCAGCTTCACGCACGATGACGCGGGCCTCGACCATTTGCCCCTCGGGCACCAGCATCGCGGTCCAGTCGCCGCTGCCGACATCTTCGGCCAGCGCAGCGGTAACATTCGCCTCGAAGGCCGCGGCCAGCGCCGGGTCGAACGGGGCGAAGGGATTTTTCAGCGTGCTCATGCCGGGCCGATACCGGAAAACAGCGCCTGCTCGGCCGCCAGATCCGCGGACGGACGCACGTTCGCCTTCTTCGCCGCAGCGAAATCCAGCATGCGGCTGATGCAGTTGACGGCCTTGTCGCGGATGGCCGGATCGACCTGGATGTCATTGCGGCCGCTCTCGAGCACATCGACCAGGTTCTGCAGCCCGTTCATTGCCATCCACGGGCAATGCGCGCAGCTCTTGCAGGTGGCGCTGTTGCCGGCGGTCGGCGCTTCGATGAAGGTCTTGCCGGGCGCGGCCATTCGCATCTTGTGCAGGATGCCGTTGTCGGTGGCGACGATGAATTCCTGCGCGTCCATCAACACCGCAGCGGCGATCAGCTGCGAGGTCGAACCGACCACATCGGCCTGTTCGACCACGGCAGCCGGCGACTCCGGATGCACCAGCACCTTCGCGTTCGGGTGTTCATGCTTCAGCAGGTCGAGCTCGACGCCCTTGAACTCGTCATGCACGAGGCAGGAGCCCTGCCACAGCAGCATGTCGGCGCCGGTCTGCTTCTGAATGTAGCTGCCAAGGTGGCGATCCGGCGCCCACAGGATCTTCTTGCCCTGCGCGTGCAGGTATTTGACGATGTCGAGGCCGATCGACGAGGTCACCATCCAGTCGGCACGCGCCTTCGCCGCCGCGCTGGTGTTGGCATAGACCACCACGGTACGGTCGGGATGCGCGTCGCAGAAGGCGGCGAATTCATCGGCCGGGCAGCCGAGGTCGAGCGAACAGGTCGCGTCGAGGTCGGGCATCAGGATGGTCTTGTCGGGCGACAGGATCTTGGCAGTCTCGCCCATGAAGCGCACGCCGGCCACCACCAGCGTCTGCGCGGCGTGGTCGCGGCCGAAACGCGCCATCTCGAGCGAGTCGGACACGCAGCCGCCGGTTTCCTCGGCGAGGTCCTGCAGGTCGGCATCGACGTAGTAATGCGCGACCAGCACCGCATTCTTTTCCTTCAGCAGCCGGCGCGCGCGCTCCTTCAGCGCGGCGCGCTGTTCCGGCGTCAGCGGCTCGGGCACCTTGGCCCAGGCCGACGCGACACAGCTCATGCCCTCCCCGGCCGGCCTTTCGAATTCGACAGTCTTGATTTCCACGCTCACCCTCCGGCCCTCCTCGGCTTACTGCAGTCCCTGCGAAGCCAAGTATTCATCATAGCTGCCCCGGAAGTCGACGATCTCGCCCTGCTTCACTTCGAGGATGCGCGTCGCCAGCGAGGACACGAACTCGCGGTCGTGCGACACGAAGATCAGGGTGCCGGCGTATTTTTCCAGAGCGATGTTCAGCGATTCGATGGATTCCATGTCCATGTGGTTGGTCGGCTCGTCCATCAGCAGCACGTTGTGACGGCCCAGCATCAGCTTGCCATACATCATCCGGCCCTTCTCGCCGCCGGACAGCACCTTCACCGACTTCTTCACCTCGTCGCCGGAGAACAGCAAGCGGCCGAGGATGGAGCGCACCGCCTGGTCGTCGTCGCCTTCCTGCGTCCACTGGCCCATCCAGTCCGTCAGCGGCTTGTCGACCGCAAATTCTTCGGTCGGATCCTGCGGCATGTAGCCGACATTCGCGTTCTCGGCCCACTTGACGGTGCCGCTGTCCGGCGTCAGTCCGCAGACATCGCCGCCGATGCAGCGCAGCAGCGTGGTCTTGCCGGCGCCGTTCTCGCCGATGATGGCGATCTTTTCACCAGCCTCGACGGCAATGCTGAAATTGCGGAACAGCTGGCGGTCGTAGGCTTTCGAAATACCCTGGGTCTCTACCGCAAGGCGGTGCAGCTTCTTCTCGCCCTCGAAGCGAACGAACGGGTTCTGGCGCGACGACGGCTTGACGTCCTCGACCTTGATCTTGTCGATCTGCTTCGCACGCGACGTGGCCTGTCTTGCCTTGGACTTGTTGGCCGAGAAGCGGCGCACGAAGTCCTGCAGTTCGGCGATTTTTTCCTTCGCCTTCGCATTGGCCGTCAACTGCTGCGTGCGCGCCTGCGCGGACGCCAGCATGTAGTCGTCGTAATTGCCCGGATAGATCTTCAGCGTGCCGTAGTCCATGTCGGCCATGTGCGTGCACACCTGGTTCAGGAAATGGCGGTCGTGCGAGATGATGATCATCGTCGAATTGCGCTGGTTCAGCACGTCCTCGAGCCAGCGGATGGTGTTGATGTCGAGGTTGTTGGTCGGCTCGTCCAGCAGCAGGATGTCCGGATTGGAGAACAGCGCCTGCGCCAGCAGCACGCGCAGCTTCCAGCCGGGCGCGACCGCGCTCATCGTGCCGTTGTGCTGGTCGAGCGGAATGCCGACGCCGAGCAGCAGCTCGCCGGCGCGCGCCTCGGCGGTGTAGCCGTCGTACTCGGCGAACTTCGCCTCGAGGTCGGCGGCCTTCATGTAGTCCTCGTCGGTCGCGTCCGGATTTGCGTAGATCGCGTCGCGCTCGCTCATCGCGTCCCACATCTCGGTATGGCCCATCATCACGACGTCAATCACGCGCCTGTCTTCATACGCGAACTGGTCCTGGCGCAGCTTGCCGAGCCGCTCGTTCACGTCCAGCATCACGTTGCCCGCGCTCGGCTCGAGATCGCCGCCGAGGATCTTCATGAAGGTCGACTTGCCGCAGCCGTTGGCGCCGATCAGGCCGTAGCGGTTGCCGTCACCGAATTTGACGGAAATGTTCTCGAAAAGCGGCTTGGCGCCGAACTGCATCGTGATATTGGCGGTGGAAAGCAAGCTGTGACCTTGTGGGAGCGGAATGGATGAAGAAAACGACTTCGCCCCGGGGATGGCGACACGGCCTCCCGGCGGAGCGGAAAACCGGAGATTTTACCATCGGGCAGTGCCGGCCATCAGTGGCATGCAGCAAAGGCTGCACGGCCGGCGCGTGCCGGGGCGCGGCCTGCCGTGAAGTTAACGGCCGGACAGCACCGGATGGCCGGACAGGCGCAGCGAGAAGCCCGCGGCATCCGAGCGCAGTTGGCAGTCGACGCCGACCGGCAGAGTCAGCTTGTCGCGGGTGTGGCCGAACGGCAGGCCTTGCAGGATGGGCAAGCCCAGCCGGTCGCGCAGGTAGCCCAGCATGCTGTCGAAATCATAACCGTTGTCGAATTCGCTCAGCCGGTAACCGGAAAAATCTCCCAGCACGATAGCCTGTTGCCGCGCCAGGATGCCCGCATGCGCCAGCTGCAGCAGCATGCGCTCGACCCGGTACGGGTGTTCGTTGATGTCTTCGAGGAACAGGATGCCGCCGTCCACTTCCGGCATCCAGCGCGAGCCGACCAGGTGGCACAGCATCGCGAGGTTGCCGCCCCACAGCCGGCCCTCGGCCCGTACTGCAGGATTGCCGGCGACCGCGACGTCGATCTCCAGCACCGGCGAAGTCAGGGCCCGCCAGAAGTGCGCGTGCGTGAATTCGCTGGGTTCGTCGCGGCTGAAGTCGTCGCAGATCATCGGGCCGGCGAAGCTGGCCGCGCCGGTGGTCGCCAGCAGACCGAGCTGCAGCGCAGTGAAATCGCTGTGGCCGACCCAGCGCTTGGCGCTGCCGGCCAGCAGGTCGAAATCGATGTCGGGCAGGAGGCGCGAGAGTCCGTAGCCGCCGCGCAGCGCGATCACCAGCGCGACCTCCGGGTCGCGCGCGGCCGCATGCAGCTGCGCGACGCGTTCGGCGTCGGTTGCGGCAAAGCGCTGGTGACGGCTCGCACCCGCTGAAAAATCCCTGACCTGATGGCCCAGCTCGCGCAGCCGCTGTAGTCCGCATGCAGCGGCCACCGGATCGGTGGCGCAGCTGCTCGGCGCCACCACGCCTATCGTCAGGGATGGTGTCATGTCGTCTCGCCACGGGCCAGCCGGCGCCGCTCCGCAAAGAAGTTGGACAGCATTGTGCCGCATTCGGCGGCCAGCACGCCGCCGGTGATCTCGGCATGGTGGTTCAACCGGTCTTCGGCGAACAGGTTGACGACCGAGCCGCAGGCACCGGTCTTCGGGTCGGACGCGCCGAACACCACGCGCGCCAGCCGCGCATGCATCATCGCACCGGCGCACATCACGCAGGGCTCGAGCGTCACATACAGCGTGCAGCCGGGCAGCCGGTAATTGCCGAGCGTCTCGGCGGCAGCGCGCAAGGCGGCGATTTCGGCGTGATGGGTCGGGTCATGGCGGCCGATCGGCTGGTTGAAGCCGGTCGCGATCACTTCGCCGTTCTTCACCAGCACCGCACCGACCGGGACTTCGCCGAGCGCCTGCGCGCGGCCGGCGGCCTCGATGGCCAGCCGCATGAAATCCTCGTCGCTCAATTCGGCCAACTCAGTCCTCGCTGATCTCGGCCCAGCAGTTCGGCGTCTCGTGCAGCACCAGCTTGTGCAGCCGCAGGCCGGTGCCGAAGCGGTCGATGAAGACCGCCTTGAGGATGTCGAACGCGGTCTGCGCGAGGTTCTCGACGGTCGGGATGCGGTCGATCATGACCGTCTTGTGCCCGGGCAGCGACGCAAGAAAATCGCGCACGGCGGTATCGCCCGAGTACACCAGGAAGGCATGGTCCCAGACATCGACCAGGTGCTGTTTTGCCAGCGCCTTGACGTCGGAAAAGTCCATGATCATGCCATTGTCGGAGTTGCCCTCCTGCTCGATCACGTTGCCGACCAGCGTGATCTCCAGCGTGTAGCGGTGGCCGTGCAAGTTGCGGCACTGGCTCTTGTGGTCGGGAATCCGGTGCCCGGCGTCGAACTCGAGCTTGCGGGTAATGGTGAGCATGGTGCGGTTCAGTTCAGGGAATCTGTAAAAGCTTGTGCGTCTGGATCGACAGCCGCCAGCGCGGGTTGGCCTTGCAGGCGTCGATCGCCAGCTGCGTGTTTCTGGCCTTGTCGGGGCCGTCCATCGGCTGCAGGAAATGATGCTTGAAATCCAGCGCCTCGAAGGCCGGCAGGTCTTGCCCGTCCTGCGGTATCACGACCTTCAGCTCATCGCCGCGCGCGACGACCAGCGTTGCGCCCTCTTTCGGGCTGACGCAGACCCAGTCCACGCCGTCGGGCACCGGCAGCGTGCCATTGGTCTCGATCGCCACCTCGAAACCGCGCGCGTGCAGGGCGTCGAGCAGCGCGGCGTCGAGCTGCAGCAGCGGCTCGCCGCCGGTGCAGACCACATACTTGCGCAGCGGGCGATCGGCCGGCCATTGCGCGTCGATGCGCGCGGCAAGATCGGCGGCCGTGCCGAATTTTCCGCCGTTCACGCCGTCGGTGCCGACGAAATCGGTATCGCAGAAGCGGCAGGTCGCGCCGGCGCGGTCTTCTTCGCGGCCGCTCCACAGGTTGCAGCCGGCGAAACGACAGAACACCGCCGGCCGTCCGGCCTGTGCGCCCTCGCCCTGCAAGGTATAAAAGATTTCTTTGACGCTGTAGCTCACGGGGATGCGGAGAATGCGGGCCATGCGCCCGTTTCGGTCTGGAGCGCGATTATACGGCCTTATGCGGCGGCTTCCGCCGGCGGCGCCGGGAACACCACCCGGAACAGCGTGCCGCGTTCACCGGCGCCGGCGCCGACCTCGAGGCGCGCGCCGTGATCCGTTGCGATGTCGCGCACGATCGCCAGCCCCAGCCCGCTGCCGGACTGGGTCTGGTCGAGCCGGTAGAAACGGGTGAACACGCGGTCTCTCTGCGAATCGGGAATGCCGGGGCCGTTATCCTCGACGCGCAGCTGCGCGCGGCCATCCTCGCTGCCGCAGCTGACGGTGACCACGCCGCCGCGCGGGGTGTAGCGGATCGCATTGTCGACCAGATTGTCGATCAGGTCGCGCAGCAGGAAGGCGTCGCCGTGCACGCCGGCCGGCTGCAGGTCGAAGCCGATGTCGATGTCCTTGGCCAGCGCCTGCTGCACGAA
>CAZTIF010000030.1:0-31977 GCA_964613635.1 uncultured Bifidobacterium sp. | reverse complement strand
CACCGCATCGGTCGCGGCGTACGACGGCCAGATCGGCCAGGCCGCCTACGCCGCCTCGAAGGCCGGCGTGGTCGGCCTGACACTGCCGATGGCGCGCGACCTGTCGCGCAACGGCATACGCGTGATGACGATCGCCCCGGGCATCTTCGAGACGCCGATGCTGCTCGGCATGCCGCAGGAAGTGCAGGACGCGCTCGGCAAGATGGTGCCGTTCCCCCCGCGCCTCGGCAAGCCGAACGAGTACGCCCACCTCGCGAAGACCATCATCGAAAACACGATGCTGAACGGCGAAACGATCCGCCTCAACGGCGCGATCCGCATGCAGCCGAAGTAATCCGCTGCGCAGCGCATCAGGCCGCACCTTCGGGTGCGGTTTTTTTTCCTGCGCCGTGTAGATTGTTGCAACAAATGCATAGTAGCAAGCAGGGATGTCCGGCGTGCTTGCGTACTGGTAACCTGCGGTCATGTCCTCACCGCAGAAAACCGCGTTGTTCCTGACTGGCGGTGGTGCCCGCGCCGCCTACCAGGTTGGCGTGCTGCAGGCCATTTTTTCGCTGCTCAGCGAAACTGGCCGCGACCCGCGCCGTAATCCGTTCGACATCGTTTGCGGCACTTCGGCCGGTGCGATCAATGCGGCTGCGTTCGCCTGCCGCGCCGATGATTTCGAGGACAGCGTCACGCAGCTGCTGCAGACCTGGCGGCAACTGGAAGTCGGGCAGGTCTACCGTGCCGATTCGATCGGCGTGATCCGTTCCGGCGCGCGCTGGCTGTCGCTGCTGTCGTTCGGCTGGCTGCTGCGGAAGTGGCGGGCGCAACCACCGGCCTCGCTGCTGGACAACAGCCCGCTGGTCGGCCTGCTGCACAAGATGCTCGACCTGCCGCGGCTGGATGCGGCGCTCGATGCCGGTCACCTGAGCGCGCTGGCGGTGTCGGCATCGTCCTACACGGCTGGCCGGCACGTGATCTTCTACCAGTCCGGCCCCGAGGTCGCCCCGTGGCGGCGCGCACAGCGCATGTCAGTGCCGCAGCAGATCGGTGTCGATCATTTGCTTGCATCGTCCGCGATTCCGCTGATTTTTCCCGCCGTGCCCCTGTATTGCGGCGAGCGTTGCGAATACTTCGGCGATGGTTCGCTGCGCGAAGTCGCGCCGATTTCGCCGGCCATCCACCTCGGGGCGAGCAAAGTGCTGGTGATCGGTGCCGGCAACATCAACGGGCCGGAAAGAAGCTTTTCAGAGTTTTCCGGTTATCCCAGCCTTGCGCAGGTTGCCGGCCATGCGCTGTCCAGCATTTTCCTTGACGGCCTGTCGGTCGATCTCGAGCGCATGGCGCGCATCAACAGCACGCTGTCACTGCTGACGCCCGAGCAGCTTGCACAAACCCCGCTGCGTCCGGTCCGGATGCTGTCGATCACGCCGTCGCAACCGCTGGATTCGATCGCCAGCCGACATGTCGGTAGCCTGCCCTTGCCAATTCGTACACTCCTTTCGGCCATCGGCGCGACCGAGCGCCGCGGCGCGGCACTGGCCTCCTATTTATTGTTCGAATCGAGTTATACGAGATCACTGATCGAACTCGGCCAGATCGATACCCTGAACCGCCGCGATGAAGTGCTCGCCTTTTTTGACATCGACCCGGGGCTGAAGCCCGCAGCAGGCCGTGATCACGCGGTTGCTGCTATGCATTGATTTCCCCGCCGCCGAGAACCTTCGGGCACGGCTTTTCTCCGCAGATCCCATGCCGGATAGCGGTCAGACTTGCTATACGATTATTATTTTTGTATTTTCTCCGTGCGGTTGTCGGTCATCAGGGGTTTTACCGGAACCAAAGCACAGGTATCATCTCGAATTGCTGTATATCAAGCGACTCAGCCGCAGAGTTTCTTTCATGGCATCGTTTTGATGCTTCCACGCGCAAATTTGCAATAAAAACAACCTGCACCGGAGGGTGACAGCATTGGGTTGTTTCAACAGGATCGTGAATATTTACATGCTCAGCGCGCCTCCACAGCGCGACGAAGAGATCCGGGAAGCAGTGGCAGGCGGCGATTTGCTGCATACGGTTCCGGGGAATGTAGTGCAATCCATTCGCGCATTCCGGGTCACCGAGCTGCAGTCCGAAGCCATCCGGCTCGGCCACCACTTTCTTTATGCGAACTGTTCGCAGGCACTGACGCGCCAGCAGGTACTCGCGTCGATTGCCGAGGCTTTCCACGTGCCCCGGCCTTTCGGCAAGAATTTTGATGCGCTGCGAAATTGCCTGACCGAGCAGATGCACAAGGCTGGCAGGCAGACGGGTTTCCTGATCGTGCTCGAGCAGCTGCCGACGACGCAGAAGTTCGACCGCGAGGCACGCGAGAACCTGCTCGACGTATTCCGCGACGCCGCCGACTTCTGGGCGGAAAAGAAGATTCCGTTCCGCGCATTTTTCTCGTTCCAGTAATCAGGGCCCCCGTCGGCGCGACCGGATTGCCTGCCGGGTGGCCGGCGGCGCGCTGTTAAAATGCGCGCCATGAAACGAATCGTCATCCTGATTTCCGGGCGGGGCAGCAACATGGAGGCCATCCTCCGCGCTGCCGCAGCCGAGCAGTGGCCGGCAAAGATCGCCGCCGTCATCAGCAACAAGGCCGGTGCGGGCGGGCTGAAGACCGCCGAAGCCGCCGGCATTCCTGCCGTCACCCTCGAGCATCGCAGCTTCCCGGATCGTGACAGCTTCGACCGCGCGCTGGCCGAGGCCATCGATCGCTTCGAGCCGGACCTGGTCGTGTTGGCCGGCTTCATGCGCATCCTGACTGCCGCCTTCGTGCAGCATTATCACGGTCGCCTGTTGAACATCCATCCGTCGCTGCTGCCCAGCTTTCCGGGATTGGCGACGCACCAGCAGGCGCTCGACGCCGGTGTCAAATTCCATGGCGCGACCGTCCACTTCGTCACGCCGGAGCTGGATCACGGCCCGATCGTAGAGCAAGCCGTGGTGCCGGTGCTGGAAGGCGATACCGAAGATGTGCTGGCCGCGCGAGTGCTCGAACAGGAGCATGTGATCTATCCGCGCGCCGTGCGCGACATCGTTGAAGGCCGAGTCTGGCTGGATGGCGAGCGGGTGCGCCGCGTCGCCAACCGCTGAATCACCGGGCCGCGTGCGGCCCGCAGTTTTTTTGTCAGGATTTCCCATGAGATTGCCCCCGTATGTCGTCGGCAGCACGGAAGAGGCTTTGCGCGAGATATTGCGCTTTGCCGGTCCGGCTGACGTGACCCTTTCCCGCTATTTCCGCGAACATCCCCGCCTCGGCGGCCGCGAGCGCGGCGCGATCGCCGAAGCGGTCTATGCGCTGCTGCGCAACCGGCTGGTGCTGATGCAGTTCGTCGACTCCGGTGTCGGCCCGCAGATGCGACGCATTGCCTTGCTGGCATTGGCCGATGTGCTTGGCGCCGAGTCGATCGCCGGCTTGTCCGAGTCGGAGTCCGAATGGCTGTCGCGTGTGATGTCGATCGATCGCGCCAGCCTGCCGCCGGCGGTTCGCTCGAACTTCCCCGACTGGATACGCGAGCGCCTGCTGGCCCAATATGGTGACGAAGGCGCGTCGCAGCTGATGGATGCGCTGAACCGCGCTGCGCCGCTGGATTTGCGCGTGAATGCACTGAAGTGCTCGCGCGAAGAGGCGGAGGCCGCGCTGGCCGATGCCGGTATTGCTTTCGAGCGCACGCCGTATTCGCCATCAGGACTGCGGCTGGGGAAAAAGCCGGCGCTGCAGAACCTCGCGCTGTTCAAGGACGGCGGCATCGAAGTACAGGATGAAGGCAGCCAGTTGCTCGCGCACCTGCTCGGCGCCAAACGCGGCGAAATGGTGGTCGATTTTTGCGCCGGCGCCGGCGGCAAGACGCTGGCGATCGGTGCGGCCATGCGCAACACCGGCAGGCTGTATGCATTCGACGTCTCCGACAAGCGGCTGGCGAAACTGAAGCCGCGGCTGGCGCGCAGCGGGCTGTCGAACGTGCATCCTGTGGTGATCGCGCATGAAAATGATGCGAAAGTGAAGCGTCTTGCCGGCAAGATCGACCGTGTGCTGGTCGATGCCCCTTGCAGCGGCCTCGGCACCCTGCGCCGCAATCCGGACATGAAGTGGCGACAGCAGGCCAAGGACGTGGCCGAGCTGAACGCGAAGCAGCAGTCCATCCTTGCCGGTGCCGCCCGCCTGGTGAAATCCGGCGGCCGCCTCGTTTACGCGACCTGCAGTCTGCTGGCGGAAGAGAATGAAGCGATCGTCGAGGCTTTCGTCGCAGCCCATCCGGACTTCGTGATCGTCCCGGCGAACGAGCTGCTGGCGGCGCAGAAGATCGTGCTGGATACCGGCGATTACCTGAGATTGCGCCCGGACCTGCACCAGACCGACGGCTTTTTCGCCGCCGTGCTCGAACGGCGCGCATGATCCGGCGCGCGTGGTCGTGCGGCCTGCCAGCCCTCGTGCTGCTGGTCGGCACGGCCGTCGCGCTGCCCGCCGCCGCCCGCGACTGCACCCGCCTGCCGCCGCCGACCTCGTCGACGGAGGTTTTCTTCCCGCCCTGGGACGATGCACAGCAGCAGTTGCTGAATGTACTCGATGAAGCCTGCGCCGAGGTGCGGGTGCAGGCCTTCCTGCTGACCAGCCGAGAGATTGCCGCCCGCCTGCTGGCGGCTCACCGGCGCGGCGTCGACGTGCAGGTGCTTGCCGATGCAAGGCAGCATGCAGAGCATCCGGCGTCGCTGCTGGCGAAGCTGGCGCAAGCCGGCATACCGGTGTGGCTGGAAAGCCGTTATCGAAATGCTCACAACAAGGTGATCGTGGTCGATGCGAACTCGCCGGCACCGGTCGTCGTGACCGGCAGTTATAACTTCACCTGGGGTGCGCAGCACCTGAACGCGGAAAACCTGCTGATCCTGCGCGGACAGCCGGCGCTTGCAGAACGCTATGCGGCCCATTGGGTGCGGCACCGTGCCGAAGCCAGCCTGCTGGCCGGGCGTTAGCCCGTCCGGAACGGCCTGCAATCGTGCGGATTGTGCTGCGTCGAGCGAACTGCCGGTCATCAGGCAGACGAACAAGTCATTGATTTTTCAAGCTTTAGTTTTCAAAAATCGGCTGACCACAGGGCGTTGAACGGCAAAAGGACGTACAATCGCAGGTTGGGCAGGGTAGGTACTTATCATTTATCCGTGCTCGCTGATTGTTTGGAGAAAAAATGACTCAGAATTCCGGCCTGGATCTCGTACTTGATTTCCTGCTGAACGGCGTGACCCATTCGAGCGGTTGGGCGATCCTGCTGTTCACCCTCGCTGTCACCCACATCACGATTGCATCCGTCACCATCTTCCTGCATCGCTGCCAGGCGCACCGCGCGCTGGACCTGCATGCGATTCCCAGCCACTTCTTCCGTTTCTGGCTGTGGATGACGACCGGCATGGTCACCAAGGAATGGGCGGCGATCCACCGCAAGCATCACGCGAAATGCGAAACCGTCGATGACCCGCACAGCCCGATCACCCGCGGCATCGAGAAAGTCGTGTTCGAAGGCGCCGAGCTGTACCGCGTCGAAGCGAAGAACCGCGAGACCATCGAGAAATACGGTCACGGCACGCCGGATGACTGGCTCGAACGCAATGTGTATTCGAAGCACTCGGCACTGGGCGTGTCGCTGATGCTGATCATCGACGTCGCCTTGTTCGGCGTGCTCGGTCTGACGGTCTGGGCAGTGCAGATGGCGTGGATTCCGGTGACGGCGGCCGGCATCATCAATGGCATCGGCCACTACTGGGGCTATCGCAACTACGATTGCAAGGATGCATCGACGAACGTCTTCCCGATCGGCATCCTGATCGGCGGCGAAGAGCTGCACAACAACCACCATACCTTCGGCACGTCGGCCAAGCTGTCGGCCAAATGGTACGAGTTCGATATCGGCTGGATGTACATCACCATCCTCTCCTTCTTTGGCCTGGCCAAGGTGAAGAAAGTCGCGCCGGAGCCGAAGTTCGACCGTACCAAGCGCGTCGCCGACACGGCCACGCTGCAGTCGATCGTCGCCAACCGTTATGACGTGATGGCCAAGTATGCGCGCTCGCTGAGCCACACCTGGAGCGAAGAAGTCGACCAGATCCGCGCGAAGTCCAAGCTCGAGTCCGGCTTCCTGAAATCGACCAAGAAGCTGCTGCAGCGCGAGCCGGCTTCGCTGGAGTCGAACCAGAAGCAGCAGCTGTCCGAACTGTTCAAGCACAGCGCTGCGCTGAAGACGATGCATGAGATGCGCGTCGAACTCTCGGCACTGTGGGAGCGCTCGCATTCGACTTCCGACCAGCTCGTGCAGCAGCTGCGTGACTGGTGCGCACGTGCGGAAGCTTCGGGCATCCGTTCGCTGCAGGAATTCTCGCTGCGCCTGCGCAGCTACGCCTGATCGAAGGTCTGGACGGGGCGCACGTACCTATCGTGCATGCGCCTCGCCGGTGACCCGGCCCTGAAGTTCAGGGCAATAAAAAACCCGCTCGGCCGAGCGGGTTTTTTATTGGGGAACCGATCAATTACTTGATCTTGGTTTCCTTGTACTCGACGTGCTTGCGAGCTTTCGGATCGAACTTCATGATCGTCATTTTCTCGGGCATCGTGCGCTTGTTCTTGGTCGTGGTGTAGAAGTGACCGGTACCTGCGGTCGACTCCAGTTTGATCTTTTCCCGGCCTTTGCTGGTCGCCATGATTCTCTTCCTTTACTCTGAATTCGTTTAAACCTTGGCGCCGCGTGCACGCATGTCAGCGAGCACGGCGTCGATGCCGAGTTTGTCAATGATGCGGATGCCGGCGTTCGAAACCGTCAGACGCACCCAGCGGTTTTCCGACTCCACCCAGAAGCGACGGTTCTGCAGGTTGGGCAGGAAGCGACGCTTGGTTTTGTTGTTTGCGTGGGAAACGTTGTTGCCGACCATCGGCTTTTTCCCGGTTACTTCGCATTCACGTGCCACAGCAGACTCCTTGAAAATTTCCGAAATTTGGAAAAAACGCGAGTGTACAGAAAAACGCGCGAATATTCAATGACTTGCAGAAAAAAATTGTGTCATTGCGACTGCGGACAAATTTAACAAATTTCTGCGCCGTTGCAAGGCTTTGCATTGATCAGCACAGGCCGTGGGCGCTGAATGACCAGATTTCCGACGGCGTCACGATCAGGTGGTCGAGCAGTTGGACTTCGATGCAGGCCATCACCTGCTTGAGCTTGTGCGTGAGCGCCTTGTCGCTTTCGCTGGGCATCGCGCAGCCGCCCGGATGGTTGTGCGCAAAGATGACCGCCGCCGCGTTGTGCTTCAGCGCCAGCCGTACCACTTCGCGCGGATAGACGCAGACCCGGTCCAGGGTGCCGGTGGCCAGTGCCTCGCAGGCCAGCAAGCGGTGCCGCACATCGGTGAACAGTCCGAGGAAGCATTCCTGCTGCAGGCCATTGAAGCGATGGCGCAGGAAGCGCGACACGGCCAGTGCCGAATCGAACACTTCGTGCTCGGCCAGTACCTGCCCGAGCGCGCGCCGCTGCAATTCGTTCACGGCCAGCAGTTCGGCGCGCTTGGCGTCGCCCAGCCCGCGTATGCCCTGCAACTCGTCCGGCGTGGCCGCCAGCAGCCGTGCGAGCGAGCCGAAGCGCTGCAGCAGCGCTTCGCCCAGTTCGATCGCACTGATGCCGCCCGCGCCGGTGCGCAGCAGCAGCGCCAGCAGTTCGCTGTCGGCCAGCGTGGACGCGCCCATCGCCAGCAGGCGTTCGCGTGGCCTGAGCTCGGCAGGCAGGTCGGTGATGCGCATGATTCCTCCGCAGGCAGGGGAGAGGGCATCGCGAATGTACTGCGCCTGCCGCGAAGGCGGGCGTAACCTGCCGTCCGCGCTGGCTTACAATAGCGCGCTTACATTCAGCTTTCAGATTTATGTCGAATACGCTACAACCCGTTGTCACCGAAGGGGCTTTCCTGACCCTGCACTACCGGCTGTCGTCGCAGGACGGCCGCGACATCGTCACCACCTTCAACGACAACCCGGCCACGCTGCAGCTCGGCGCCGGCCAGCTCGTGCCCGCGCTGGAAGCGCGCCTGCTCGGCCTGCCCGAAGGCGCGAACCAGACCTTCGAGCTGGCCGCCGGCGAGGCTTTCGGGCCGCGCAACCCGGAGCTGCTGCAGCGTGTGTCTCTGGCGACGCTGCGCGAGAACTCGGATGCGGATGAAGACTATGCGGTCGGCGACGTGGTCGATTTCAATGCGCCCGGCGGCGGACGTTTCGCCGGCGTGCTGCTTGAACTCGGCGATGAGGATGCACTGTTCGATTTCAATCACCCGCTGGCGGGCCAGCCGGTGAGGTTCGAAGTCCGGCTCATCGGCATCCTCTGAAAGGACGGAGCGAACGTGGACAGCCAAAACGAAATCCTGCTTGCGCAGCCGCGCGGCTTCTGCGCCGGCGTCGACCGCGCAATCGAGATCGTCGAGCGGGCGCTTGCGCAGTTCGGCGCGCCGATCTACGTGCGGCACGAGATCGTGCACAACAAATACGTGGTCGAGGATCTGCGCGCGAAGGGCGCGGTCTTCATCGAAGATCTCGCCGACGTGCCGTCCGGCAGCCACCTGGTGTTTTCCGCGCACGGCGTGTCGCGCGCGGTGAAGGCCGATGCCGAGAGCCGCGGGCTGAAGGTGTTCGATGCGACCTGTCCGCTGGTGACCAAGGTGCATGTCGAGGTCGCGAAGATGCGCGGCGAAGGCCGCGAAATCATCATGATCGGCCACAAGGGGCATCCGGAGGTCGAGGGCACGCTGGGCCAGAGCGACGGCGGCATGTACCTGGTCGAGACCATCGCCGATGTCGCGACGCTGGCCGTGAACGATCCGCAGCGGCTGGCCTTCGTGTCGCAGACCACGCTGTCGGTCGACGACACCGCCGACATCATCGACGCGCTGAAGTGCCGCTTCCCCGACATCGCCGAGCCGAAGAAGGGTGACATCTGTTATGCGACGACGAACCGTCAGCAGGCGGTGAAATTCATGGCGCCGCAGGTGCAGCTGGTGATCGTGGTCGGCAGCCCGAGCAGCTCGAACTCGAACCGGCTGCGCGAAGTCGCCGAGAAAAATGGCGTCGAAGCCTACATGGTCGACAATGCCGGGCAGATCGATCCGGCGTGGGTCACCGGCAAGTCGCGCATCGGCGTCACCGCCGGCGCCTCGGCGCCCGAGGTGCTGGTGCAGCAGGTGATCGATCGCCTGAAGCAGCTCAGCCCTGCCACCGTGCGCGAGCTCGACGGCGCGGAGGAAAACGTCACCTTCCCGCTGCCGAAGGGCCTGACGGCCCGCGACGGTGCGTAAACGATGGACATCCTCGTCCAGCAACTGATCAACGGCCTCGTGCTGGGCAGCATGTATGCGCTGGTCGCGCTCGGCTACACGATGGTCTACGGCGTGCTGAACCTGATCAACTTCGCCCATGGCGACGTGCTGATGATCGGGGCCATGGTGGGCTGGACGCTGCTGGAGATCCTGCAGAAGGTCAGCCCGCAGATGCCGGGGCTGCTGCAGCTTGCGATCGCGATCGGCGGTGCGATTCCGGTCTGCGTCGCCGTCAGCGTGCTGATCGAGCGCATTGCCTACCGCCGGCTGCGCAATGCGCCGCGGCTGGCGCCGCTGATCACGGCGATCGGCATCTCCATCCTGCTGCAGACCTTTGCGATGATGATCTGGGGCCGCAACCCGCTGCCTTTCCCGCAGGTGCTGCCGACCGAACCCTGGCATGTGTTCGGCGGCCTGATCACCCAGACCCAGGTGCTGCTGCTGATACTCGCAGCGCTGGCGATGGCGGCGCTGGCGCTGCTGGTCGAGCGCACGCGGATGGGCCGCGCGATGCGCGCTGTCGCCGAAAATCCGCGCGTGGCCGCGCTGATGGGCGTTGATGCGAATCGCGTGGTGGTGTTCACCTTCGCGATCGGCGCGGCGCTGGCGGCAGTGGCCGGCGTGATGTGGGCGGCCAACTATGCTTCCGCGCAGTTCGCGATGGGCTTCGTGCCCGGGCTGAAGGCCTTCTCGGCCGCCGTGCTTGGCGGTATTGGCAATATCTACGGCGCGATGCTCGGCGGTATCCTGCTTGGGCTGATCGAGAGCCTCGGCGGCGGCTACATCGGCGACCTGACCGCCGGCGTGCTCGGCAGCCATTATCAGGACATTTTCGCGTTCGTCGTGCTGATCCTCGTGCTGACGCTGCGTCCGTCCGGGCTGATGGGCGAGCGCGTCGCCGACCGTTCGTAAGCGAACCCGATGAGCATGCATTCCTTCGCAACGTCGTCACGCATCCGCCTCGCCCTGCTCACCGTGCTGGTGCTGGCCTTTCCTTTCGTCGCTTCGCAATTCGGCAATTCGTGGGTGCGCATCGCCGACATCGCGCTGCTGTACATCATGCTCGCGCTCGGGCTGAACATCGTGGTCGGCTTTGCCGGCTTGCTCGACCTCGGCTACATCGCGTTTTTCGCGATCGGCGCCTACCTGGCAGGGCTGCTGGCGTCGCCGCAGTTCGCGGTGGTGATCGAGTCGCTGCAGATGGAGTATCCCGCTGCCGGCGAGTGGCTGCTGCACGCGGTCGGGCCGGCGGTGGCGGCCAATGGCATTCATCTGTCGGTCTGGCTGGTCGTGCCGCTGGCCGCGCTGGTGGCCGGCGTGGCCGGCGCACTGCTCGGCGCGCCGACGCTGAAGCTGCGCGGCGACTATCTTGCGATTGTCACGCTGGGCTTCGGCGAGATCATCCGCATCTTCATGAACAACCTGAACGGTCCGGTCAACATCACCAACGGGCCGCAGGGCATCAACCTGATCGATCCGGTGCGCATCGGCCCGCTGTCGCTCGCGGGCGAGGCGGGCGCCGGCGGCATCGTCAAGCTGGGCGGCATCGCGATGCCGTCGGTGAATGCGTACTACTTCCTCTTCCTGCTGCTGTGCGTCGCGACGGTCTTCATCTCGGCACGCTTGCAGCACTCGCGGCTGGGTCGCGCGTGGATCGCGATCCGCGAAGATGAGATCGCCGCGAAGGCGATGGGCATCAATGTGCGCAACGTGAAGCTGCTGGCCTTCGCGATGGGCGCGAGCTTCGGCGGCGTGGCCGGCGCGATGTTCGGCGCCTTCCAGGGCTTCATCTCGCCCGAGTCGTTCACGCTGACCGAATCGATCGCGGTGCTTGCGATGGTGGTGCTGGGCGGCATAGGCCACATTCCCGGCGTCGTGCTCGGCGCGGTGCTGCTGGCCGCGTTGCCCGAGGTGCTGCGGCACACGGTCGAGCCGGTGCAGATGGCGCTGTTCGACCATGTGTGGATCGAAGCCGAAGTGTTGCGGCAACTGCTGTACGGGCTGGCGCTGGTGCTGATCATGCTCGCGCGTCCGGCCGGATTGTGGCCGTCGCCGCGCCGTGAAGACCGGATCATGGCCAGCGCGGGCGGGGGGGCGGCATGAGCGCGGCCCTGCTTGATGTGCAGCGCGCGGGCAAGCGCTTCGGTGGCCTGCAGGCACTGGCCGATGTGAACCTCGCGATTGCGCGCGGCCACATCCACGGCCTGATCGGCCCCAACGGCGCCGGCAAGACCACCTGCTTCAATGTCATCACCGGGATGTACCAGCCCGACAGCGGCGCATTCACGCTCGACGGCCGGCCGTATTCGCCGAGCGCGCCGCATCAGGTCGCCAAGGCCGGCATCGCACGCACCTTCCAGAACATCCGCCTGTTCGGCGAAATGAGCGCACTCGAAAACGTGATGGTCGGACGCCATGTGCGCACGCATCAGGGCATGCTTGGCGCCGTGCTGCGGCATCGCGCCGCGCGCGACGAGGAGCGCGCGATCGAGGCAAAGGCGCTCGCGCTGCTCGGCTTCGTTGGCATCGCCCACCTCGCGCATCGCACCGCGCGGCATCTGTCGTATGGCGACCAGCGCCGCGTCGAAATCGCGCGCGCGCTGGCGACCGAGCCGCTGCTGCTTGCACTCGACGAGCCGGCCGCCGGCATGAACGCGACCGAGAAAGAGAGCCTGCGCGTGCTGCTGCAGCAGATACGCGAGAGCGGCACCACCATCCTGCTGATCGAGCATGACGTGAAGCTCGTGATGGGACTGTGCGACCGCATCACCGTGCTTGATTATGGCAAGGTGATTGCCGACGGCACGCCGGCCGAGGTGCAGAAGGATCCTGCGGTGATCGCCGCCTATCTGGGCGGGGAGGCCGCATGAGCGCGACTGCAGGCAAGCTGCTGGAGGTGCGCGGGCTGTCGGTCGCGTTCGGCGGCATCGAGGCGGTGAAGGACATTGCTTTCGACATCGCCGCCGGCGAGCTGGTCACGCTGATCGGTGCCAACGGCGCCGGCAAGACGACGACGCTGAAGGCGATCACGCGCACGCTGCCTGCTGCGCGCGCCAGCGGCACCATCCTGTTCGACGGCGCGCCGGTCGATGCGCTGCCTGCGCATGCATTGCCGCCGCGCGGCCTCGCGATGGTTCCCGAGGGCCGCGGCGTGTTTTCACGGATGACCATCCGCGAGAACCTGCAGATGGGCGCGTATGCGCGCCGGGACATGGACGGCATCGACGCCGACATCGATCACTGGTTCACCACGTTCCCGCGCCTGAAGGAGCGCCAGGCGCAGCTGGCCGGCACGCTGTCCGGCGGCGAACAGCAGATGCTGGCGATGGCGCGCGCATTGATGGGACGGCCGCGCTTGCTGTTGCTGGACGAGCCGTCGATGGGGCTCGCACCGATCATGGTCGAGCGCATCTTCGAGGTCGTGCGCACGGTTGCAGCGCAGGGCGTGACGATCCTGCTGGTCGAGCAGAACGTGCGGCAGGCGCTGTCGATCGCGACGCGGGGCTATGTAATGGAAAGCGGCCGTATCGTGCTGCACGATACGGCCGCCAGTCTGCTGCAGGATGAGCGGGTGGCGCAGGCTTACCTCGGCGGCTGACGCCGCGCTGCCTGCATGTTTCAGCCCGGCGCGCGGGCCGTGAAGGCCTCGTAGTGGCCGGCCATGTCGACGATGCCGGCGATGCGCGTGCCTTCGCCGGTCGTCCTGACGGCCGGCTTGCCATCCAGATCCGCCGTGACGAACCTGAACTTCAGGTAGAGCTCGCGCTGGTCGCCGAAAAAGTCGCGATTGATCCGTGCGATCAGCCAGCGCGTCAGCGCATCGTCAGAGAACAGCGCATTGCTGCTTTTTTCCTTCCCGCCGCTCTGCTCGACCAGCAGTTTCTTGTAATGCTTGGCCTGCGCCGCATGTTCGCTGTGGTAATCGCCGGTCGCATGCTGCAGCATCGAGATGATCAGGCAGTTGTTCTGATTGCCGTTGTTGCGGCGGATATCGAAGCCGTGGGTTGCCAGCCAATCCTTGAGCTTGTCGATCAGGCTGCGCTGCGTCGTCAGTTCATCGACCGGCACGTTCGCGCGTGCCGCTTTCGGCGGCGCACTGGCGGGCTGCAGGCTGGCCTGTATCCCAAGCGCGAGCGCTTCGTCATTGGCTCGCCGCATGGTTTCGGGGTCGCCCGTTTCGCGGGCAAAGATCTGGGCTGCGGTCAGCCCGTGGTCGTCGCCGGTCAGGCTGGCACGAATCGCCGCCTGCAGCGCTTCGTCATTCGCGCGATCCAGCTCTGCCTGACTGGCGGACAGGCCTTGTTGCTGGGAAGGGGTAAGGAAAGCGTCGAGCGGACGCGAGGAAGGTCTGGACGGCGGAATGGTCATGATAATCACCCGTAAATAGTCAAACTATTTCTGGGTGCTGCATCAGCCGCTGCTGTTCCTTCCGTCGTCAGTCCAATCCCGCCCGGCGGCGCGCCTGCCGCAGCACCTCTGCCGGCAGCAAGCGCAGCAGCAGCGGCAGGACCAGGCCGACCAGCGCGAGGTCATCGAGCCAGCCCAGCACGGGCAGCCAGTCCGGCACGAGATCGACCGGGCTCAGCAGGTACAGCGCCATCAGCGCCAGCATCAGCTTGCCCGGCCAGCCCAGGGCAGGATTGCGCCACGCATGCCAGCCGACCAGCAAGTGCCGGCCGGCGGCGCGCAAACGGGTTCCCAGTCGCAACAGCATCGCTTCCTCCTGTCAGATCAAGCTTGGACAGCCATCGCGACGGAGTGTGCCCGGGCTTAAGGCGGTGGCGTCAGCCCTTGCGGAACTTGACGACCTTCTGGCGCTGTTCGCCGAGGCCATCGATGCCGAGGTGCATTTCGTCGCCCGGCGCGAGGAAGCGCGGCGGCTTCATGCCCATGCCGACGCCCGGCGGCGTGCCGGTGGCGATCACGTCGCCCGGCATCAGCGTGATGAACTTGCTGACGTAGCTGACGATCTTCGCGACCGAGAAGATCATCGTCTTCGTATTGCCGGTCTGGCAGCGCTCGCCGTTCACGTCCAGCCACATGCCGAGGCGCTGCGGGTTCGGCACTTCGTCGCGCGTGACCAGCCACGGGCCGACCGGGCCGAAGGTGTCGCAGCCCTTGCCCTTGTCCCAGCTGCCCCCGCGCTCGAGCTGGAATGCGCGTTCGGACACGTCGTTGACGATGCAGTAGCCGGCGACATATTCAAGTGCCTGGCGCTCGCTGACATGCTGTGCCTTCGTGCCGATCACGATGCCGAGCTCGACTTCCCAGTCGCCCTTGGTCGCATCCTTCGGCAGCATCACGTCGTCGTTCGGGCCGTTCAGGCAGCTGATCGCTTTCGTGAACATGATCGGCTCTTTCGGGATCGGCATGTTCGACTCGGCCGCGTGGTCCGAATAGTTCAGGCCGATGGCGATGAACTTGCCGATACCGGCGACCGGCACGCCGTAGCGCGGCTTGCCCCGGACTGCCGGCAGCTTGGCCGGCTTGACCTTGGCCAGCTTCGCCAGCGTCTTTTCCGACAGCGCTGCGGGCGTGATGTCGTCGATGATTGCCGACAGGTCGCGCAGCTTGCCTTCGGCGTCGATCATGCCGGGCTTCTCGTGGCCGGGGCGGCCGTAACGTACCAGTTTCATCTTGTCTCCCTTGGCTTGTTGTTGATGGTTCGCAGTCGGCGCATTATGCACGTTCACGGTCGGCGACGGCGTTCGCGCGCCGGCCGGCGACGGGCAGGCGATTGCAGAAAAGCGTGCCGCCGCTTTCCGGCTTTTTAATATCCAGCGCACAGACGCTGTGTTATTTTCGGCGAACTTTTCCGCAGGGCGGTTCAAATTCCAAAAGGGGGACTTATGTTCAAACCATCCCGCAGCGTGCTGGCTGCCTTGGGTCTGGCATCCGTGCTGGCGATGTCGCCGAGCTTCTCGGCGCCGAGCGAGGCCGATTTCCTGGTTGTTCCGCCGGAAAAGCTGGTGTGGAAGGATGCCGGCAGCGGCGCAAAGATCGCCGTGGTCTACGGTGACCTGTCGAAGCCGGGCATGTACGTGATCCGCGCGTACTTCCCGCCGGGCGTGATGAGCTCGCCGCACTTCCATGGCGAGGACCGCCACGTGATCGTGGTCGAGGGCACCTGGAATGCCGGCACCGATGACAGCTGGGATCCGCAGGCGACCGAGGCGCTCGGCGCGGGCAGCTACATGTTCCACAAGAGCGGCGCGGTGCATTACGACGGCTCGGCCGGCGACAAGGGCGCGGTCGTGCAGATCGTCGGCATGGGCCCGAGCAAGACCACCTTCCTCTATCCGAAAGAGGGCAATTTCGGCAAGCCGCGCAAACTCAACTGATTGAAGCGATGAAGAAAATCCTCCTGATGCTGGCCGTCGCGGCCAGCGTGCCGGCCCATGCGGAATGGATCTCATACCAGCGCAACGGCGACATCGATGAACTGGTCGAGTCACAGCCGCTCGGCCGCGATGGCAGCCGCGTGAAGATCTGGACGCTGACGAATTACGCCAAGCCGATGACGACGCTCGAAGGGCAGGACTATGCGTCCGAGAAGATGCTGACCACGGTGGATTGCGCCAGCCGCAAGGCGGGCGCCGAACAGGTGATCCGCTACAGCGCAAGCCACGCCGGTGGCGATGTGATCAGCTCGATGGACACCCCGTTGCGGCTGGTCGCCGTGAAGGCAGGCAGCACCGAAGAGGCGCTGCTCGCGCAGGTCTGCCGCTGACGCCGGCATGACGAAAAGTTGTTTGTAAAATAACGAAAATTACCCCCTGTTCATGTTTTGACCGAAGCGTTTATACTTCCCGTATCATTGATCCAATGCAACTTCGTGCGTTCCAGCGGCGTGCAGGGCGCAGCGGTCGATGCATCTACTTTTTATAGCGGGAAGGCGCCATCATGGATTGGGTTGCAGACAACTTGCTCGCGTGGCTCGACGAGGCCACTGATGCCGAACTGGACGAAATGCCCTATGGAGTCGTCGGCTTCGACGCCGAAGGCAAGACCTGCCGCTACAGCGCCTATGAGTCGCGCCTGTCGGGACTGAAGCAGGAACAGGTGCTCGGCCGTCACTTCTTCGAGGAGATCGGCAGGTGCATGAACAACCGCATGGTTGCGCGCCGCTTCGACAGCGCGCAGGCAAGCAACGTGGCGCTCGACTGTGTCATCGACTACGTGCTCGCGTTCAGGTCGCAGCTGACGCCGGTGAAGCTGCGGCTGCTGTCGCAGCCCGGTGCGCCGACGCGCTACTTGCTGGTACAGCGACAGCAGCGGGCTGACGAATGATCGTCCGGGACGCACCCAGCGCCGAGCATCTGCGGGAATACCTGTATCACGCGACCGCTGGCGTGATTCAGACCGACCTGCAGGGGCGGGTATTGCTGATGAATCCGGTGGCCGTTCGCCTGCTGATGCCACTGGTGGCACGGGGTGACCACCTGTTCAACCTGTGGACGACCCTCGAGCCGCTGATACCGGAAATCCGCAACCTCGCCAAGGCCTCGCCTTACGGCGCCGGCAACCTGCTGTCGGGCCATCGTATCGTGCTGCCTTGCGGCGGGCACGGGCAGGCGGATACGGCCGCGCTCTCGCTGTCCGTGGTGCAGGTCAGTGCCGATTCGCTGATCGCGACGATCGTCGATGTTTCCGAAGCGGTGCGCTACGAATGGCTGCTGGGCAAGCAGGAGGCGCGACTGAATGCAACGACGGCCATCGCCGCGCAGCATGCCGAGGTGGTGATCGATCCCGACGGCACGATCGCTTCCTGGAACCCCGCGATGGAGCGGCTGACCGGATTCACCGCAACCGAGGCCAAGGGCCAGCGGTGTTCGCTGCTGTTTGCGCCGGATGCGATGACGTCCGACCGGCTGAGCGACCGCCTGGCCGAGGCGCGCAATGCGGGCATCAGCATCGCCGAGGGCAAAATGCGGCGCGCCGGCGGCGATCTGTTCTGGGGACAGTCCATCATTTTCTACACCGAGCCCAGCCTGCGTTCCGATGCTTACATCCTGCTGGTGCGCGAGACTGGTGAGCAGCGCGAAACCATCGATGCGCTGCTGAATGCGGTCAAGTCCGACCAGCTGACCGGCGTCGCCAACCGGCGCGGCCTGCAGGACGCAGCCGCTCTGGAAATCGGCCGGCATGCCGCCCGACCGCGCGACATCGCGATGCTGATGCTCGACATCGACTACTTCAAGCTGATCAACGACACCTACGGCCACCCGGTCGGCGACGAAGTGCTGCGCAACCTCGCGTCCGTGATGCTCGACAGCGTGCGCAATATCGACGTGGTCGCGCGCATCGGCGGCGAGGAGTTTGCCGTGCTGCTGCCATCGACCGACCTGACCATGGCGGTGCGCATCGCCGAGCGCATCCGCACCAGCGTTGCCGCCGAGTGCGTGCGGTCCGGCAGTCACGCGATCCGCTATCGCGTCAGCATTGGCGTTGCGCGGTTTGCTGCCGGCATGACCGGCGTCGACGAACTGATCGCGGCGGCAGACCGGGCGCTGTACAAGGCGAAGCACGGCGGGCGCGATTGCGTGCATGTGTGCGGCGACGCCGAATGATCACTTCAGTATCCTGAAAAGGTTGTTGGCGTCGTCGGTCCACACGCCAAGGCCGGGAATCGACGGCGGCTCCTGCGCGGCCTCGGTGATTCCCGGCCGCTGCAGCAGCGCCTTGCTGCGCGCAACCAGTACCCAGTCCGAGCTGGCCAGCGGCTTCGCCGGCTTCGCATCCCTGACCAGTACCGCGTGCATTCCCCGGTCGGCAGCCAGACGCTCAACTACCGGCGCCAGCGCGAGGAAACGGTTGGATACGTGGAAGGCGATCACGCCGTCTTCCGTCATGTGCCGCAGGTAGATCGCCAGCGCCTCGCGCGTCATCAGGTGCACGGGAATCGAATCGCCGGAAAAGGCGTCGATCGCCAGCACGTCGAAGCCGTTCGGCGCTTCCTTCTCCAGGCTGAGCCGCGCATCGCCGAGCACCGTTTCAATCTGTGCGCGGCTGTTGCGCAGGTAGCCGAATTCCTGTTGCGCGACCGAGATCACGGCCGGGTCGATGTCGTAGAAGCGGAAGCGGTCGCCCGGCTGCCCATACGCCGCCAGCGTACCGGTGCCGAGGCCGACGACACCGACCTTGCGCGGCGCACCGCCGGCGCTTGCCATCAGCACGCGGCCGATGCCCGAGCTCTGGCCGTAATACGTCGTCGGCTGCCGTGAGCGGCTGCCGTTCAGGTATTCCTCGCCATGCAGGATCGCGCCGTGCAGCAGCCGGCGCAGCGTGACGCCATCGTCGAGAGGCACATCCCGCACCAGCAGGCGTCCGTAGAAATTGCGCTCGAGCAGGCGCGCCGACCGCAGGTCGTTGCTGACTTGCTGCCCCAGCATGACGGCAAAGCCGGCGGCGAACAGCAGCGCCGACAGCAGCATGATCCGGCGCTGTCGCAGCAGCAGCGCCACCAGCAGCGCAATCACCACGAAGCCGATGCCCAGCTCGTAAAACGACGGCAGCACGCGCGGCGCGACCAGGCCGACGAGTATGCCGCCGAGCGCGCCGCCCAGCGACAGCGCGAGGTAGAAGCGGGTCAGGTGGCGCGGCGCCGGCCGCAGTGATGCCAGCTCGCCGTGCAGCACCATGCAGCCGATGAACAGGCCTGCGCAGTAGAGCGGTATGGCGACCTTGATGTTCAGGCCGACGCTGGCCTGGTTCAGGCCATAGGCGCAGACGGCAAAGCTCAAGAACAGCAGCGGAAGGAACAGCGCGCGGCGATACCAGCGGTCGCTCTCGAAGCAGAGCACGAAAGTCAGCAGGTACAGCGTCAGCGGCAGGATCCACAGGAAAGGGATCGCCGCGACGTTCTGTGTGATGTGGTTCGTCACCGCCAGCAGCAGCCACGAACCCATCGCCGCCAAGGCGACCCACAGCGCCTGCGTGCGCGCCGGCGGAGCGGCGAGCGCTTCGGTTTGCGGTTCGTCCCGCGTCGCGCGCTGGGGCCGGATATCGCGCACCAGCGCGGCGCCGGACAGCACGCACAACACCGCAAACCCGGTATAGATCGCAGACCATGCCGATGACTGCGATTCGAGCGGCAGCCACGGCTCGATCAGGAACGGGTAGCACAACAGCGCCAGCAGCGACGCAAGGTTCGACAGCGAGAACAGCCGGTAGACCCGCGGCCCCTCGCCCGATTGCGCAGCCCACGACTGGATCAGCGGGCCGGTGGTGGACAGCATCAGGTAGGGCAGTCCGACGGTCGCGCCAAGCAGCAGCAGGATGTACAGCCCGGGGTCCTCGCTGCCGTCAGGCTTCCAGCCACTGCCGGCCAGCACCGGCAGCGTCGCCAGGCTCAGCGCAAGCAGCAGCGCGTGCAGCATCACCTGCCGCGACGGGGCAAGGCGCCGGCTGACCTGGTCGGCGTAGGCGTAACCAAGCAGCAGCAGGGTCTGGAAGAACACCAGGCAAGTCGCCCAGACGGATGCGGAGCCGCCGAACCACGGCAGGATGTGCTTGGAGACGATGGGCTGGACGAGGAAGAGCAGGAAGGCGCTGGCGAAGATCGTGGCGGCGTGCAGGATTGCGCTCATGAGCATGGTTTTGTTATAAATGTAAAACCAATTTACCATCCCCGCGCCGTTTTGCGGGTACGGTCGACGGCAAAGGCGCTGATCTTGCGTTGCGCAGGGGGCCGACATCAACCATGGCAATGGTGGCCTGGTGCCGGTTCCGTAGAATACCGTTGTCTGCCGAATAATCGTGTGCCGGGCATGGGGGAAACGTGCGTTTCAACAAGAAGTCGTTCATGCTGGTGTTCGCCGTGGTCGCGGCTGCGGCAGTCGCGCTCTCAGCATGGCAGCCGTGGCGCGACAAGGGCCCGGGGGATGGTTTTGTGAACGGTAACGGTCGCATCGAAGCGACCGAGGTCGCGGTGGCGGCGAAGCAGGCGGGGCGCATCCGCCAGATTCTCGTGGGCGAGGGCGAATTCGTGACGGCCGGGCAGGTCGTGGCGCGCATGGAGATCGCCAGCCTGCAGGCGCAGCGCGACGAGGCGGCCGCGCGCTTGCAACAGGCGCGCGAGGCCATTGCCGGCGCACACGCGCAGGTCAGCCTGCGCCAGAGCGACCTGCAGTCCGCGCTGGCGCTGGTCACGCAGCGCGAGAGCGAGCTGGAGGCGGCCAATCGCCGCCTCGCACGCTCGGAGCAGCTGACGCGCGAGGGATTCTTCTCGGCGCAGACACTGGATGACGACCGCGCGCGCGTGCGCAACCAGGCCGCGACGCTGAGCGCCGCGCAGGCGCAGGTGCGCGCCGCGCAGGCGGCGATCACTGCGGCGCGCACGCAAGTCAATGGCGCGGCCGCCAACGCGCGGGCTGCGCAGGCGACGCTGGACCGCATCGAGGTCGACATGGCCGACAGCGACCTGAAGGCGCCGCGCGACGGCCGCGTGCAGTATTTGCTCGCGCGCGAAGGCGAGGTGGTCGCCGGCGGCGCGCGCGTGCTGAACCTGCTCGACCTGTCGGACGTCTACATGACCTTTTTCCTTCCCGAGACCGTGTCCGGGCGCGTCGCGCTCGGCAGCGACGTGCGCATCGTGCTCGACGCCGCGCCGCAGTACGTGATACCGGCCGCGGTATCTTTCGTCGCCAGCAATGCGCAGTTCACGCCGAAGACTGTCGAGACCGCGAGCGAGCGGCAGAAGCTGATGTTCCGCGTGCGCGCGCAAATCGATCGTGACTTGCTGAAGCGCCACCTGAAGCAAGTGAAGACAGGCCTGCCCGGCGTGGCCTGGCTGAAGCTGGATCCGAACGTGGCCTGGCCCGCGCACCTGGCCGTCACGCCCGGACTGTGAACGCCGCCTCCGGCCTGCCCGCCGCCGCCAGGCTCGCGCATGTGAGCCTGCGCTACCAGCGCGCGACGGCGCTTGAGGACGTGACGCTGGATCTGCCTGCTGGCGTGGTCGTCGGCGTGATCGGCCCCGACGGCGTCGGCAAGTCCAGCCTGCTCGCGCTGCTGTCCGGCGCGCGCAAGATCCGGCAGGGGCGTGTCGAGGTGCTGGGCGGCGACATGGCACGGCGCCGGCATCGCGATGCGGTCTGTCCGCGCATTGCCTACATGCCGCAGGGGCTTGGCAAGAACCTGTATCCGAGCCTGTCCGTTGCGGAGAACCTCGGTTTCTTTGCGCGCCTGTTCGGGCATGACGATGCCGAGTGCCGGCGCCGCATCGAGCAGCTGACGCGCAGCACCGGCCTGTATGCTTTTCTCGATCGTCCGGCCGGCAAGCTGTCGGGCGGCATGAAGCAGAAGCTCGGGCTGTGCTGCGCGCTCGTCCATGACCCCGACCTGCTGATCCTCGATGAGCCGACCACCGGCGTCGACCCGCTCGCGCGGGCGCAGTTCTGGGAGCTGATCGCGCATATCCGCGCCGGCCGGCCCGGCATGAGCGTGCTGGTCGCGACCGCATACATGGAGGAAGCGGAAAGTTTCGACTGGCTGGTCGCCATGGACGGCGGACGCGTGCTGGCGACCGGCACGCCGGCGGAGCTGCTGGCGCGTACTGGCAGCGCGCACCTCGAGGATGCGTTCATCGCCTTGCTGCCTGATGCGACGCGCGCCGGCCACCCTGACCCGGCGCTCGCGCTGCCGCCGCCTGCCGATACCGGCGAGCTGGCGATCGAGGCGCGCGAACTGACGATGCGCTTCGGCGATTTCGTCGCGGTCGACCATGTGAGCTTTCGCATACGCCGCGGCGAGATTTTCGGTTTCCTCGGCTCCAACGGTTGCGGCAAGTCGACCACGATGAAGATGCTGACCGGCTTGCTGCCGGCCAGCGACGGGCAGGCGTGGCTGTTCGGACAGCCGCTCGACCCGCGCGACATGGACACGCGCCGGCGCGTCGGCTACATGTCGCAGTCGTTCTCGCTGTATGGCGAACTGACGGTGCGGCAGAACCTTGTTCTGCATGCGCGGCTGTTCCAGGTGCCGGAACATGAGGTCGATGGTCGCGTCGCAGAAATGATCGCCCGCTTTGGTCTGCAAGGGCAGCAGGATGCGCTGCCACCGTCGCTGCCGCTGGGCGTACGTCAGCGACTGTCGCTGGCGGTCGCCGTGGTGCACCGGCCTGAGCTGCTGATCCTCGACGAGCCGACCTCGGGCGTGGACCCGATCGCGCGCGACGAGTTCTGGCAGCTGATGATCGAGCTGGCGCGGCGCGACAAGGTGACGATCTTCATCTCGACGCATTTCATGAACGAGGCCGAGCGCTGTGACCGCATATCGCTGATGCACGCAGGCCGCGTGCTCGACAGCGATACGCCGGCGAATCTGGTCGCGAAGCGCGGCGTCGAAACGCTGAACGATGCGTTCATCAGTTACCTGCGCGAAGCGACCGCCGACAGTGCGGCGAGTGCGGCGAGTGCGGCGCCCTCCGCCGACGTGACGGTCGCATCCGCTGCAGCGCGAGGACAGGGCCGGCACCGGCGGCTGCTTGCCAGCGGCAGGCGCATCGCCGCGCAGGTGCGGCGCGAGGCGCTGGAGCTTCAGCGTGACCCGGTGCGCAGCACGCTGGCGCTGCTGGGTTCGCTGCTGCTGATGTTCGTGATGGGCTATGGCATCAACATGGATGTCGAGGAAATGAGCTTTGCCGTGCTCGACCGCGACCAGACGGTGCTGAGCCGGGACTATGCGCTGAACCTGTCAGGCTCGCGCTATTTTCAAGAGCAGCCGCCGCTGGCCGACGATGCGGACATGGATCGCCGTCTGCGCGGTGGCGGACTGTCGCTCGCGCTTGAGCTGCCTTCCGGTTTTGCGCGCGACCTCGAGAGCGGCCGCGGCGTGCAGATCGGCGCCTGGATCGACGGCGCGATGACGCGTCGCGCCGAGACCGTCGCCGCCTATGTGCAGGGCATGCACTATCACTGGCTCGCGCAGCAGGGGCAGCAGCGCGGCGTGATGCCGTCCGAGCCGATGACGGTGGAAACACGCTTTCGCTACAACCCGGACGTGAAGAGCCTGCCGGCGATGGTGCCGGCCGTGATACCACTGCTGCTTTTGATGATGCCGGCGATGCTGGCCGCGCTGGCGATCGTGCGCGAGCGCGAGCTGGGATCGATCATCAACTTCTATGCGACGCCGACCACGCGCATCGAATTCTTGCTCGGCAAGCAGCTGCCCTATGTCGCGCTGTCGATGGTCAATTGCTGCCTGATGGTCGCCGCCGCCGTGAGCTTGTTCGGCATTCCGCTGACTGGCAGCCTGCCGGCACTCGTGCTGGCCGCCTTCCTGTTCAGCTTCAGTGCGACCGGCATCGGGCTGTTGATCTCGACGATGGTGCGCAGCCAGATCGCCGCGATCTTTTTTGCGATGGTCGCCACGATGATTCCGGCGGTCCAGTTTGCGGGGCTGATCAATCCGGTGTCGGCATTGGAAGGCGTGGGCCGCTGGATCGGCGAAGTCTATCCGGCCAGCCACATGGTGACCGTCAGTCGCGGCGTTTTCAGCAAGGCCTTGGGTTTCGGCGAGCTGGCGTCGTCGTTCTGGCCGCTGCTGCTGGCCGCGCCGCTGATCTTCCTGTGCGCGGCGGCGCTGCTGAAAAAGCAGGAGGATTGAGATGCAGATGCGACGGCGCCTGAACCATGTGTTCCGGCTTGGCATCAAGGAGCTGTGGAGCCTCTGGCGCGATCCGATGATGCTGTTCCTGATCGTATTCACATTTACTTTTGCGGTCTACAGCGCCGGCAAGTCGATGCCGGAAACGCTGCACCGCACGCCGATCGCGATCGTCGACGAGGACGATTCGACGCTGTCGGCGCGCATCTTCACCGCGTTCTATCCGCCAACCTTCACGCCGCCGGTGCGCATCACGCTGTCGGAGGTCGATTCGCTGATGGATGCCGGGCGTTACACGCTGGTGCTGGTGATCCCGCCGAACTTCGAGCGTGACGTGCTGGCCGGCCGTCGCCCTGCAGTCCAGCTGAACGTCGATGCGACACGGATGAGCCAGGCCTTTACCGGCAGCGCGTTTGCGCAGCAGATCGTGGCCGGCGAGGTGGCCGAGTTCGCGCAGCGACAGCGGAAGGACGAAGCGTCGCCGGTCGAGCTGGTGACACGGATGCGCTTCAATCCGACGCTGTCGAATGTCTGGTTCGGCTCGCTGATGGAGCTGGTCGGGCAGATCACGGTGGTGTCGATCATCCTGACCGGCGCGGCGCTGATCCGCGAGCGTGAGCATGGCACGGTCGAGCACCTGCTGGTGATGCCGGTGACGCCGACCGAGATCATGCTGGCCAAGGTCTGGGCGATGGGACTGGTGGTGACGCTGGCGGCGGCGCTGTCGTTGAACGGCGTGATCCGCGGTGTGCTGCAGGTGCCGATCGAGGGCTCGCTGTGGCTGTTCTTCGGCGGGGTGGCGCTGCACCTGTTCGCAACGACCTCGATGGGCATCTTCATGGCGACGCTGGCGCGCAGCATGCCGCAGTTCGGCCTGCTGGTGGTCCTGATCATGATGCCGCTGCAGATGCTGTCCGGCGGCATGACGCCGCGCGAGAGCATGCCGTTGTGGATACAGTGGGGCATGGCGCTGTCGCCGACCACGCACTTCACCGAGCTGAGCCAGGCGATCCTGTATCGCGGTGCCGGGCTGACCGTGGTCTGGCCATCGCTGCTTGCGCTGGCCATCATCGGCACCGTGCTGTTTGCGTTTTCGCTGCGGCGCTTCCGCAACGCGATCATGCGGATGGCCTGATGGCCGTTGCAGGCGGGTAGAGGTTGGGGTATCGGCACCGGCGTGCCGGGTCGGCTGGTCCCGCCGCCGGGAATCGAACCCAGATCTAGCGCTTAGGAGGCACTCGTTCTATCCATTGAACTACGGCGAGGACGCGGATGCTGCGCGCAGCGGCGCAACACGGCGCGAATTATAGCCCAGCGTCCCGGCCGGGCCGGCGCAATGTCGCGCTGCGGCACCGGGATGACGCACTGTCGGTACAATAGCGCGCTGATCCACCCGCTCACGCGCGCCGGTTCCCGGCGCCTTTCACGATGGCAGTCATTTCCCTCAACGATGCGCAACTGGCGTTCGGTCACGTCGCCTTGCTCGACCACGCCGAATTTTCCCTCGAAACCGGCGAACGCGTCGGCCTGATCGGCCGCAACGGCACCGGCAAATCCTCGCTGCTGCGCATCATCGCCGGGCTGTCGAAACTCGACGACGGCCAGCTGGTGCTGCAGCAGGGCCTGCGCATTGCGTATGTCGAGCAGGAACCGAAATTCGACGAAGGCATCTCGGTGTTCGATGCGGTCGCCAGCGGCGTCGGCGACATTCGCGCGCTGCTCGACGAATACGACCAGCTGACCTCGAAGCTCGGCACCGATGACGATACGGCGCTGATGGACAGGATGCACGCGGTGCAGGCGAAGCTGGACGTGACGGACGGCTGGAGCCTGTCGAACCGCGTGCAGACCACATTGCAGCGGCTGAATCTCGACGGCGAACGTCTGGTGTCCACTTTGTCCGGCGGCATGAAGAAGCGCGTCGCACTGGCGCGCGCACTCGTTGTGGCGCCGGATGTACTGATCCTCGACGAGCCAACCAACCACCTGGATTTTTCATCGATCGCCTGGCTGGAGGAATTACTGCGCGAGTTTCGCGGCAGCCTGCTGTTCATCACGCACGACCGCAGCTTCCTCGACAACATCGCCACCCGCATCGTCGAACTCGATCGCGGCCACCTGCAATCGTATCCGGGTAACTTCAGCGCCTACCAGACGCGCAAGGCGGACCAGCTGGCGGTCGAGGAAGTCGAGAACGCCAAATTCGACAAGTTCCTCGCGCAGGAAGAGGTCTGGATACGCAAGGGCGTCGAGGCGCGCCGCACGCGCAATGAAGGCCGCGTGCGCCGGCTCGAGGCATTGCGGCTGGAACGCGTGCGCCGCCGCGACCAGCAGGGACAGGTCAGGATGGAGCTGTCCGCCGGCGAGCGCTCCGGCAAGATCGTGGCGGAACTGATCGACGTCTGCAAGTCGTATGACGACCGGCCGATCGTGAAGAATTTCAGTGCGACCATCATGCGGGGCGACAAGGTTGGCCTGATCGGCGTCAACGGCGCCGGCAAGACCACGCTGCTGCGCCTGATCCTCGGCGAGGAAACGCCGGACGCGGGCACGGTGAAGCAGGGCAGCAAGCTGCAGGTCGCGTACTTCGACCAGATGCGCGAGCAGCTGAATGACGAGGCGACGCTGGCCGACACGATCTCGCCGGGCAGCGACTGGGTCGAGGTGAACGGGCAGCGCAAGCATGTGATGACCTATCTCGGTGACTTCCTGTTCGCACCCGAGCGTTCGCGTTCGCCGGTGAAGTCGCTGTCTGGCGGCGAGCGCAACCGCTTGCTGCTGGCGCGCCTGTTCGCGAAGCCGGCCAACGCGCTGGTGCTGGACGAACCGACCAACGACCTCGATATCGATACGCTCGAGCTGCTCGAACAGCTGCTCGAGGACTACACCGGCACGGTGTTCCTGGTCAGCCATGACCGCACCTTCCTCGACAACGTGGTCACGCAGGTCGTTGTCGCCGAGGGCGGCGGCCTGTGGCGCGAATATGTCGGCGGCTACAGCGACTGGGAACGCGTGCGCAAGCGGGACCCGGCGCCGGCCGAACGCGAGCCGAAGAAGCCCGAGGCCAAGCCGGCACCCGCTGCTGTTGCAGCAGCAGCGCCGGCGGCGAAGCCGAAGAAGCTGTCTTTCAAGGAGCAGCGCGAGCTGGAGGAACTGCCGCAGCGCATCGCCAGCCTCGAGGCCGAGCAGGCTGATATTTCGGCACGGCTGGCCGATCCGGAGCTGTACCGGAAAGAGCCGGGCGAGGTGCAGAAGCTGAACCAGCGCTTTGCAGAAATCGACACGCTGCTGATGGACGCGCTGGAGCGCTGGGAAGCGATCGAGGCGCGCTCGAACGGCGCCTGAACGAGGCCTGAGCGGGCGTCGGCCCCGTCAGTTCAGCCGGCGCGTGGCCGCGCGCAATTCCGGCAGCCGCTGACGCAATGACTCGGCGTCGGTGGCTTGCGGGCATCGGTCCAGATAGGCCTCGAGATCCTGCAGCGCCGCCTGCGGACAATCGAGGTTGGCATACGCGAGGCCGCGGTCGCGGCGCTCCGCGATCTCGTCGGGCAGCAGGATCACCAGCCGCTGCTGCACGTTCAGGAATTGCTTCCAGTGCGGATGCTCTGCGAACAGCGTTTTCAGGTTGCGCAGCATGCGCGCAAGGATCGTGCGTGGCGGAGCTTCGGCCAGATAGCTGGCCAGCGGCGGATCGTTCGGGCCGTGGCCGTTGATGAAGTAGGGCTCGAGACGTTCCTCGATGTCTTCGCGCGACAGGCTCGCGCCATTGAACGGATCGAGGATGATGTCGCCGCTGCTGACCGACAGCTTCATCAGGAAGTGGCCGGGGAAGGAAATGCCCTTCACGTCCAGCCCGATCTGCTGCGCCAGCTCCATGTAGATCACCGCCAGCGAGATCGGTATGCCGCGGCGCGCCGACAGCACCTTGTGCAGGTAGCTGTTGTCGGGGTTGTAGTAGTCGTTCAGGTTGCCGGCGAATCCCAGCTCCTGATAAAAGAAATTATTCAGCAGCCGCAGCTTCGGTATCTGGGCAATGTCGGCCGGCATGCGGCGCTTCAGGCGCGCGGCGAAGCGGTCGATTTCGAGCAGGCATTCACTCAGGTCCAGCGACGGCACATCATCCTGCGCAATGCTGAGCGCCGCCTCGAACAGGGGAATGTGTTCGTCTTCCTGAACCAATGACGCGAAGTAGTCGAGTGATTTGATCATCGCCTGGTTGTCGGGGGAGACGTGCTAACGGGTCTCCCTTTTGAAATCCGAAAAGCGAAAGCCCATGACAAATAATGCGCCGAAGTAGGTGATGATGCATACCCCGACGACCAGCGACAGCGCGCCGATCCGCAGCCATGGCGTGGCATGCATCGCGATCCAGTCGAACTGCCCCGCGATCCCGTGGCCGACGGCGGCCAGCAGCAGCAGCGCAATGCCGAGCCTGGCGACGAAGGCGCTCCAGCCGGGCTCGGGACGGTAAATGCCATTCTTGCGCAGCATCAGGTACAGGAAGGCCGCATTGATGGTCGCGCCCAGGCCGATCGACAGCGCCAGTCCGGCATGGGCAATCCACGGCACGAACGCAAGGTTCATCAGCTGCGTCGCCACCAGCACGCCGACGCCGATCTTCACCGGGGTGCGGATATCCTGCTTCGCATAGAAGCCGGGCGCCAGAATCTTCACCAGGATCAGTCCCATCAGGCCGACACCGTAGGCCACCAGCGCGCGCGCCGTCATCGTGACCGAGGTCGCGTCGAATTTCCCGTAATGGAAAAGCGTGGTGGTCAAGGGTTCGGAGAGGATCATCAGTGCAACCGCAGCCGGCATGGCAAGCAGGAAGGTGAGCCGCAATCCCCAGTCCAGCAGGGAAGAGTATTCGGCCTGGTCGCCGACTGCATGCGCTTTCGACAGGCTGGGCAGCAGAATAGTGCCGAGGGCGACGCCGAGCAGGCCGGTCGGCAATTCCATCAGGCGGTCCGCATACGACAGCCAGGAGACGCTGCCGTCGGCGAGATGCGACGCGATGTTGGTGTTGATGATCAGGCTGATCTGCGCAGCCGACACCGCAAAGGTGGCCGGCACCATTTGCTTCAGCACGCGCCGCACGCCCGCGTCGCGCAGTGCCGCCACCGGATTGAGGCCGATGCGCGGCAGCATGCCGACCTTGCGCAGCGCCGGCAGCTGGATGGCCAGCTGCAGCAGGCCGCCGACGATGACAGCGAAGGCCAGTGCATAGACCGGCTCCGGCAGCCGCGGCGCCACGAACAGCGCCGCGCCGATGAAGGACAGGTTCAGCAGCACCGGCGTGAAGGCCGGCACGCGGAATTCGCGCCAGGTGTTCAGGATGCCGCCGGCAAAGGCCACCAGCGACATGAACAGAATGTAGGGAAACATGATGCGCGTCATCGTGACCGACAGCGACATCGCCAGCGGGTCGTGCGCAAAGCCGCTGGCCATCAGCAGCACGATCGCCGGCGCGAAGACGATGCCGGCGATCGAGGTCGCAAGCAGGCTCCAGAACATCACGGTCGCCACATGGTCGGTCAGCGTGCGGGTGGCGTCATGGCCCTGCTGGTTCTTGTATTCGGCGAGGATGGGCACGAAGGCCTGCGAGAACGCGCCCTCGGCAAACAGGCGGCGCAGCAGGTTGGGAATGCGGAAGGCGACGAAGAAGGCGTCGGTGTAGACCGAGGCGCCGAAGGTGCGAGCCACGAGGAACTCGCGAACCAGGCCGGTGATGCGCGACAGCATCGTCATGCCCGACACGGTGGCGAGCGTTCTGTGCAGATTCATGGCGCGGATTATAGCCGCAGCCCCTGCGAGGCCGCCGCTGGGCTTGCATGACTGAAAAGATCTTCGGCCGGCATTCGGTATCGACAGGCGGATTGCGCACGATTTGCTGCTACGACAAAACTCCTGTATACTCGCGGTCTTTCGAATTCCGCCCGGGGCCAGGCCTCGAGCCTTACCACCGTCAGGAACCCACACATGGCAAATACCGCACAGGCACGCAAGCGCGCCCGTCAGGCAGTCAAGCTCAACGCCCACAACTCCAGCCAGCGCTCGACGCTGCGCACCGCCATCAAGGCCGTTCGCAAGGCGATCGACGCCGGCGACAAGGCAGCTGCTGCGCAAGTTTTCCAAGCTTCGGTTTCGGTCATCGACCGTATCGCTGACAAAGAGATCATCCACAAGAACAAGGCCGCTCGCCACAAGAGCCGCCTGTCGGCAGCGATCAAGGCCCTGGCCTGATACCTGCAGCCGGCCAACGCCGGCACAACGGAGTTCTCGAACCCGCCCGACCTTGTCCGGCGGGTTTGTTCATTTGAGCCGCCGAATTCGAGACGGCGGATTCGAGACGGCGGATTCGAGCCCTCTGTTTTCTTGCCTTATTTCGGCAGCCCCGACACGACGGCACCGGGCTTGATGTTCTTTTTGCCGAACCATCCGCGGTTCATTTCCAGCGCGTAGCGCACCGGCTGCGTCGCGCAGTGCGGCTCCAACGTCTGCGGCTCCATGTCTTCGATATTCACGATCCTGCCATCCTCGGCGATGAACGCGACCGACAGTGGCACCAGCGTGTTCTTCATCCACATGCAGGCCCTGCCGTTGTTCACGAAGCGGAAGACCATGCCGTCGTTCTGGCCCAGCTTTTCGCGGAACATCAGGCCGCGCGAGCGTTCTTCGTCGCTGATCGCCATTTCGGCGCGAACCAGATGCACGCCGATGTTCAGTGAAGTGACCTGGAAATTCTGTGCTCGGCTGTCGAGCGACAGCAGCAGCGAGGCCAGCAGCAGGATGCGTTTCATTGGCTTTATGGAAGTTTTTCGGGTGCGCGGATTGTAAACGCTTCATCGGCGCGCTTCAGCAAAGAGCGCGCCGCTCGTGTCGCCGGTGCCCGCCCGCGAGCCCTTTATTTGCCGTTCCAGTCGGCTGCATCGACCTCGCGCCACTCGCCCGGCAGCAGCGGATGCGTCGCCAGCGAGTAGGGGCCGATGGCATTGCGCACCAGCCTCAGCGTCGGCAGTCCGGCCGCCGCCGTCATCCGGCGCACCTGCCGGTTCTTCCCTTCGGATAGCGTAATGGCCAGCCAGCTGGTCGGAATCTGCCGCCGCTCCCTGACCGGCGGCGTGCGCTCCCACAGCCAGCCGGGCGGCTCGATGCGCACGGTCTTGCTGCCGCGCGTCGTGAAGTCGCCCAGGTTTTGCGGCTTTTGCAATTGCGCCACTTGTGCCGGACTGGCCTCGCCCTCGACCTGTACCAGATAGGTTTTCAGTTTCTCGTGATCCGGATGGCTGATCTGGTGCTGCAACTGGCCGTCATCGGTCAGCAGCATCAGGCCCTCGCTGTCGGCGTCAAGCCGGCCGGCCGGATAGATGCCCGGAATCGACAGGAAATCGGCCAGCGTCGGACGCGATGGATGCGCGGAAAACTGGCTCATGACGCCAAATGGTTTGTTGAAAAGTATCAGTTGCATCTGTGGTTTCGGTGGGTCCGTTGTGGCACAAAGCAAAATTCTAGTGCATAATACGAAATATGGTCTTATGTCTTATATAAGACTTGAGTAAGCGCTTGAGTCAGACTCACGACCTCGATCAAAGCCACCGGCCACGCAGCACTCGTCGTGCTTTGATGTACGCCAGCCGCCATTTAAAATCGCGGCATCCGCCAATCTTCGGAGATTACGATGTACCAACATATCAAAGTGCCCGCCGAGGGCCAGAAAATCACGGTCAACCCCGATTTCTCGCTGAACGTGCCGGACAATCCGATCATCCCGTTCATCGAGGGTGACGGCACCGGTGTGGACATCAGCCCGGTGATGATCAAGGTCATCGACGCGGCAGTCGCGAAGGCCTATGGCGGCAAGCGCAAGATCAGCTGGATGGAAATCTATGCGGGCGAGAAGTCGACCAAGGTCTACGGCCCGGACGTGTGGCTGCCGGAAGAGACGCTGAAGGTCCTGAAGGACTACGTCGTGTCGATCAAGGGCCCGCTGACCACGCCGGTCGG
>CAZTIF010000029.1:0-32405 GCA_964613635.1 uncultured Bifidobacterium sp. | reverse complement strand
ACCAGTCTGGTCAGGATGAGGAGCCGATCATGCAAAGCTGGCAAATGCAGGACGCCAAGGCGCGGTTGTCCGAACTGGTCAAGCGTGCGCAGGACAAGCCGCAGGACATTACGCTGCACGGCAAATCGGTCGCCGTCGTGATTTCGCGCGAGGCTTTTGACCGTCTGTCGCAGACTGATGAATCGCTGGTCGATTTCATGCGGCGCTCGCCGCTGTATGGCCTGGATGAACTGGCGTTCGAGCGCGACCGCTCGCTGGCGCGTGATGTGTCGCTGTGAGCTACCTGATCGATACGAATGTCGTCCCCGAGCTCAGGCGCAAGGCACCGACAAGGATGTGGTCGCATGGTTTGCAAACCGGCCAGCGGCGACACTGTACCTGAGCGTACTGACGCTGGGAGAAATCCAGAAGGGCATAGCGACGGTGGCAGATGCATCGCGTCGTCAGGCCCTGCTCGACTGGCTTGAGATTGACCTGCGCACGTTCTTCTCCGGTCGCATCTTGCCAGTTGATATTGCAGTGGCCATTCGCTGGGGACACTTGCAGGGCAAGGCCGGACGGCCGCTGCCTGCGATCGACAGCATCCTCGCCGCCACAGCCTGTGAACATGACTTGATACTGGTGACGCGCAATATCAAGGATTTTGCCGACCTTCCCGTTCAGGTTTTCAATCCTTGGGCATCAAAGCAATAACAGCCCGTCTCGTCAGGTCGGTGGCAAGGCGGCAGTCCCGCTGACAGTACAGACGTACGGCAAGGGTGTAGCAGGGAATTCGGGCTGCATGCAGCCCGCCTGCGAGAACCCATGCCCAAAGTGTCGCTTTACGCTTCGTTCTCCGATACGTTGATTGCCGACGGCATTGGAATTCATGTACCGTTCAAGCTTTCTTGGTCAGGAGAACCTGCATGCAAAAGAACATTGTCCCCCTGAGTTTGGCCTTGCTGGTGGCCACGACGTTGACCACCACCGGTAGCTTCGCTCAGGAAGTGGTCAAGATCGGCCATGTCGGTCCGCTGTCCGGACCGATCGCCCACCTCGGCAAGGACAATGAAAACGGCGCAAGGATGGCGGTCGACGCACTGAATGCAAAGGGCGTGACGATCGGCGGCAAGAAGGTGAAGTTCCAGCTGCTGGCCGAGGATGACGGCGCCAACCCGCAGCAGGCCACTGCAGTCGCGCAGAAGCTCGCCGATGCGAAGGTGGTCGGCGTGATCGGCCACCAGAATTCGGGCACGACGATTCCCGCCTCCAAAATCTATAACGACCACGGAATCCCGCAGATCTCGCCGTCGTCGACCAATCCGAAGTACACGCAGCAGGGCTACAAGGGCGCGTTTCGCGTGGTGGCCAACGACGGCCAGCTCGGCGGCGCGCTCGGCCGCTATGCGGCGAACACGCTGAAGGTGAAGAATGTCGCGATCATCGACGACCGTACCGCCTACGGTCAGGGCGTCGCGGACGAGTTCGCGAAGGCAGCGAAAGCCGCCGGCATCAATGTGGTGGGCCGTCAGTACACGAACGACAAGGCGACCGATTTCAATGCGATCCTCACCGCGATCAAGGGCAAGTCACCGGACCTCGTGTTCTTCGGCGGCATGGACGCGGTCGGCGGGCCGATGCTGCGGCAGATGAAGCAGCTGGGCATCAACGCGAAGTTCATGGGCGGTGACGGCATCTGCACCGAACAGCTGCCGTCGCTGGCCGGCGCCGGCATCGGCGACGACCAGGTCGTCTGCGCCGAAGCAGGCGGCGTCGAGGAAAACCAGAAAAAAACGATGGAGAACTTCCGCGCGGACTACCGCAAGAAGTTCGGCGTCGACGTGAAGCTGTATGCGCCCTACGTGTATGACGCGGTGATGGTGATGGCCGATGCGATGCAGCGCGCGAATTCGACCGAGCCGGCGAAATACCTGCCGGCGCTGGCGCAGAGCCGCTATCCGGGCGTCACCGGCCTGATCGAGTTCGACGCGCGCGGCGACATGAAGACCGGCACGCTGACGCTGTACACGTTCAGGGGTGGCAAGCGCGCGCAGATCGCCGTCGTCAAATAAGCCGCTGCGCCGCCGGGTGCGGCGCTTGCCAAAATAAAAAAAGCGCTCGGTTGATGACCGGAGCGCTTTTTTTCATCGGCAGGCCGCAGGTGCCGGCCGATGGCTGAAGTGGAATTACTTCAGCGACAGGATCCACTTCACGAGTGCCTTGGCCTCGTTGTCGTCGACCTGCGGGTTGGCCGGCATCGGGATCTGACCCCACGAGCCGCTGCCACCCTTCTGGATCTTGGTGGCGAGCTTGGCTTCAGCCGACTTGTCGCCCTTGTACTTGGCAGCGACTTCCTTGAATGCCGGGCCGACCAGCTTGTTGTCGACAGCGTGGCAGGCGAGGCAGTTGTTGTCCTTGGCCAGCTGCTCGCTGGCGAAAGCCGCATTAGAAGCCAGGGCAGCGACGGCTGCGACGGCGACCAGGATTTGTTTCATGTAGATCTCCAAAATAGGTGAATGCGGCAGGATTTTAACCTCGATTTTTGCATCCTGCTCAATTCGGAAATTAACATCGCCGCGAGCGATCTGCCCGCGGCGGTTACATTCCTTCACACTGAAATCAGTCAGTGACTGCGCCCTTGCTGGCCGACGATGCCAGTTTGGCAAACTTGGCCAGCACGCCGCGCGTGTATTTCGGCGCCGGCGGCGTCCAGGCCTTGCGGCGGCGCTCCAGCTCTTCGTCGGACACGTTCACCTGGATCAGCAGCTTGTGCGCATCGATCGTGATCGAGTCGCCGTCCTGCACCAGTGCGATATTGCCGCCGACGACGGCCTCGGGCGCAACGTGGCCGACCACCATGCCCCAGGTGCCGCCGGAGAAGCGGCCGTCGGTGATCAGGCCGACCGACTCGCCGAGGCCCTTGCCCACCAGCGCCGAGGTCGGCGACAGCATTTCCGGCATGCCCGGGCCGCCCTTCGGGCCAAGGTAGCGCAGCACCAGCACGTCGCCGGCCTTGATCTTGTCGGCAAGGATCGCGTCCATTGCCGACGGCTCGTCGTCGAACACGCGCGCCGGGCCGGTGATGGCCGGGTTCTTCAGGCCGGTGATCTTCGCCACGCAGCCCTCGGTCGCCAGGTTGCCCTTCAGGATCGCGAGGTGGCCTTGTGCATACAGCGCCTTCTCGATCGGCATGATCACGTCCTGATCCGCGCGCGGCTGATCCGGCACGTTCGCCAGTTCTTCGGCGAGGGTCTTGCCGGTGATGGTCATGCAGTCGCCATGCAGCAGGCCGGCGTTCAGCAGGAGCTTCATCACTTGCGGCACGCCGCCGGCGACATGCAGGTCGGTCGCCAGGTATTGGCCGGACGGCTTCATGTTGCAGATGACCGGCACCTTCTTGCGCATGCGCTCGACATCGTCAATGGTCCAGTCGACCTGCGCCGCGTGCGCGATCGCGAGGTAGTGCAGCACCGCGTTGGTCGAGCCGCCGGTCGCCATGATCAGGGCGACTGCGTTCTCGATCGACTTGCGGGTGATGATGTCGCGCGGCTTCAGGTTGTTGCGGACCGCCTGCACCAGCACGCGTGCCGATTCCTCGGCCGAACGCACCTTCTCTTCATCCGGGTTGGCCATCGTCGACGAATACAGCAGCGACATGCCAAGCGCCTCGAACGACGACGACATGGTGTTGGCGGTGTACATGCCGCCGCAGGAGCCGGTCGACGGGCACGCATTCTTCTCGATGCCGTCGAAATCTTCCTGCGACATCTGGCCGGCGGTGAACTGGCCGACGGCCTCGAAGGCCGACACGATGTTCAGGTCGGTGCCCTTCCACTTGCCGGCCTTGATGGTGCCGCCGTAGACATAGATGCCCGGCACGTTGATGCGCGCCAGCGCGATCATCCCGCCCGGCATGTTCTTGTCGCAGCCGCCGATGACGACGACGCCATCCATCCACTGGCCCTGCACGCAGGTCTCGATGCAGTCCGCGATCACTTCACGCGAGATCAGCGAGTACTTCATGCCCTCGGTGCCCATCGACATGCCGTCGGAGATGGTCGGCGTGCCGAACACCTGCGGGTTCGCGCCCGATGCGCGGGTCGCGGCGATCGCGACGTCCGCCAGCTTCTGCAGGCCGGAGTTGCACGGCGTGATGGTCGAGTGGCCGTTGGCGATGCCGATCATCGGGTTGCTGAAATCTTCCTTCTTGTAACCCATCGCGTAATACATCGCGCGGTTCGGGCTGCGGGCAACCCCTTCGGTAATGTGCTTCGAGCGATCGTTGGCGGCCATGGCGTCTCCCATCTGCTGGCTGGTTGAATGAAGACCGTAACCATGCCTTGCCCGGAAGTCGGAGTCAAATATATGATTTCACCGTTATTGATATCTTCCGTGAATCAAAGTGAACATTGAGCTGCGCCAGCTGCGGTACTTCGTCGCCGTGGCCGAAGAAATGCACTTCGGGCGTGCCGCGCAGCGGCTGCACATGACGCAGCCGCCGCTGTCGCAGACGATACAGGCGCTCGAGGCGCAGCTCGGCGCCGCCCTGTTCGAACGCACCCGGCGCTCGGTGGCGCTGACCGCCGCCGGCGACGCGCTGCTGCCGGAAGCGCGCCGGCTGCTGCGGCAAGCCGAGGCGCTGCCGGCGCTGGCGCAGCGCGCGGCCGCCGGCGAAAGCGGCACGCTGTCGCTCGCGTTTGTATCGATCGCCGACTACAACCTGCTGCCGGACGCGTTGCGCGAGTTCTCCGCCGCTTATCCTGCGGTGCAGGTCTCGCTGCAGGAAGCCACGACCGACATACAGCTCGAGATGCTGGCTGAAGGCAGCATCGATGCCGGCATCGTGATCGCGCCGCTGCCGGATCCGATGCTGCGCGAGATCGATTACCTGCCGCTGCTGTCCGAGCCGCTGGTGCTTGCGCTGCCCGAGCACAGCCCGCACGCGCGGCATCGCAAGGTGTCGCTGAAGCAGCTGGCCGACGAGCCGCTGGTGATCTTCCCGCGCCGGATCGGGCCGCGCTTCCAGGACCTGATCTTCAGCTGCTTCCACGACGCTGGCATCGCGCCGCGCATCGGCCAGGAAGCAATCCAGATGCAGACCATCGTCAGCCTCGTTTCGGCCGGCATGGGCATCGCGCTTGTGCCACAATCCGTGTCCAATCTGAAGCGGCCCGGCGTGCAGTACCGCGCGCTGCGGGAAGCCTCGCCGAAGGTCGAATTCGGGCTCGCGTGGCGGCGCGACAATGCGTCGCCGGTGCTGTCCGCCTTCATCAAACTGCTGCGAAAGAAACGCTAGATGCTGATCCACCCGATGCCCGACCCGGTCGCATTCGCGATCGGCCCCCTCGCCGTGCGCTGGTATGGCCTGATGTACCTGGCCGCGTTCGCGCAGATGATCGTGCTCGGCCGCGTGCGCGTGCGCCAGCCGCATATTGCGGCGGCCGGCTGGAAGGCGGAGCACATCGAGGACATGCTGTTCTACGGCATGCTCGGCGTCGTGCTCGGCGGGCGCCTCGGCGAGGTGCTGTTCTATCACCCGACCTATTACCTCGCCAGCCCGGCGGAGATCTTCGCGGTCTGGAAGGGCGGCATGTCCTTCCACGGCGGCTTCCTCGGCGTGCTGCTGGCGATGGCGCTGTGGGCGCGCCGGCACGGGCGTCGCTGGATGGACGTGATGGACCTGATCGCGCCGCTGGTGCCGCTCGGCTATGCATTCGGCCGCATCGGCAATTTCATCAACGCCGAACTGCCCGGCCGCGTGGCCGACGCGACGCTGCCGTGGGCGATGGTGTGGCCGAACGTGGATGCATTGCCGCGCCACCCATCGCCGATCTACCAGGCGCTGGTCGACGGCGTACTGCTGTTCTTCGTGATGTGGCTGTTCGCGCGCAAGCCGCGTCCCTATCTCGCGGTCAGCGGATTGTTCGCCGCCGGCTATGGCTTGGCGCGCTTCTTCACCGAATACTTCCGCACGCCGGACTATGAAGTCGGCCTGGGCGGCTGGACGATCTCCGCCGGACAGATGCTGTCGCTGCCGATGGTGGCGCTCGGCATCGCGCTGCTGCTGGTCGCCTACAAGAAAAAAACCGCGAACAACTCCTGACGACACCGCTGACATGAACGCCAACCTGTACGCCCTGTTCCGCTCGCGTTTCCCGCAAGACCTCGACGACTGCTGGCTGGAGACTGCCGACGGCCACTACTACAGCTGGCGCGACCTCGAGCGCGGCAGCGCGAAGATCGCGAACCTGCTGGCCAGCCTGAAGCTGCCGGCCGGCGCGCGTGTCGCCGCGCAGGTCGAGAAGTCGCCGGAAGCGCTGATGCTCTACCTCGCGACCGTGCGCGCCGGCTTCGTCTACCTGCCGCTGAACACCGCCTATCGTGCGGCCGAGATCGGCTACTTCATCGACAACGCGTCACCGTCGGTGGTGGTCTGTACGCCGGGGAATTTCGGCTGGGTCACGCAGATCGCATTCAAGTCCGGCGTCGACCATGTGTTCACGCTGGACGAACCGCGCGACGGCCGCAACAGCGGCTCGCTGCTGTCGCGCGCCGTGCATTTCGCCGACGAGTTCGACACCGTACAGCGCGACGCCGACGATCTCGCGGCCATCCTGTACACCTCAGGCACCACCGGCCGCAGCAAGGGCGCGATGCTCACGCACGGCAACCTCGCGTCCAACATCAAGGTGCTGCACGACGCATGGCAATGGCAGCCGGGCGACGTGCTGCTGCATGCGCTGCCGCTGTTCCACATCCACGGCCTGTTCGTCGCCGCGCATGGCGCGCTGTACAGCGGCAGCAAGACGATCTTCCTGTCGAAGTTCGACAGCGCGGAAGTGATCCGCCAGCTGCCGCGCAGCACCGTGTTCATGGGCGTGCCGACCTACTACGTGCGGCTGCTGTCCGATCCGGCGTTCACGCGCGAATGCAGCAGCAAGATCCGGCTGTTCGTGTCCGGCTCGGCGCCGCTGCTGACCGAGACCTTCACGCAGTTTGCGGAGCGCACCGGCCACACGATACTCGAGCGCTACGGCATGAGCGAGACGGCGATGCTGACCTCGAACCCGTATGACGGCGAGCGCCGCGCCGGCACCGTCGGCCCGGCGCTGCCCGGCGTGTCGGTGCGCGTGGTCGACAGCGCCGGCCAGCCCTGCGCGAGCGGCGAGATCGGCGACATCCAGGTGAAGGGCCCGAACGTGTTCAAAGGCTACTGGCAGATGCCGGAGAAGACGGCGGAGGAATTCACCGCCGACGGCTACTTCCGCACCGGTGACGTCGGCCGCTTCGACGCCGACGGCTACCTGTCCATCGTCGGCCGCAGCAAGGACCTGATCATCTCCGGCGGCTACAACGTCTATCCGAAGGAAATCGAGAGCGTGATCGACGAGATGGACGGCGTGCTCGAGTCTGCCGTGATCGGCGTGCCGCATCCGGACTTCGGCGAAGCGGTGACGGCGGTGGTGGTGCCGCGCGGCGGCGCGACTGTCGCCGAGTCCGACATCATCGCGGCGCTGAAGTCGAAGATCGCGAACTTCAAGGTGCCCAAGCGCGTACACGTGGTCGACGAACTGCCGCGCAACACGATGGGCAAGGTGCAAAAAAACCTGCTGAGGGAGCGCTTCGCTGCGTGAGTGAGCTTAACGCAGCCCCTTGTACAGCATGTAGGCTGCCAGTCCGTAAAGCATCAGCGCATACACGCGCTTGAGGCTCCGCACGTCCAGCGAATGCGCAACGCGCGCGCCGACCGGCGCGGTCAGCACCGCCCCGATCGATACCAGCCCGAGCGCGGGCAGGTAGAGGAAGCCCAGCGTGCCTTCGGGCAGCCCCGGTTCCTGCAGGCCGAAATAGATGTTCGACAGCGTGGCCGCGAGCGCAATCGGGAAACCGATCGCGGCGCTGGTGGCGACCGCATTGTGGATGCGGACGTTACACCAGGTCATGAACGGCACCGAGATGAAGCCGCCGCCTGCGCCGACCAGTCCCGACAGCGTGCCGATCACGAGGCTGACGCCCACCATGCCCGGCAGCTTCGGCAGTTCGCGCGTTGGCTTCGGCTTGCGGTCGAGCAGCATCTGCGTCGCCGAAAAGCTGATGAACAGGCCGAAGAACAGCGCCAGCGCGGTGGACGACAATTGCGCGCCGACCCATGGCCCCATCCACGAACCGATCAGGATGCCCGGCGCGAACTGCCGCACCACCGGCCACAGCACCGCGCCATGCTGGTGATGCGCGCGCAGCGACGACATCGACGTGAACAGGATGATGGACAGCGACGTCGCGATCGCGACATGCACCACCAGCGCGTCGGGAAAGTGGCGCGCCGACAGCAGCATCGTGATGAAAGGCACCGTCAGCATGCCGCCGCCGACACCGAGCAGGCCGGCCGAGAAGCCGGTGAAAACGCCGAGCGCGAGCAGCCCGGCCATCAGCATCATTTCCATCAGCCGCCCTTCGCGAGGCGGTTGACGATGAAGTCCCATTCGGACGACGACACCGGCGTGATCGACAGCCGGTTCCCGCGCCGCAGTATCACCATGTCGTCGAGTTCCGGATGCGAGCGCAGCTCGGGCAGCGAGATCAGCCGCGTCTTGCGCACTGCCCGCACGTCGACCAGCAGCCAGCGCGGATTTTCCGGCGTCGACTTCGGATCGTGATAAGGACTGGTCGGATCGAACTGCGTCGGATCGGGATAGCAGCCGCTGGCGACTTCCGCGATGCCGGCAATGCCCGGCTCCGCGCAGCTCGAGTGATAGAACAGCACGCCGTCGCCAACCTGCATCTGGTCGCGCATGAAGTTGCGCGCCTGGTAGTTGCGCACGCCGGTCCACGGCAGGCCTTTCTGTTTTGCGGCCAGCGCATCGTCGATGCCGGCCTCGTCGGGCTCGGATTTCATCAGCCAGTAACGCATACGAATTTTTGCCCGTTTCGATAATCAGTGCGCGCTATTGTAGAGGCTACTGCACGATGGGCGACACGAAGCGGTACCGCGAGACAGGCGCTCAGTGCCCGCCTTCGGTACGGATACCCACCTGCCTGAAGGCTTCGGCGAGCCGGGGCTCGAGCGCCTTGGCCTCTGCACGGCTGAGCGGATTCAGATGCCGGTAGAGTTCAGGCAGCAAGCAGAGTCCCTTGCGAAGCACATGACGTGACGCATGCCGGCCGCCCTTGTGGTGCTCGAAGCGCCGTTCCGGTGTGTAGCGCGATTCGCCGACGTACAGGCCATAACGCGATCCCGCCGCATAGCCATCGAGCAGCACGACGTAGAGGTGATGGTTTCCGCTGCTTGTCTTGCGGATCTGCCGGCTCGCCTGCAACGCCTGCTCCCACCATTCGATCGGCTGCAGCCCCGCACTGGCCAGCGGCGCGAGTATGGCGTCGCGACTTTTTTGCCGACGCCGCTTTGCGCCCAGCCAGCAGACCGTCGCCAGCACGGGATCCAGGGTCTCGGCTGCCAGCGTCGACAGTTCGACCAGTTCATCCGTGGTCAGGCGGGTGGCATCGGACAGGCGTTCTGGCATGCGCAGGTGTGGCGGGGAGTGGCCCAATGGCGAAGGCCGGCCGCGAAATTGGTTATGGAAATTTTACTATTGACACGCCGGCGATTTTCCGGCGTTGATAAAAAAAGGAATACGGCACAACGGGAAAAGCCGAACCATGGAAGGAGGAACGATGAGCGATGCGCACAAGCCGACCAAGGAAGACATGCTAAGGGCAGCCATCCGACAGGTTGAACAGGAAATCGCGGCGCGCTGGACGCCCTCAGCAGCGCGCATGACGATGGCCACCGGCATGCGTCATCAGTCCGCCGCCGCCGTCAGTGCCAGCGGCGGGAAGCCAACGCATCCGGACGTGATGCGCCAGATGGATATCCTCGAATCCCTGTACCTGACGATCGCCACGATCGTCGACCACTGCCCGGAATGGCAGGACGGTTGCGTCGATGACCAGCGTGCCGGAGAACTGCTGAATGAATGGCTGGGACGAGCGATCAAGGCACTGAGTGATATCTCGCCTGCGCATGGATGACAGGCGAATGCAGAGCCGTGCGCGTAGCATTCGGGAAGCCCCAATGAAAAAGCGGCTGCAGATGAATCTGCAACCGCCTGAAGTTAGTCCCGCCTGTGCCGCTGTGCCGGCATCCCGAACCGATTTGGTTCAAGGTGGCCACAGTAGTTCAATATTGGGATCGTCGGACTAGCGACGTTCACGCCTACTAAACGAATCCCGCAGCCAATGCGCGTAAATGGTTCAAGGAATATATGGCAAACGCGTACACGGCAGGAGAGGGAAGTCTACCCCAAACACGGTCCATGTCAACGGATTTCGTCGTCACGCAAACCGCTTCGGAGAGAGCCGCAGCGTCGCTGCGGCAGCGCGCTCAGAACAGCCGCTCCTGCGGCGCGAGCGCGGCGTCAAGCAGCGAGTGCATCGCGGTAATCTTCTCGCGCACTTCAGCCACCGGCATGTCGGCAAACGGGCCGTCCGCCGAGCGCGAAGCGAGGAAGTCGGCAGCGATGCCCAGCGCGGCCATCACCGCGATGCGGTCGGTGCCCTTCACCTTGCCGGCGTCGCGGATAGCGCCCATGCGCTCGTCGAGGTAAGCGACCGCCTGCTTCAGCGCCAGCTCTTCACCTTCCTTGCAGGCCAACCGATAGGGCTGGCCCATGATGGTCACGTCGATGGTCGTCATGCGGCCTCGCGATCGACGGCCTCGGCCGGCAGTGAAGCGATCAGCCTGGACACGCGCTCGTGCGCCTCCTGCATGCGCTCCGCCAGGCGCGCATTCTCGGCCTGCAGCGATGCGAGCTCGCCCCGCAGCTCGGCATTCTCGCCGCGCAGCAGATGAGTGAGATCGACCAGCTGCCTGACTTTGTCCTGCAGGGAAGTGAAATCGAAGACCATGCGGCACTATAGTCGTGGCCCGGAATTTCCGTCAATACAGATGTCGGCTGACAGACCACGCGGTGCAATCTGCGCCACGGATTCCGACATCATGCGTTTCCGGCAATTCCGGCCTGCGGCATCGCTGCATCATCATCGTCAGTCCACAACTGCCCGTCGACCGTGATCAGCGCGGCGCGGATTGCCTTGCCGGGGAACAGGTCCGTGCAGGCTTCACGGTAGCGCGCCAGCTGCTGCTGGTAGCCGGCCTGCTGCCATTCATACAAGTTGCGCTTGTAATCAAGTATCCATAATTCGTCGTCGAAGATCACCAGCCGGTCGATGCGCATCAGCTCGCCGCGATGCACGAGCTCCATCTCGTTGCGCGCAAACGTGTAGGCGTCCGGGTCGAAGAAGCGGGCCAGCGACGGCTGCGACAGGATGCGCCCGGCCTGCGCGCAGGCAGTCGCTGCCTCGTCCTCGGCGCAGCCGAGCCAGCGCGCGACCACGGCCACCGGCGGCAGCGTGACCGGCCACAGGCCCGGATTGGTCACGCGCTCCATCAGCGCGTGCAGGCGCTTGCCTTCGAGCGTGGCGGCATTGTCGGTGTCGGCTTCGCGCGGCGGCGGCGGCAACGCCGGCGGCCGGAACGACGTCAGCTCGAATCCGGCGTCGCCGCCCCCTTGCGCGGACGGCGCGCTGTCCGGCGTGAACTCCGGCACCGACAGCAGGCGCTCATACCAGCTGCCGGGCTGCACGCCCGGCTGCGCGCCGTTCTTGCTGCGTTCGTCATGCACGCCACTGATCACGAGCACCTGCTTCGCGCGCGTCGCCGCGACGTACAGCAGATTCCAGTTCTCCTGCAGGCGGAAAGCCTCTTCCTGTTCGAACAGGTCGGCACGCGAGACGCCGCGCTCGGACATTTTCCCGAACACCGAAAAATGAAGCGGCGCGACCTCGTCCTGCGGCCACTCGCACAGCACGCCGGCCTTGTCCTTGCCGGCATCGCTGTGGTTCGCGCCCATGACCGCGACCACCTCGGCCTCCAGCCCCTTCGCGCCGTGCACGGTCATGATGCGCACGGCGTCGAGCTCGGCATCGATGTCGGCCTCGTCCGGCGCTTCCTGTTCGCTGCCGCGCTGCTTGCGCCGCAGGTGCTCCAGAAAGCGCGCGATGCTCGGGTAACGGCCGGCGTCCAGTTCGAGTGCGAGGCCGAGGAAGGCATCGAGGTTGCCGAGCACCTGCAGGCGCGTCTCGACAGGCGCGGCCACCGCATAGCGGTGCGCGAGATCTCCCTCGTGCAGCACGCGGTCGAGCAGGTCATGCACCGGCAGGTAGTGCGACGCCGCCAGCCAGCCGGACAGCAATCCCTGCACGCGCACCAGTGCCGGCGATGCAACGCCGTCCTGGACATGCTGCTGCAGCCTTTGCCACCAGCTGCCGTCGCCGCGCGCAAGCAGCATCAGGTCGTCATCGCATGCGCCTGCGATCGGCGACTTCAGCACCTGCGCAAGCGCGAGATCATCGGCCGGCATCGTCAGCCAGCGCAGCAGCGCGCCGAGGTCGCTCGCTTCGAGCGTGTCGAGCAGCCCGCCGGCACGGCTCGACACGAACGGCACGCCGACCGCGCGCAGCCCGCGCTCATACGCGAGCAGGTGGGTGCGGCTGCGCACCAGGATCATCATGTCGGCCCAGCGCAGCGTGCCATCGGCCTTGCGGAAATGCGCGCGCGCATGATGCAGCGCATGGCCGACCAGCTCGCCCTCCTGCTGCCGGCGGCGGTCTTCCTGCTCGACCGCAGGCGACTGCAGCGGATCGCGCAGCGCAAACCCGGCCTCCGTCGCCGGCGCGCCGTCCGCGACGGTCGTCACCAGCGGCAATCGCCAGACGACGCCATCGACGTCGGACAGCGTTCCCTGCGGGCTGTACAAGCGGTTCGCGCGCATCGCGTCATTCAGCACCTGCACGATCGTGCGGCCGTTGCGGCGCGTGACGCTGGTGCGCAGGTCGGATGCGCCCGACTGCGTCAGCATCTCGCGCGCCGCCTCGAACACGCGCGGCTCGGCGCGGCGGAAACGGTAGATCGACTGCTTCGGATCGCCGACGATGAAGACGCTCGGGCGCTGCCCGTCGCCATCGTAGGCGTCGAGCCAGGCGCGCACGACATGCCACTGCAGCGGGTTGGTGTCCTGGAATTCATCGATCAGGATATGCCGGTAGCGCGCGTCGATGCGCGCATGCAAATAGGCCGCATGCTCATCGCTGGTCAGCAGCTTCCATGCATGCAGCTCGAGGTCGGCGAAATCCATCTTGCGCCGGTCCGCCTTGATCGCTTCGTAATGATCGATCACGGCCGCGCCGATACGGAACATTGCCTCGTTCAGCTGGCGCACGATCAGTTCGGCGCCGCGTGCGCGCCGTTGCAGCAGTTCCTCCCCGAGCGCCGGGTAGTCGGATTCGAACAGCGCGATATCGTCATCCGACAGCGCGGAGCGCTGCGGCACCGAAGGCTTGGACGAGCGCGACGCGCCGGCCTGCGTGAGGAAACCCGTACACAACAGGTCAAAGGCCGCAAGGCTGGCGCCGGCCGTGATCGCCTTCTCGATGCTGTTCGCAAGATTCTTCTGCGTCGCGGTGCCGGCGCCCAGCATGGGCGCGATGCGCATGATCCGCGCCACCAGCGGCGCGTCTTCCCACAGCGCGAGGCGCGCGTCGCGCTCGCCGTCCTCGCCGCAGCGTTCGATCAGCTCCTGCAGCGGGTTGCCGTGCAGGTTCGCGATGATCCATTCGGCGCGCTTGTCGAGGAAGGCCTCGACCAGTTCCCTGCCGCTCCAGTCGCCGGCAACCCGGTAGACCGTCATCAGCGCGTCGCGCAGCTCGGCGTGGTCGGCATGGTTCATCGACTGCATGAAGCGCAGCCATGCGGCATCGACGATCTCGCCGGTGCTCTCTTCGAGCCCGAAGCCGTGCGGCACGCCGGACGCCAGCGGCGCGACCTGCAGCAGCCGGATGAACCAGCTGTGGAAGGTGTCGACCGCGAGCCCGTGCGGGCTGGCCAGCACGCGCGCATACAGCCCGCGCGCCGCCGGCAGCAGCTGCGCCGCGCGCGCAGCAGGCAGCCCGCGCATCTGCAGCTCGTCGAGCACCTTGCCATCGTCCGGCTCCAGCGCCAGCTGCCGCAGCAGCAGCAGCAGGCGCTCACGCATCTCGCCGGCGGCCTTGCGCGTGAACGTGATGGCCAGCAGCTCGGCCGGCTCCGCGCCCTCGAGCAGCAGCCGCAGCATGCGCGACACCAGCAGCCAGGTCTTGCCGCTGCCGGCGCAGGCCTCGACCGTCACCGAGCGCGCCGGGTCGCAGGCGATGCGGACGAACTCGTGCGCGTCGACCGCGCGTCCGTCGGCGAACAACTGGTCGGCCTGCGTCATCACCAGCTCCCCTTGCGGCACAGGCCGCGCATGCTGCACCACTTGCAGCTGTTGCCGCTGCCGTAGGCGGGCAGGCCGGCGCCTTGTGCAATGGCCTGCAGGTTCGCGCCCAGCTGCGCCTGCAGCGCGCTGCGCCATTCGTCGAGATTGTCGGGCTCGAGCGACGCCCACGGATCGTCATCGACCGCCACGTAGGCGGCGCGCACCGGCGCCGGGTCGAGCAGCAGCGCATAGAACGGCAGCTGCTGGTCCTCATGGCCCTTGAGCTTCGAGCGCAGCGACGGGACCCGCGTGGCCTTGTAATCGATCACCATCAGCTCGCCGGCGGCATTGCGGTCGATGCGGTCGACCTGCCCGACCAGGCGCACGCCGACGCCTTCCGCGCCCAGCGGCTTCTCCTTCCATTCCTCGCCGAACGCAAAGCGCCAGCCTTCGGACTCGTGCCGGTTGGCCCAGCTGACATACTCGTCGCAGCGCGACAGCCAGCGCGCCCGGAATCCCAGCGCGGCCGGATTGCGCGCGGTCTCGGCTGCGAAGACCTCGTCGGAGATCGCCAGCATCAGCGCGAGGCGCTGCGCCGGCGGCGTGGTCTGTTCGTGCAGCGCGTCGTGATAGCGCTTCAGTATCCGGTGCAGCCAGTCGCCGTAGTCGCGCCGCTCGGGCAGCTCGGTGACCTCGTCGGGCGCGCTCAGCCCGAGCATGCGCGAAGCGAAGAATTGGTAGGGACAGGCGAACAGGCTGTTGTAGCCGCTGGCGGACAGCCGCTCCGGCAACAGCGCCGGCGCCGCCGGCGACGGCATGGCCTGCGGCTCGGCCAACAGCCATGCACTGTGCAGCTGCGGCCGACGGCGCGGCAGCGCGCCGGCGCCGGCCGATTCCAGCACCAGCTCGAGCCGCTGTATCCACGCGCTCGGCTTGACGTCCTCGCCATCACGGCGGGCCTGCCACGACAGCACGACCTCCGGGCAGCCCAGCAGCAGCGACGCAAACTCGCGCAGCTGCTGGCGCTGGCGGCTCTCGCGCGTTTCCAGGCCCAGCTCGCGCCGCACCGCGTTCGCGAAGAACAGCTGCTCGGACGGCCGCGAAGGCAGGTGCTCGGCGTCGGCGCCGACCACGATGGCCGCATCGAACTCGCGCAGCGTGCTGCCGTTCAGCGGCACCATCATCACGCGCCGGTCCTCGCGCGGCGCGGTGAAGACGGTCTGCTCCATTTGCAGGTCGATGAGCACGCGCCATTCGGACAGCGTGAAGCGCTGCTCGAGCAGCTCGCAGTCGCGCGCAAGCCGCGCCAGCATGTCCATCACCTGCGCGCCGGCCTTGTCGGCGGCAAGGGCGTCGGCACAGCCGAGCGCGCCGAAGGCCGCGACGGTGTCCTCGACCCAGGCGCCGACCGGACGCGCCGCGCGATGACGGCCTGCCTCGCGCGCGATCGCCTCGACCAGCGCGCGCGCCGGCGCCTGCGCAGCGAGCGCGCCCGCCAGCGCGTCCCAACCGGCGGCGGGGCCGGCGGCTACCAGTGCCGCTTCCATCGCGCCGCGCTGCACCGGCTCGGCCAGCGCATCGTGGCTGATGAAAGGCGACTTCAGGAAATCGAGCAGGCGGCTGACATCCCCGCCCGAACCGGCCAGTTCTATCCACGCATGCAGCACGGCCGCCGCGCGCGTGGTGGAGAGCTTCCAGCCGGTCTCGTCGGACACCACCACCTGCGCGCGCTCGAGCAGCGCACGCAATCGACGCGCGACCACCCGGTCCTGCGGAATCACGGCGATGCGCTGGCGACCGGCGGCGATCCAGTCGACGATCGCCTGCGCCGCCATCTGCGCCTCGCTCTCCATGCCGGAAGCCTCGTGCAGCCAGACGCCGGACGGCAGGGCCACCGGCGCGTCGGCGCGCGGCCCGTCCTCATCGAGCGATTCGGGCCAGGCCAGTGCGAACGCCGCCGGCAGCGTCGCGGCCGACCAGTCGAGCTGCAGCCGCCGCACCGGCTGCGATTCGGCCCAAGTGGCGAGGAAAGCCTCTTCGAGCGCATCCGGCTGCCACGGCGAGCACCAGAACAACGGATGCGCGGCAGACTCGGCGGTGCGCTGCAGCGCCGCGTGCCGCGCCATGCCGGGGTCGCGCTCGTCACGTTCGACCTGCCACAGCTTCCAGACCAGCTGCGCTTCATCCGACAGCAGCGCCGCCGCGCGCGGCGACAGCTGCGCCAGCGCCGCCTGCCAGCGGTCCTCGACATATTCCGGCTGCGCCAGCGCGGCCGGCAGCAGCGCAGCCGTCAGCTCGTCGGCCAGACCGAGCAGGGTCTGCGCCAGCGGCAGCAGGTCGGTGTTGCGACGCGCGGCGAACAGCTTCTTCAGCCAGCCCGTTTCGCGCAAGGTCGCATACAGCGCCATCAGCCGCTCGGTGGACGTGGCCGGCGGCCCGGCCTGCGGATCGGGCGGCTGCTGCTCCAGCCAGGAATCGAGCGTGCGTATCTGCGGCGGGATGAAGCTCTCGCCCAGCTCGGCGGCCAGCGCCGCGCGCAGCAGCCCGATGTGGGAGAAGGTCGGCACCAGCACCAGGCAGTCGGCCAGCGCGCCCTCGGCGAGCAGCGCGCGCGCCGCGTCGCGCCAGAAGCCGGGACCCGGCGGCAGCTTGTGTACGATGTGCGGCATAAGGTGGGCGTGCGGTAGGGGAAGGGGTTTTCGCAAGGCATTGTATGCGACCGCGCAAGCCCTTCCGCACAAAGGCGCACTTTCCGGAAAAATCGGTTATGATTCACACAGAGTTTCCGCCGCGCCTCCTCCTGCAGCAAATCCCATTCGATTACGCGCGACACATCCCGATGTGTTCCTGACAGTGCAGGCGAAGTGCAGTCCGAGTCATCAACCAAGAACAACGCGGGCCGGTTTTTACCTCTCACTGAGGACAACATGAGCGACAACATCAAACACATTTCCGACAGTTCCTTCGAGACCGACGTGGTCAAATCCGACAAGCCCGTGCTGGTCGATTTCTGGGCCGAGTGGTGCGGTCCCTGCAAGATGATCGCCCCGATCCTCGAGGAAGTCGCGAAGGAATACGACGGCAAGCTGCAGATCGCGAAGATGGACGTGGACGCGAACCAGGCAGTGCCGGCGAAGTTCGGCATCCGTGGCATCCCGACGCTGATCCTGTTCAAGAACGGCGTGCCGGCGGCGCAGAAGGTCGGCGCGATGGCCAAGGGCCAGCTGACGTCCTTCATCGACAGCAACCTCTGATTCATTGCAGCAGCGGTGGCGCGCCCGCGCCACCGTGCTTTTTACCTTTCCAGTCCAGCGCAGTTCCCTCCCCCACCTTTTGCCCGTACAACACGGGACCAGACCATGCATCTTTCTGAACTCAAGGCACTCCATGTGTCCGCCCTTCTCGAAATGGCCATCGGCCTCGACATCGAGAATGCGGCCCGCCTGCGCAAGCAGGAACTGATGTTCGCGATCCTGAAGAAGCGCGCCAAGTCCGGCGAACAGATCTTCGGCGACGGCGTGCTCGAAGTGCTGCCGGACGGCTTCGGCTTCCTGCGCTCGCCGGACGCGAGCTACATGGCGTCGACCGATGACATCTACATCTCGCCGTCGCAGATCCGCCGCTTCAACCTGCACACCGGCGACTCGATCGAAGGCGAGGTGCGCACGCCGAAAGATGGCGAACGCTATTTCGCGCTGGTCAAGGTGGACAAAGTCAACGGCGAGCCGCCGGAGGCGTCGAAGCACAAGATCCTGTTCGAGAACCTGACGCCGCTGCACCCGAACCAGCCGCTGCTGCTCGAGCGCGAGATGCGCGGCGAAGAGAACATTACCGGCCGCATCATCGACATGATCGCGCCGATCGGCAAGGGCCAGCGCGGCCTGCTGGTGGCGTCGCCGAAGTCGGGCAAGTCCGTGATATTGCAGCACCTTGCGCATGCGATCACGGCGAATCACCCGGACATCACGCTGATCGTGCTGCTGATCGACGAACGTCCCGAGGAAGTGACCGAGATGCAGCGCTCGGTGCGCGGCGAAGTGGTCGCCTCCACCTTCGACGAACCGGCCACGCGCCACGTGCAGGTCGCAGAGATGGTGCTGGAGAAGGCCAAGCGCCTGGTCGAGATGAAGAAGGATGTCGTCATCCTGCTCGACTCGATCACGCGCCTCGCGCGCGCCTACAACACCGTGATCCCGGCGTCGGGCAAGGTGCTGACCGGCGGCGTCGATGCGAACGCGCTGCAGCGTCCGAAGCGTTTCTTCGGCGCGGCCCGCAACATCGAGGAAGGCGGCTCGCTGACCATCATCGCGACTGCGCTGATCGAGACCGGCAGCCGCATGGATGACGTGATCTTCGAGGAATTCAAGGGCACCGGCAACATGGAAGTGCACCTCGAGCGCCGCCTGGCCGAGAAGCGCGTCTACCCGGCGATCAACCTCAACAAGTCGGGCACCCGCCGCGAGGAACTGCTGATCAAGCCGGACGTGCTGCAGAAGGTCTGGATCCTGCGCAAGCTGCTGTACGGCATGGACGAGATCGAGGCGATGGAGTTCATCCTCGACAAGATGAGGGCGACGAAGACCAACGCGGAATTCTTCGACCTGATGCGGCGCGGCGGGGGCTGATTCGGCCGGACCTGCTCGTTGGCATGAAGGCACTGGATCCCGGCCTGCGCCGGGGTGAGGCAGGGGGCGTAGCGAGGGTTTCGTGCCGCATGCGGCACGCTCGCGAAGCGGCTGCGGCGTATTCGCCGCAGCGCGCCCTGCAAGGGTCGCAACGCATGCGTTGCGCCTGCCGAAGCGCTCTGGCTTGCAAGCCAGGGCGTGGGGCGGTCGTTCCTCGATAACGTCATCCCGGCGCAAGCCGGGATCCAGCGTCTTGTGGGCGCCGGATGACCCGCGACCTCCCCCGAGCCTTGATTTCCTTATATAATTCGCGGTTCCCCTAACCGGGCAAGTGACCGTCAACCGGGTCAAGAAGCAGAACGGACCGACGAAGTGGCGATTGGCTACCCAACGATAGTGAGATTGAAATGAAAGAAGGCATCCACCCGAACTACCGTGAAATTGTCGTGCACGACCTGTCGTGCGACTTCAAGTTCATCACCCGTTCGACCATCCAGACCCGTGAGACCATCAACTTCGAAGGCAAGGACTACCCGCTGGTGAAGATCGAAGTGTCGTCCGAGTCGCACCCGTTCTACACGGGCAAGCACAAGATCGTCGACACCGCCGGTCGCGTCGACAAGTTCCGCCAGAAGTTCGGCAAGGTCGGTTCGAAGACCCAGGCCGCCGGCGACTGATTCTCGCCCCGCACGGTCAAAAATGCCGCCTGGAGCGGCATTTTTGTTTTGATTACGGCAAAATACGCGCACTCCCGACCCCACCTCGCCCCACGCCCACCGGATGAAACCCGTACGCCTGCCCGCTGCCGCCACGCTCGCCTTGCCGCGCTGGGGGCTGGTTGCGCTGTGCCTGCTGTATATCCTGCCCGGCATCATCCGCCGCGATCCGTGGAAGACCGATGACGCGTCCGGCTTCGGCATCATGTGGACGATGGCGCACGGCTCGCTGGCCGACTGGCTCGCGCCGAACATCGTCGGTCTGCCGATGCTGGCCGAAGGCCCGCTGGCGCACTGGACCGGCGCGCTGATGATCATGCTGTTCGGCTGGATCGCCGGCGATGCGCTTGCCGCCCGGCTGGCCGTGCTGGTGTTCTTCGCGATCGGCGCCGCGTCGGTCTGGCGCACCGCCTACGTGCTCGGACGCCGCGGCGAGGCCCAGCCGCTGAAGCTCGCGTTCGGCGGCCAGCCCGCGGCGCTCGACTACGGCCGCACGCTGGCGGACGGCGCGCTGCTGATCTATGTCGCCTGCCTCGGCCTGCTGCTGCGCAGCCACGAGACTGCCGCGCCGGCGCTGCATGTGTCGCTGGTGGCGGCCAGTTTCTATGCGGGCGCCTGCCTGCTTGACCGCCCCAACCATCGCGCCGCTGCCGGCCTTGGCGTCGCGCTCGGGCTGCTCGCGCTCGCGCATGGCTGGGTGATACCGCTGGCGCTGCTGCTGACGTTCGGCGGCGTGGCCGCGCTCAATTACCGCCATGCGCTGTGGCGGCTGTTCGCCATCACCGCGCCGGTCGCGTTGCTGATCCCGCTGGCCTGGCTGGTCGCGCGCCACGGCCTCGCCGGCGACGCCGGCACTGCCGCATGGCTGCGCGAAAGCCTGCAGCGCGTCGACCTGCCGACCCAGGCCAGCCTGCGCTACCTGCTGAAGAACCTGTTCTGGTTCAGCTGGCCCGCCTGGCCGATCGCGGCCTGGGCAATCTACGCGTGGCGCTCGCAGCGCACGCTGCACATCCTGCTGCCGGGCGCCGGACTCGCCGCATTGCTGCTGCTGTCGCTGTTCTCGTCGGGCCCGCGTCATTACGAACTATTGTCGATGCTGCCGCCGCTGGCCATCCTCGCGACCTTCGGCCTGCCCACGCTCAAGCGCGGCGCGATCAACGCGATCGACTGGTTCTCGGTGATGACGCTGTCGGCGATCGCGGCCTTCCTGTGGCTGGGCTGGATCGCGAAGCAGACCGGCTGGCCGGCGCAGCTCGCGAAAAAGGCGTTCCGGCTCGCACCCGGCTTCCAGCCGGAATTCAATGCGTTCGCGCTGGCCGTCGCGCTGGCAGCCAGCTGCGGCTGGATCCTGCTGCTGCAATGGCGCCTCGGGCGTCGCCCGCCGGTGCTGTGGCGCGCGGTGGTGCTGTCGACCGGCGGCCTGGTGCTGTGCTGGCTGCTGCTGATGACGCTGTGGCTGCCGTGGCTGAACTACGGCCAGAGCTATGCGCCGGTCGCCGAGCAGATCGGCGCGCACCTGCCGGCAGACTACCGCTGCGTGAAGACCGAGGGCCTCGGCCCGGCCGAGCGCGCATCGTTCGCCTACCTCGGCCGCGTCAAATTCGCGCGCGACGACGGTGCGTCCTGCGAATTCCTGCTGGTGCAGGAAGACCGTCCGCGCCGCAAGGATGCGCAGCTGAAAAAGGTCGGCGACGGACTGACGCTGCTCTGGCAGGGCCGCCGCGCCTCCGACCGCCACGAATCTTTCCGGCTGTTCCGCCGCGCCTCGCCATGAGCCTGCGCGACAGCGCACACACCGCCTCGTCATTCACCTCCCGGGTCGCTTCGCTGGCGTGGCCCATCCTGGTCGGACAGCTGGCCGTCATCATGAACGGCGTGGCCGACACGATGATGACCGCGCGCCACTCGGCCACCGACCTCGCCGCGCTCGGCCTCGGCGCATCGGTCTACGTCAGCATCTTCGTCGGCCTGTCGGGCGTGATGGCGGCGCTCTCGCCCGTGATCGGCCAGCTGTACGGCGCGAAAAAATTCGACGCGATCGGCGCGGAAGTGCGGCAAGGCGTCTGGCTCGCGCTGTTCCTGACGATTGCCGGCAGCGTGCTGCTGCTGTTCCCAGACTTCCTGCTCGACATCGCGCAGGCGCCGCCGGCGCTGGCCGGCAAGGTGCGCGAATACCTCGCGCTGCAGGTGCTGGCGCTGCCGGCGACGCTGGGCTTTCGGGTGTATGCGTCGCTGAACACCGCCACCTCGCGGCCGCGCATGGTGATGGCGATCCAGGTCGGCGCGCTGCTGTTGCTGAAGGTACCGCTGAATGCGCTGTTCGTGTTCGGCTATGCCGGCCTGCCGGCGCTGGGCGCGCCGGGATGCGCAGTGGCCACCGCGATCGCCGCGTGGCTGGCGCTGCTGGCCGGCTGGCTGGTGCTGCGCCATGGCGAGGCGTATCGCGCGTTCAGCCTGTTCGGCCACGGCCTCGGCCGTCCGTCATGGCCGGCGCAGGCGGCGCTGCTGCGGCTGGGCGTGCCGATGGGCCTGTCCTACCTGATCGAGGTGACCGCGTTCACCTTCATGGCGCTGTTCATCGCCAGGCTGGGCAGCGAGACGCTGGCTGCGCACCAGGTGACGGCCAACTTCGGCACCGTGCTGTACATGCTGCCGCTGTCGATCGCCAGCGCCACCGGCACGCTGGTGGCGCAGGAAATCGGCGCCGGCAGGCTGCAGGCCGCGCGCGCCGCCGGCGATGCCGGCATCCGCCTCGGCGCAGTGCTGGCCGTCGCCCTCGGCGCGCTGGTCTGGTTCGCGCGCGCGTGGATCATCGGACTGTACACGCCGGATGCAAGCGTCGCGGCCGCCGCGATGCCGCTGTTCTTCTTCATCGGCTTCTACCAGCTGTTCGACTCGGTGCAAGTGGGCGCGGCCTTCGTGCTGCGCGCGTACAAGGTCGCGACCGTGCCGACGCTGATGTATGCCGTGGCGCTGTGGGGCGTGGGACTGGGCGGCGGCTACCTGCTCGGCTTCGACGTGCTCGGCGGCACGCCGGACATGCTGCGCGGCGCGGCCGGCTTCTGGCTCGGCAACAGCGCCAGCCTCGGGCTGGTCGGCATCGCGCTGGTCTGGTACCTGCGGCGCGTTCAGCGGCTGCGCGCGCAAGAAAGCTGACAGCCCGCTTCCGGGTTGGGGTCCGGCACCGGATCCTGCTGCGGTACCGGTTGCGGCACGTCATCCTCGAAAGGCTCGTCGTCGGGCGAAGGCACGGGTGCGCGGTGCATGCGGGCTCCTGGTCGGGTCGGTCGGCCGGCGGCCACGCGCCGGCACTACCGTCAACTCCTGCGGCGCGGTTCGCCGCGCCGGCTCATCCGGCGCTCGGTCGGATGCGAGAACGCGCGGAACTCGAGGTTCATCACGCCGATCGCCGCAGGCGGGCCGAGCACGAAATCGAAGCCACTTTTCACCGGGAACAGCACGTTGTCAAGCAGGACGACATCAGTGCGGCAGGTGGGATTGGGATTGGTCAGGTGCTGGCGCATCTCCTGCCAGACCGCATCGGTGACCCAGCCCTCGAGGTAGAGCTGGTTCGGATAGGTGCCATGGTCGGCATCGAGGTAGGCGCGCTGGCCGCCGGCCAGCGTCAGGTAGGCCGGCGGCTTGTCGGCGACCACCAGATTGGCCCAGCCGTCGCCGACCGTATGCGTGATCGATTCCGAATAGCCCGGATAGCCGAGTTCCAGTGTCCACTTGCAAGCGAGGTCGAGCCGCTTCTCCAGCTGGCCGCCGGACAGCGAGTAGCCGTCGATCACGGTGAACTGCATGCTGGTCACGCGCGCCTGCAGCGTCGGCTCCATCGGCCGCAGCTCGTCGAGGTTTTCATGCAGGTTCCAGAACAGCCACCGGCAGCGTTCGGCATCGTTCATGCCGGACAGCTCGGCCACCGGCCTGCGCCCGGCCGGCTCGAGCAGGTCAAGCAATTCGCGCCGCTGCCTTTCGTGCAGGCTGGGCTCGGATTCGGTCGGCAGGGGTGAGGAATAGGCAGGCGGCATGGTCTCTCCGGAACAGGGGATGAACAATTGCCCCCGACCATGCATGGCCGTGGGCAAGCTTCCGGATTGGACTGAAGGACCGCCGATTAAATCCCGGCGCGCTCAGGCGCGCGTGCGCTCGAATTCCTTCATGTAGGCAACCAGCGCCTGCACGCCTTCGAGCGGCATCGCGTTGTAGATCGATGCGCGCATGCCGCCGACCACGCGATGGCCCTTCAGCTGTACCAGGCCGTTCTCTTGCGCGCCTTTCAGGAAGGCATCGTTGAGGCGCTCGTCGGCGAGGAAGAAAGGCACGTTCATCCGCGAGCGGCAGTCGCGTTCGATCGGGCTGGCGTAGAAGTCGCTGCCGTCGAGCAGGTCATACAGCAGCCGTGCCTTGGCGATGTTGTGCCGCTCGATCGCCGCCAGGCCACCCTGTTCGAGCAGCCATTCGAACACGAGGCCGGCGATGTAGATGCCATAGGTCGGCGGCGTGTTCAGCATCGAGTCGGCCGCGGCCTGTTCCTTCCAGTGGAACACCGACGGCGTGAGCGGCAGCGCGCGGTCGAGCAGGTCGTCGCGCACGATCGCGAAGGTCAGGCCGGCAGGGCCGATGTTCTTCTGCGCGCCGCCGTAGATCACGCCATAGCGCGACACATCGATCGGGCGCGACAGGATGTGCGACGACATGTCGGCCACCAGCGGCACATCGCCGGACTCGGGCACCCAGAAATATTCGACGCCACCGATGGTCTCGTTGGTGCAGACATGGACATAGGCAGCGTCAGGATCCGGCGTCCACGAAGACTGCGGCGGCACATAGGTGAACTTCCTGTCTGCAGACGATGCGATCACATTCGCGCGGCAGTACTTGCCCGCTTCCTGAATCGACTTCTTCGACCATTCGCCGGTGTTCACATAGTCGGCCGAGGTCTTGTCGCCGAGCAGGTTCATCGGGATCAGCGCATTCATCGCCAGCGCGCCGCCCTGCAGGAACAGCAGCTTGTAGTTGTCCGGCACGGCGAGCAGCGCACGGAAATCCGCCTCGGCCTTCTGCGCAATGCTGACGAATTCCTTGCCGCGGTGGCTCATCTCCATCACCGACGTGCCGCTGCCGTGCCAGTCGAGCATTTCCTCGGCGGCGCGGCGCAAGACGGGTTCGGGCAGCGCGGCCGGGCCGGCGCTGAAATTGAAGACTCGCATGGGATTTCCGGTTCGAGACAGGGTGGATCGGGCGACAGGCCGCAGATTATAGGACAAACGCCCCCTTTATCTGTCAGAACGCCGCCCCGCCGAGCCTATCGGCTACAATCGCGCGCTGGCCCCACAAGGGCCGATGACAAAACATAAAAATACCGAGTAAGAGAGGAGACTCATGAGCGCCATTCCCACATCCTTTGCGGGCGCGCACGACGCGTTCGAAGAGGCGACCTACCGCAAGGTTGCATGGCGGCTGATTCCGCTGCTGCTGATCTGCTACATCGTCGCCTACCTCGACCGCGTCAACGTCGGCTTCGCGAAGCTGCAGATGCTCGAGCAGCTCGCCTTCTCCGAAACCGTGTACGGCCTCGGCGCCGGCATCTTCTTCATCGGCTACTTCTTCTTCGAGGTGCCGAGCAACATCATCCTGCACAAGGTCGGCGCGCGGATGTGGATCGGCCGCATCATGATCACCTGGGGCTTTTTGTCGGCGGCGATGATGTTCGTCACTTCGCCGACCATGTTCTACGTGATGCGCTTCCTGCTCGGCGTGGCCGAGGCCGGCTTCTTCCCCGGCATCATCCTGTACCTGACCTACTGGTATCCGTCGCACCGCCGCGGCCGCATGACCGCGACGTTCATGACCGGCATTGCCGGTGCCGGCGTGATCGGCGGCCCGCTGTCGGGCGCGATCATGAAATTCGCCGATGGCGCGATGGGCTGGAGCGGCTGGCAGTGGATGTTCCTGCTCGAAGGCCTGCCGTCGGTGCTGCTGGGCGTGATCGTGATCGTGATGCTGCAGGACCGCATCGCCGACGCGAAATGGCTGACGGCCGAAGAACGTGACCTGCTGATCCGCAATATCGCCGCCGACGGCGAGCACAAGGAAGAGGAATCGGTCTTCAAGGTAATGTCGTCCGGCCGCGTGTGGCTGTGCGCCGCGATTTATTTCAGCTACGTGATGGGCCTGTACGGCGTGTCGTTCTTCCTGCCGACCATCATCAAGGCGATGGGCTACAAGGATCCGCTCGACATCGGCATGATCTCGGTGATTCCGTACGGCGTGTCGGTGGTTGTCATGCTGGCCGTGGCCAAGAGCGCCGACCGTACCCGCGAGCGCCGCTGGCATGTGGCCATCCCCGGCCTGCTCGGCGCCGTCGGTCTCACGCTGTCGGTCGTGCTGGCCAAGGATGCGGTGCTGGCGATCGCTGCGTTGACGCTGGGCCTGTCGGGCATCATGGCCACGCTGCCGCTGTTCTGGAGCCTGCCGACGGCCTTCCTCGCCGGCACCGGCGCGGCTGCCGGCATTGCGCTGATCAATTCGCTGGGCAACCTGTCCGGCTTTGTCAGCCCGTACGCAGTCGGCCTGCTGAAGGATGCGACCGGCTCGACCGACGCCGGCGTCTACATGCTGGCTTGCGGCATGGTGATCGGCGCGCTGCTGACGCTGTCGGTGCCGAAGCATCTGGTGAACCGCTGAGATGAAGACCCGCGCCCTCATCGTTGCCGCCGTCGCCGCCTGCGCAATGCAGGCGGCACAGGCCCAGGAAAGCGCCACCGAGACCGCCGCACTGCGCTGCTCGGCGGTCTCGCTGCTGCACTCGTCGCTGACCGTGCCGTCGCCGCAGTTCGGCGAGGTGATGGGACAGATCGCCGGCCTGTTCGCGGAAATTTATGACACGCAGGCCGGCCTGCGCCTGAAGTCCAAACCCCCGATCGCCGAGATCAAGGCGCGACGCGACGCGGTGGTGAACGAAATGCGCAAGGGCTGGCCCGGCAACAAGGACAAGCTGGTGCGCGAGGCGGCGCTGTGCAATGTATGGCGCGGCGAGTTTTTCACCAGGCTTCCCGAGAAGCCGACTGAAAAACAGTTCAGCGCCGCACTGGCACAGACCAAGGTGCCGACCACCGCGCCGAGCAAGGCCGACATCGACAATTGGACGCGCCTGACGACCGAGGCGATGGGCGCGGCTGCAGCGATGCAGATGCAGCCGGGGAAAAAGTAAAGTTTCGCCACCCTTGATGGTGCCGCTGAAATTATTGATCGTTTTTTCATGACGGCACTTCCCACATCAGACCTTGGACAGCAGTCGCTGGCGGGCGGGTTGGGTGAAGCCGGCAAGTGACTCAACGCCCGTGGCTCATTCCTCGAACAGTTCCGAATGCGTGCCCGCCCGTACAAAGATGATGGCGTTGCCATCCAATCGGTAGATGAGCAGGAAGTCGCCGCCGATATGGCACTCGTGATGGTCGGCCCAATCGCCCTTCAGCGGATGGTCAAGCCATTCAGGCCCCAGCGGGGCGTCATTGCCGATAAGCAGCAGCATCGCCTCTTTCAGACGCTTCAGGTCGTAGCGGCCTGAACGAGAGAGGCGTTCCCAGTCTTTGAGGAAGGTCTTGGTGTAGTCGCATGCCCTGGGCGGTGTTGCCCGCTTACTGCTGGCGGGCTTTTTCGAGGTCATCGATCAGGGCATCACCAGAGGCAAAACGGACGGCGCTCGCTTTGGCAATGGCGCGCGCTTCTTCCATCGCTGCACGAGTCTGGGCGTTGGGCACCTTCAACTCCAAGGGGAAGGCTTGGTCGTTCACCACGCGCTTGAGCAGGATGCGCACGGCGTCCGACACGGACAGGCCCATGGCTGCCAATGCCTCGCTGGCTTGCGTCTTGATTTCGTCGTCCACCCGGACGTGCAGCATCGTCGATTGGGCCATGATCATATCCTCCGTTTCTGCAATTATGTATCTCCAATGAGATACAGTCAAGCACCCGCTGCGGCCTCATCCCTGGTCGATCGCCTTTGCCGATCCGGCTTCCTCGCGCAGCATGAACTTCTGGATCTTGCCGGTCGAGGTCTTCGGCAGCTCCTTGAACACGACGATCTTCGGCACCTTGAAGCCGGCCAGCAGCTTGCGGCAATGCGCGACGACGTCTTCCTTCGTCAGCTCCGCGCCCTTGCGCACTTCCACGAACGCGCATGGCACCTCGCCCCACTTCGGGTCCGGGGCGGCCACCACCGCCGCTGCGACCACCGCCGGATGCTGGTACAGCGCATCCTCGACTTCGATGCTCGAGATGTTTTCGCCGCCGGAGATGATGATGTCCTTGCTGCGGTCCTTGATGCGCAGGTAGCCGTCCGGATTCATCACGGCGAGGTCGCCGGTGTGGAACCACTCGCCCCTGAAGGATTCCGAGGTCGCGCGCGGGTTCTTCAGATAACCCTTCATGCAGATATTCCCGCGGAACATGATCTCGCCAAGGGTCTCGCCGTCGGCCGGCACCGGCTGCATCGTTTCCGGATTCATCACGGTCACGCCCTTCTGCAGGTGATAACGCACGCCCTGCCGCGCATTCAGCTGCGCCTGCGCACCGAGGTCGAGCGCAGCCCAGTCTTCCTGCTTGGCGCAGACAGTGGCCGGGCCGTACACCTCGGTGAGGCCGTAGACGTGCGTGATGTCGAAGCCCATCTCGGTCATCTGCGCCAGCATCGCCGACGACGGCGGCGCGGCGGCGACCATGGTCGATACCTTGTGCGCGATGCCCCGGCGCCACTCGGCCGGCGCATTCGCCAGCGCGCTCTGCACGATCGGCGCGCCGCAGTAGTGGCTCACCTTTTCCTTCGCGATCAGTTCGAGCACCTGCTGCGGATCGAATTTGCGCAGGCAGACATTGACGCCGGCGCGCGCGGCCAGCGTCCACGGGAAGCACCAGCCGTTGCAGTGGAACATCGGCAGCGTCCACAGGTAGACCGCATGCTTGGGCATGTCCCATTCGAGGATGTTGGAGATCGCATTCAGCGTCGCGCCGCGGTGGTGGTAGACCACGCCCTTCGGGTCGCCGGTCGTGCCCGACGTGTAGTTCAGCGCGATCGCGTCCCATTCGTCGGCCGGCGGCTGCCACGCGAACTCGGGATCGCCATCGGCGAGCAGAGCCTCGTAGTCGGTCCAGCCCGGCGGTACCGCTGGCATGCCGGCTTCGCTGTCCTGCACGCCGATCAGGATCAGCTCGGGCAGCGCATCGCGCAGGCCTTCGACCAGGTCTAGGTACTCGGTGTCGGCAATGAGCGCCTTCGCCTCGCCATGGCGCAGCATGTACAGCAGCGTCGCCTGGTCGAGACGGGTGTTCATCGTGTTCAGCACCGCACCGGCCATCGGCACGCCGAAATGGCACTCGACCATTTCCGGCGTATTCGGCAGCAGCACGGCGACGGTGTCATCCTTGCCGATGCCGAGCCTGTTGAGCGCACTGCCGAGCCGGCGCGTGCGCGCATAAGTCTCGCGCCAGTTGCGGCGCGTCGCGCCATGGACGACCGCGAGGCGATCGCCATAGACCTCGGCCGCACGCGCGATGAAATCGATGGGCGTCAGCGGCGCATGGTTGACTTCGCGGCGCTCGAGACCGGTGCTGAAATCCGTCATTGTTTACCTCCGTTGCAGACTTCCCCGCCGGGCGGAGCGGTCGCGGGAAAGCGGTGTTGCTGGTCAAAATATCAATTTTATTCCCGTTGCCTTACGCTTCCCCGACTGGCGCGCAGAGTTCATCGGCGCGCCCTTATCCGGATTTCGCATTTCGAACTGCAAACTTATTCGTTCCACTTCGATAGGGCCGCCCCTAAGCTTGCTTCACTTTCATTGAACCGACCGGAGCCACCCCATGCTGACGAAAAAGATTGCCGCCGCCCTGCTGCTCGCCGCGGCGCTGCTGCCTGCACAGGCAGCCGAAGTGTCGCTGCTGAACGTGTCGTACGACCCGACGCGCGAGCTGTACCAGGATTTCAACAAGGCCTTTGCCGAGCACTGGAAGGCCCAGTCGGGCGACAGCGCGAAGCTCAGGCAGTCGCACGGCGGTTCCGGCAAGCAGGCGCGTGCCGTGATCGACGGACTGGCGGCCGACGTCGTGACGCTGGCGCTCGCCTATGACATCGACGAGATCGCGCAGCGCGGCCTGATCGCGAAGAATTGGCAGAAGCGCCTGCCGCACAACAGCTCGCCGTATACCTCGACCATCGTGTTCCTGGTCCGCAAGGGCAATCCGAAAGGCATCAAGGACTGGAACGATCTCGCCAAGGCCGGCGTGTCCGTGATCACGCCGAACCCGAAGACTTCCGGCGGCGCGCGCTGGAATCACCTGGCAGCCTGGGGCTACGCGCTGCGCCAGCCGGGCGGCAATGACAAGACCGCGCAGGAATTCCTCGGCAAGATCTACAAGAACGTGCCGGTGCTGGATTCCGGCGCGCGCGGTGCGACCACTACCTTCGTCGAGCGCGGCATCGGCGACGTGCTGATCACCTGGGAAAACGAGGCGCTGCTGGCGATCAAGGAACTCGGTCCGGGCAAGGTCGAGATCATCACGCCGTCGCTGAGCGTGCTGGCCGAGCCGCCGGTGGCCGTCGTTGACAAGGTGGTCGACCGTCGCGGCACGCGCAAGGCGGCCGAGGCCTACCTGAATTTCCTGTACTCGGAACAGGGGCAGGAGATCGCCGCGCAGAACTACTACCGCCCGACCAACGACAAGGTCGCGAAAAAGTACGCGGGTCAGTTCCCGAAGCTCAAGCTGCTGACCATCGATGAAGTCGCCGGTGGCTGGACGAAGGCACAGAAAGCCCACTTCGCCGACGGCGGCATTTTCGACCAGATTTACCTGGCCAAGTAATCCCCTCGTTTCCATCCTCGCCTCATCAGGCATTTCCTCCCGCATGCCGGCCGGCTGCCTTTTGGCAGCTGGCCGATCTCTACTGGCTGCGACGCCTCCGCCGTGGCCGTGGCCGCGACCGCACCGCTTCGCAGGGCGCATGTTGAAAGAATCTCTTATTTGGAATCCGTCTATCCACATGCCGAAAAATTCGTTCTACAAATAAGGCTTTCGAACAACAATCCGACATCTTTAGCCGAAAAAGTAATAAGCCCATGAGTTCAGCCACCCTTCCCCTTCCCGATCCCGGCCGCATCGGCCGCGTGCTGCCGGGGTTCAACCTGTCGCTGGGTTTCACGCTGCTCTACCTGTCGCTGGTGGTGCTGATCCCGCTGTCGGCACTGATCATCAACACGCTGGCGATGGACTGGAACGTGTTCTGGTCGACGGTCAGTTCGCCGCGCGTGGTCGCGGCCTACCAGCTGAGCTTCGGCGCTTCATTGGCCGCCGCCGCAGTGAACGCAGTATTCGGCACGCTGCTGGCATGGGTGCTGGTGCGCTACGATTTTCCGTTCAAGCGGCTGCTGGATGCCTTCATCGACCTGCCCTTCGCGCTGCCGACCGCCGTCGCCGGCATCGCGCTGACCGCGCTGTATTCGGGCAAGGGCTGGATCGGCCAGTTCCTCGAGCCGTATGGATTGAAGGTCGCATTCACGCCGCTGGGCGTGGCGGTGGCGCTGGTGTTCATCGGGCTGCCCTTCGTCGTGCGCACCGTGCAGCCGGTGCTGGAAGAAGCCGAGCGCGAGCTCGAGGAGGCCGCCGCCAGCCTCGGCGCGAGCCGCCTGCAGACGGTGGTCCACGTGATCCTGCCGACCATCCTGCCGGCCATGCTGACCGGCTTTGCGCTCGCGTTTGCACGCGCGCTCGGCGAGTACGGCTCGGTGATTTTCATTGCCGGCAACATGCCGATGGTGTCCGAGATCACGCCGCTGCTGATCATCACCAAGCTTGAACAATACGACTATGCGGGCGCGACCGCGATCGCCGTCGTGATGCTGTCCGCGTCGTTCGTCATGCTGTTCGCCATCAACCTGCTGCAGGCGTGGATGCGCAAGCGCGGTGGCAAGGGGGTCAAATGAGTACCGCTGCCAAGACACTCGCGCACGCGCCGGCGTCGCGCATCGAGCCGCCGTATGTGCCGGCGGCGACGTCCGAGCCGGCCTGGGTGCGCGCGCTGCTGATCGCCGTGGCGCTCGGCTTCGCCTTCCTGTTCCTGCTGGTGCCGCTGGCGGTGGTGTTCACCGAGGCGCTGAAGAAGGGCTGGGAAGCCTACCTGATCGCGATCACCGAAGAAGATGCGTGGCACGCGATCAAGCTGACGCTGACCGTCGCCGCCATTGCGGTGCCGGCCAACCTGGTGTTCGGCGTGGCCGCGTCATGGGCGATCGCGAAATTTGAATTCCGCGGCAAGAGCCTGCTGCTGACGCTGATCGACCTGCCCTTCTCGGTGTCGCCGGTGATCTCGGGCCTGATCTATGTGCTGCTGTTCGGTTCGCACGGCTGGTTCGGCGCGTGGCTGATGGAGCATGACATACAGATCCTGTTCGCAGTGCCGGGCATCGTGCTGGCGACGGTGTTCGTGACCTTCCCGTTCGTCGCGCGCGAGCTGATACCGCTGATGCAGTCGCAGGGCAACGAGGAAGAGGAAGCCGCGCTGGTGCTCGGCGCCTCCGGCTGGCGCACCTTCTGGCACGTGACGCTGCCGAACATCCGCTGGGGTCTGCTGTACGGCGTGATCCTGTGCAATGCGCGCGCGATGGGCGAGTTCGGCGCGGTGTCGGTCGTGTCCGGCCACATCCGCGGCGAGACCAACACGATGCCGCTGCAGGTCGAGATCCTTTACAACGAATACAACTTCGCAGCCGCATTCGCGGTGGCCTCGCTGCTGGCGC